>JBMDWZ010000001.1:0-8556 GCA_048594865.1 Beutenbergiaceae bacterium
GAGTAGGTGACGCGGTGCGCGCCGGCGGTCTGAGACCAGTCGAAGGTCTGCTCCGGGCCCCAGGTGGTGGGATCGTTTGGTTCGCTGATCCGCCAGCGGCTGAGGCTGTCGCGCCCGTGCGTGGTGTAGACGGCCAACCACCGGCCATCGCGGCGATGCCACAGTGCCGGGACGTCGTGGTCATCGACCTCCAAGTTCTCGTGCAGCACCACGATCTGTGACTCACCCGTGGCCAGGTTCAGGACGGTGACCTCAATATTGCCGGCGCGCGATTCGCCGTCTTCGCCTTCGGGCGCGGCCACGGATCCGACCACGAGGGTCTGGGTGGCGGGGTCGATCAGCGCGCGCTCGTCCTGGTACCAACACCAGGCCCCATTGCGGTTCAGAATGTGTGCTTCGTCTTTGAGTGCATCTATGCCTGGCATGGGAATACAGTAACGAGATTGCAGGTAACGCCGGTACACGGTCTTGTGATCGGTCACCCAGCAGCACGCAGCGCAGCGTCGTAGGGGAGAAGAAGTTTGTCAGGACATATGGTTGACATGTACGATCGGCAGTGGTGGGGTCGAGAGTGCGTCGAAGTGGCGTGCTCGCAGACCACGATGTGCTGGAGGGAACGGAAATGAGCGAGACAACGGTGGCGCCCGGGCGCGATGACCAGGCCGCGGCCAGCGAGTCTTCGCTCCGCAGGATGACCCGCGCCTATCCCCAGACGGCGCTGTGGAACGACTCTGCCGATCCGGTCCAACTGCGTACCTCGATCGGGTTTGGCGCCGTGGGTGCCACGTGCAACCCGGTCATCGCCGTCACCTGCCTGCAGGCCGATCCGGAACGGTGGAACGCACGCATCACCGAGATCGCCGATGAATTCCCCACAGCTAGCGAGAGTGACATCGGCTGGCAGATGGTGGAGGAACTCTCGGTCGAGGCGGCCGCCCTCTTGGAGCCAGCGTTCGAGGCCAGCGGCGGGCGCAACGGCCGCCTGTCGGTGCAAACCGACCCCCGCTTGCACCGTAACGCCCAAGCCCTCCTGGCCCAGGCCGAGCGCTTTGCCGCGCTGGCCCCCAACATCATCGTCAAGGTCCCGGCCACCGAAGTAGGCCTCGAAGTGATCGAGGAAGCCACCTTCCGAGGTATCGCCATCAATGCCACGGTGTCCTTCACCGTGGCGCAAGCGGTCGCCGTGGCCGAGGCGATTGAGCGCGGATTCTCTCGTCGCGAGGCCAAGGGTATGAGCTCGATCGAGCTCGGGCCGGTGGCCACCATCATGGGCGGGCGGCTGGATGACTGGCTCAAGAGCATCGCCGATCGCCAGGGACTGCTCCTAACCCCGGGCGCCCTGGACTGGGCCGGTGTGGCCGCGCTCAAGCGCGCCTATCGAATCTTTACCGAGCGCGGGTATCGCACCCGAGTGCTGTCCGCAGCGTTCCGGAACCGGCTGCAGCTCACCGAGCTCGTGGGCGGCGACCTGGTGATCTCACCACCATTCGCATGGCAGGAGCGGATCAACTCAAGCGTCAAGGACTGGCCCAGCCGCATCGATGTGCCGGTGGACGCGGCCATCATTGAAGAACTGAGTAGCCGCATCCCGGACTTCCGGCGCGCCTATGATCCCGATGGCATGCACGCGGGGGAGTTTGCGAGCTTTGGGGCCTCACGGGCCACGCTGCGCCAGTTCTTGAACGCCAACGCCACGCTCGATGGGCTGGTGCGCGACGTTCTGGTCCCGGAAGCCTGAGATGGGCCGGCGCTGTGGCGTCACCGCGGCTTGGGCACCCGGCACGTCGATCCGCCGCCGCGCGGACCGCGGTTCAGTTGGCGAACGTGGTGGTATCGAAGGCGTAGCGCGAGGCCCGGTAGATGTGGCTTCCGTACTCGATGACGTTGCCGGCTTCGTCGTAGGCGGTGCGCTCCATGGTGAGCACCGCGGCACCGGCCTGTTCATCGAGCAAGGTGGCCTCGCCGTCGTCCGCCACTCGCGCTCCGATGCGCTGACGCGCCACCTTGGGAACAACCCCGCGGGTGCGCAGCGCGTCATACAGTCCACCGCTGGCGAGTTCCTCGCTGCTGGGTGCGGTGCGCGCCGGAATGTGGTTGGTGAGGATCGCCAACGGTTCGCCCTGGGCCAGGCGCAGCCGCTGAATGCGCACCACGGCGGTGCCGGGATCGATCTCAAGGGCCTCGGCAACCTCGGCGCTGGCCGGCACGGTCTCATGGGCGAGCACCTGTGTGGAGGGTTCACGGCCGGAGCGCTGCAGGTCGGTCTGCAGCGACGTCAGCTCCACCGAGCGATGGATCCGCGCCGGCGCCACCTGGGTTCCCACGCCTCGTTTGCGCACCAGTCGGCCCTTATCCACCAGGTCCTGCAGGGCCTGACGGGCGGTGGGTCGGGAGATGCCCAACCGGGCGGCGAGGGCGATTTCGTTTTCCAAGAACTGTCCCGGCCCGAGCTCGCCGGATCGGATGTGCTCCTCGATCGAGACAGAGATCTGGTGGTACAGCGGCACCGGGCTGGATCGATCCAAATCGATGCGAAGGTGCTCGGTCACAGTCCTTCTCCCTTCCATGCCGCCCGGGCGGCCCGGGCTGACATCCCCACTGGGCGAACAACCGTGGGCGTGCGCCGTATGTTAGATGATCGCTTTGAATTCGACAGTATGACGCAATGTCCGGTCAGACGCATGGCACGCGCGGTTGCGTGCCCGGCTGATCGTGCGGCTCGCCGCGCCGACCGGACGGAAGGACACCATGAGCGCTGACAACGACCGGTACCTCATTCGAGCCACCGATGGCCCGATCATCACCGATATCACCCCCGAATCCGCGGGCTGGGCCTTCAGCGGCCTAACCGTGCTGGAACTCCAGCCTGGGCAGCCCGCAACCCGCGACTTGGCCAAGGACGAGGCCCTGGTGGTACCGCTCAGCGGCCCAGTCTCCCTCTTGGTCACGACGCCCGACGGCGAACAACAGGTGGAATTGGCCGGTCGCCCGAGCCCATTCTCGGGTCCCGCCGATGTTGCTTACCTGCCCGTGGGAAGCACGGTGACCCTGAGCGCCGCCGGTGGCGCGTCAAGCAGGGTCGCGATCGGCACCGCCCGCGTGGACTCCGGCGCCGAGGACGAATTCGGCGTCCAGGTGCTGCGCGCATCCCAGGCGGCCACCGGGATCCGCGGCGCCGGGTCCTGCAGCCGTCAGGTCACCAACTACACGATTGCCACCGAGGTGGGCGTGCACCGTCTACTGGCTTGTGAGGTGATCACCCCCGGAGGCAACTGGTCCTCCTACCCGCCGCACAAGCACGATGAGCATTCGGAGTCCGAGCGCGAACTCGAGGAGATCTATTACTTCGAGGTCACCGATGGTCCTGCGGGGCCCGGGATGGCCTACCACCGCACCTATGGCACGCAGCAGCGCCCCATCGATGTGCTGGCCGAGGTCCGCAGTGGCGACACCGCTCTGGTCCCGCACGGCTATCACGGCCCGTGCGTGGCGCCCCCGGGTCACGATTTGTACTACCTGAACGTGATGGCCGGCCCAGCCCAAGGCGCCCAGTGGCTTTCCACCGATGACCCGCACTTCGCCTGGATCCGCGAGACCTGGGACGCCCAGGAGCCCGATCCGCGCCTACCGTTCGATCGCAACGAGGTGACCCGATGAGCACGATCCGCTTAACCGCAGGCCAAGCCCTGGTTCGCTACCTGTCCCACCAGTGGACGGAGCGGGATGGCAGGCGCCAACGGCTGATCGCCGGAGCCTTTGGGATCTTTGGCCACGGCAACGTCGCCGGGTTCGGGCAGGGCCTGGTGCAGGCTCACCGGGAGGCGCTGGCAGCGGGGTTCGACGGCGATGAGCCCGGCCCCGATGAACTGCCGTACTTCATGGCCCGCAACGAGCAATCGATGGTGCACGCCGCCGTCGGCTACGCCCGCGCCAAGAACAGGCTGTCCACCTACGCTTGCACCGCCTCCATCGGCCCCGGGTCAACGAACATGATCACTGGTGCGGCCCTGGCCAGCATCGACCGGATCCCGGTGCTGTTGTTGCCCTCGGACGTCTTCGCCAACCGAATCCCCGATCCGGTGTTGCAGCAACTGGAAAACCCGGTGGCCGCCGACGTCACTGTCAATGACGCCTTCCGCCCGGTGTCACGGTACTTCGACCGGATCTGGCGCCCGGAGATGCTCCTGGCCAGCGCGCCGCAAGCGATGCGGGTGCTCACCGATCCCGCCGAGACCGGTGCGGTCACCCTCAGCCTGCCGCAGGATGTTCAGGCCCAGGCCTATGACTGGCCGGTGGAGTTCTTCGCCGACCGCACCTGGCACATCGCCCGGCCGGTACCCGAGCCCGAGGCGCTGCAGCGGGCGGTGCAAGCGATCAGGGGAGCCAAGGCGCCCCTGGTGATCGCCGGCGGCGGGGTCATCTACTCCGAAGCCAGTGAGGCGCTCACCGCGTTCGCCGATGCCACCGGGATCCCGGTGGCCGATACCCAAGCCGGAAAGGGTGCCATCGCCTGGGACCACCCCAGCGCCGTGGGAGGCGTGGGATCCACTGGAAACGAGGCCGCCAACGACCTGGCCCGCGGGGCCGACGTCGTCATCGGAATCGGCACCCGGTACATTGACTTCACCACCGCTAGCCACACCATCTTTGCTAACCCCGAGGTGCAGTTCGTCAACATCAACGTGGCCGCCTTCGACGCCATCAAACAGGGCGGGCAGATGGTGATCGCCGATGCCCGGCGCGGGCTCGAGGCGCTGACGCAGGCGCTGGCCGGATGGTCCACCACGCCGGCTTACCGCGAGCAGATCACCGCCGGTGTGCAGCGCTGGCAGGAAGTCACCCGCGAGTGCTATGAGGTGGAGCACCAGCCGGTGCCAGCCCAAACCGCCATCTTTGGTGCCTTGAACGAGGCGATGGGACCAGATTCGGTCCTCATCAACGCCGCCGGCTCGATGCCCGGTGACCTGCAGGCGCTCTGGCGTGCAAGCGGCCCGGGTCAGTACCACCTGGAGTACGGCTTTTCCTGCATGGGGTATGAGATCCCGGCGGCCATGGGCGTCAAGCTCGCTCGCCCCGAGGCTGAGGTGGTGGCGATCGTGGGCGATGGCACCTACCAAATGCTGCCCCAGGAGCTGGCGACCATCGCCTCAGAGGGCATCAAAGTGATTATCGTGCTGCTCGACAACGGCGGATACGCCTCCATCGGCGCGCTCTCCGAATCCGTGGGGTCCCAACGTTTCGGCACGAGGTTCGGTTCTCGTGGCCCGGCGCGCGATCACGATGGCCCGCCGCCCGCGGTGGACCTGGCAGCCAATGCCGAATCCTTTGGCGTACGGGTACTGCGGGCCACCACCGTGCCGCAGTTCAAGGAGGCGTTCGCTTCCGCGCAGGCCGCCGATAACGCCACGGTCGTCCACATCGCCACCGCCCTGCAGGGCCCCAACCCGCCCAGCTCGGCGTGGTGGGACGTGCCGGTGGCGCAGGTATCCACCCTGGACTCCACTTCCGCCGCCCGGCGGGACTACGAACAAGCCCAACTCAACCAGCGCCGCTACTACTAAGCCGCGCTCGCTACCGCCGGGGCACTCAAACCCGGCTGACCAATACGAGGAGAATCTGTGACCACCACGCTTGAGCACTGGATCGACGGCGCACCGCACCCCGGTGACGGCGAGAACCTCGCCGACGTCGACAACCCCGCCACCGGGGAGGTCATCGGCACCCTTCGCCTCGGCACCCCCGGGGACGTCCAGGCGGCCGTGGCCAGTGCTAGGGCCGCGGCCAACTCGTGGGAACAAGTCTCGCTATCCAAGCGCGCGAACGTGTTGTTCCGGTTCCGCGAATTGCTCGTGGAACACACCGATGAGCTCGCCGCCCTGGTCAGCGCCGAACATGGCAAGACAATCGTCGACGCCAAGGGAGAGATCGGGCGCGGTCTTGAGGTGGTCGAGTTCGCCAGCGGCATCCCACAGCTGCTCAAGGGCGAATTCTCCGACCAGGCCGCCACCGGCATCGACGTGTTCTCGGTGCGCGAACCGATCGGCGTGGTCGCTGGGATCACCCCCTTCAACTTCCCGGTGATGGTGCCGCTGTGGATGGCCCCGGTGGCGATCGCCTGCGGTAACGCCTTCATCCTCAAGCCCTCCGAACGCGACCCCGGTGCCTCGGTCTTCCTGGCCAAGCTTTGGAAGCAGGCCGGATTGCCCGACGGCGTATTCACCGTGTTGCACGGGGACGCGACCGTGGTGCAGGGGCTACTTGGGCACCCGGACGTGGACGCGGTCTCATTCGTTGGCTCCACTCCGGTGGCGCGGAGCATCCACGCGACCGCGACCGCCAAGGGCAAGCGCGTGCAGGCGCTCGGTGGGGCGAAGAACCACGGTGTGGTGCTCGCCGATGCTGATCTGGACGACGCCGCCGATCACCTCACCGCGGCGGCCTTCGGTGCTGCCGGGGAGCGGTGCATGGCGTTGTCGGTGGCCGTGGTGGAAGACGCCGTGGCCGATGAACTCGTGGAGAAGCTGGCTCAGCGTGCCCGCGCCGTCAAGACCGGCGCCGGCCACGAGCCGGGAGTCGATATGGGGCCGGTGATCACCGCCGCCGCCAAGGTACGCATCGAGGGCATCATCACCAGCGCCGAAGATGAGGGTGCCACGCTCGTTGTCGATGGCCGTAACTTCACCGTGCCCGGGTATGAGGGCGGGTACTTCGTGGGACCAACACTGGTCGATCAGGTGCAGCCCGAACACACCGTGTACACCGAGGAGGTCTTTGGCCCGGTGCTGGACGTGGTGCGCGTGCGCGATCTGGCCCATGCCCTGCAGGTCATCAACGCCAACCCCTACGGCAACGGCACGGCAGTCTTCACCGCCAGCGGTGAGGCCGCCCGCACCTTCCGCCGGGGCGTGAAGGTCGGCATGGTCGGGATCAACGTGCCCATCCCGGTGCCCGTGGCCTGGCACTCCTTCGGTGGCTGGAAGGATTCGTTGTTCGGCGAAAGCCACATCTACGGTCCCGAAGGGATTCACTTCTACACCCGCGGCAAGGTCATCACCGAGCGTTGGCCGCACCGCGGCGCGCTCACCGCAGCCTCGTTCCACTTCTCGGGAGATTCAGACAAATGACCAGGGCGTTGAAGATCGCCATCATCGGTGCCGGACGGATCGGGGTGGTGCATGGCCGCTCGGTGGCGACCCACCCGATGGCCGAACTGAGCCTGGTGGCGGACCCGAATCTGGAGGCTGCCCAGGCGATCGCTTCGGCCTACGGCCCGGGCACCGCCACGGCCACCGCGCAGGTGCAGGACGTGTTCGACGCCGAGGTAGACGCGGTGATCGTGGGCTCCCCGACGGCGTTTCACGTGCCGCAGATCATCTCGGGTTTACGCAGCGGCAAGGCGGTGTTGGTGGAAAAGCCGGTGGACTTAGATCTGGCGCGCGTGGATGAGTGCATCGCCGCCGCCGGTGCCGACGCCAATCGCGTGATGGTCGGATTCAACCGTCGTTTCGACCCGGCGATGGCTCAAGTGCACGCGCGGGTGCAGTCGGGAGAAATCGGTGAATTGCAGCAGCTCACCATCATTTCCCGGGACCCGGCCCCGCCGCCGGCCGCGTACTTGGCTGGTTCGGGAGGAATCTTCCGCGATATGACGATTCACGACTTCGATATGGCCCGGTATTTCCTGGGCCCGATCGCAACGGTGAGCGCGGTCGGGCGCAGCACCCGCCCCGAGTCGCGCGAGGCAGGAGACTACGACCAGGCCGTGACCACCCTTGTTGCCGAGTCCGGTGCGGTGGCCACGATTATCAACTCGAGGCACTGCGCGGCCGGATATGACCAGCGCTTGGAGGCTTTTGGCCCCGATGGTTCGCTAGAGGTTGGCAACGTCACGGCCACCAGCGTGCGGGTAAATACCGCTGCCGGAACGGGGATCGCGGAGAAATTTCAGGACTTCTTCCTCGATCGGTACGCTCAGGCCTACACAGCCGAACTGGATCACTTTGTGCGTTGCGTGTTGGACGCCGATGCTCCCTCACCCGATCTCATCGACGGGCGCGAGGCGCTGGTCCTGGCTGACGCCGCAACACAGTCGGCGAACACCGGTGCGCCGGTGGTGCTGGCTGACATGACATTGACCCCAGGAGCATGAAGATGAAGATCGCTGGAGCCCCGATTAGTTGGGGAGTGTGCGAGGTCCCCGGGTGGGGCCACCAACTATCGCCCGAGCGAGTGCTGACCGAGATGAAGCAACTCGGTCTGAGCGCCACCGAATTCGGACCGCAGGGTTGGTTGCCAGTTGAACCACAGGCGCGCGCCGAAGCGATCGAGCCTTACGGTTTGGGCGCCGTCGGGGCGTTCGTACCTGTGGTGCTGCACGACCCCGATCACGATCCGGTTCCCGAAGTGCAGCGCGAACTCGACAGCTTCGAGGCCGCCGGGGGAGACGTGCTGGTGCTCGCTGCCGCCACCGGCGTCGATGGCTATGACAGCCGCCCGGACCTTGACGATCAGGGCTGGGAAACGCTGCTGGCGAATCTGGACCGCCTGGGACAAGTC
>JBMDWZ010000010.1:0-4182 GCA_048594865.1 Beutenbergiaceae bacterium
GATGTCAGTCCCAAGCCACCACCCCAACCTCAGCCGCCGCGGCTTCGTGCTCGGCGCGATGGGCCTCGGCGCCACCACAGCGCTAGCGGCCTGCAGTTCCGATGACGAGCAAATGTCTACCGGCACCCTCAATGTCTGGGGCGGCGTCCCGCCGGAGAACGGCCCCGCCTCCTTGGTTGAGGCCTACAACGCCACCAACCCAGACATCCCCGTCAGTTACACCCGCTTCATCAATGACGATCGCGGCAACGTGCGCCTCGACACCGCTCTGCAAGGCGGCATCGACATCGACGTCTACTTCACCTACAGCACCTCACATCTTGCCCTTCGCACCGAATCCGGCCTCGCTGACGACATCACCGACTACCTCGAGAGTGACACCGAGCTAGCCGATTTCCTCTCCGAAGGCTCCCCCAGATCTTTCTGGAAGGACGGCCGCGTAGTCGCTCTAGCGACAGCGCTCGAACCGACCATGATCCTGCTCAACGAATCGATCCTGGACGCAGCCGGCGTCGTCGTCCCGGAACAGTGGACGATGGATGATTTTGAAGAGATGGCGCAGGAAATCGCCGCTTCCGGAACATACGGCGCCTACATGATGCCCGACACCGCACGGATCTCTATGGGCTCCAACTACTGGTACACCGAAAGCGGCGAATCCAACTTTGGCGATCCACGATTCGTCGAGATGGTGGCCCGTAGTAGGCGCCTTATCGACGAGGGCACGATCTTCCCCTGGACCGAGATCATCGCCCGCCAGCTGGACGCCTACCAGCAGAACGCCTTCGTCAACGAGGAGTTCGGAATGTGGCCCACCGCCCCGTTCAGCCTGCGCTACCTCTACGACCCCGAGAACTACCCACACGATTTCCGGGTCGCGGCCGCACCCATCCCCTCCATGCCCGATGGGGACTGGAACACCGGCTCCTACAACAACTTCATGATGATCAACCCCAAGTCCACCAAAAAGGATCAAGCCTGGGATTTCATGCGGTTTTGGGTCACCGAAGGATCAAGCCACATGGCACCCGGCGGGAAGATCCCCACCCTGCAGAACGTCAGCACGCAGGACATGCTCCCCGCACTCCTTGGCCCCGACGCCGATGACTGGTTCGACGTGGACTCCTTTCGCCGGGTGCTCTTCGACGACGACCCCCAACTCCTCCTGGACACCGAACTCACCGCGTTCCCCGAGATCGACCTGGCCGTCAAACAGCAACACGACCTGTGCTGGATCGGCGAACGCAGCCCCGAAGATGCCGTGGCCGCGATCCACTCCCAGGCATCGGCAGCGATTAGCAGGTTCGACACATGACCACCATCACCCCCAGTACTCAAGCCCCCACCCAAAGCAAGCAGAGCAAGGACGCCCCCTCGGACGTCTCGGCTCGCACCAAGGCTGGCTGGCTCTTCATCGCGCCGAACCTCATCGGCGTCATCCTGTTCACCTTCGTGCCCCTGGCCTCGGTGATCGCCCTAGCTTTTACCGACTGGAACCTGGTCTCCGGGCTCGGCGGCATCGAGTTCATCGGCATCGACAACTTCACCGCCGTCATGGTGGACCCCAGCTTCTGGGGCAGCGTGGGCCGTACCGTCATCTACGCTGGCATCAGCGTCCCGCTCACCGTGCTCATCGGATTGCTCCTGGCAATCTCGTTGAACCGGGACATCCCCGGCCGCGGCGCACTGCGCGCGGTGTTCTTCATGCCCTACATCGTCTCCACGGTCGCCATCGGAATGACCTGGCTGATGCTGCTCAACCCCTCCGCAGGCGTGGTCAACCAGTTCCTGAGTGCGATTGGGTTGCAAAACCTGCCCGGCTGGTTCGCCTCCTCCTACTGGGCCCTGCCGGCGCTCATCGTCATCGCCATTTGGAGCGGTCTGGGATACGCCGCCGTCATTTACCTCTCGGCACTGCAGGACGCCCCGATGGACCTGTATGAGGCCGCGGATGTGGACGGCGCCAGCGCCTGGAACAAACTGCGCACCATCACCTGGCCGGCGATGATGCCCACCACCGTGTTCCTGCTGGTCACCCTCTTCATCGGGGTCTCCCAAGGCTTCGGCCTGGTAGCGCTGCTGACCCAGGGCGGACCCGGCGACTCCACCACCGTTCTGTCGTACTACATGTACCAAACCGGATTCCTCTTCTACCGGTTCGGCTACGCCTCCGCGATCGGCCTCGTGACCTTCGTGGGCGTCCTGGCGCTCACGCTCGTGATGTGGCGAGTTCAGAAGGGCAGGTCCCTGCATGACTGACAATCAGACGACGACGGCGAACGCGGTCACCTCCACGGCGGCAGGTTCGCGCTCCTCGAGTCAAGCGACGAAAGCCCGCAAACGCCGCACCGGCACCGCAGCCCTGCAGCTGTCCGAACGCGACCTGGCCCGCCACCGCGCTCGGGCTGCCAAAGCGCGGCGCGCCAAGTGGGTTTGGGGTGCTGGCCTGTGGATTCTGGCGATCATCTTCCTGGTGCCATTCGCCTGGATGGCCTCCACCGCGTGGAAAACCAACGCGGATGCTTTCACGATCCCGATGCAGTGGATCCCCGACCCCTTTCTTTGGGATTCCTACCGCGAAGTGCTCCTGGGTGAGAACTCGATCGTCCCGGCATTCTTTAACTCCGTCATCGTGGCCGCCACCCGGGTGCTGGGTGAGGTCTTCACCGCCACCATCGCCGGCTACGCCTTCGCCCGGCTGTACTTTCGCGGTCGAGACAAGATCTTCCTGGCCTACCTTGCGACGTCGATCATCCCGGCCCAACTACTCCTGGTTCCCCGGTTCATCTACTTCCAGCAGATGGGCCTGTACGACACCCTCTGGGCCTTGATCCTGCCGGGCATCTTCACCGTGCTGGGCACGTTCCTCATGCGCCAGTTCTTCATCTCCCAACCTGCCGCCTTCGCCGAAGCAGCTCGGATCGACGGCGCGAACGAGTGGCAGATCTTCTGGCGGCTGTACCTGCCGCTGGCCACCCCGATGATGAGCGCCCTGGCGATCCTCACATTCGTGTGGTCCTGGAACGACTACGAGACCCCGCTCGTGCTGATCTCCAGCCCCGAGACCTACACCCTGCCCTTGGCGCTGACCAGCTTCACCGATGAACAAGGTGCCCTGGCGCCGAACCTGTCGATGGCGGCGTCGGTCATCTCAATCATCCCGGTCCTCATCGTGTTCCTGCTCCTGCAGAAGCGATTCGTCCAAGCCATGACGCACACCGGCATCAAGTAACCACTCACCAGAAAGGCTCTCCCGTGACCGACACGGTTAACACATCCGCACGTCCGCAGACCCTCACGACCACCCCCTTCTCAGCCTCCGGAGTGCTGCCCTCATTGGCTCAGGTGGGTGACTTCGGTCCGCCCCGAAGCGAACTCGGAGTCGGTGCGCTGATGCCCTACAACGGGGTGCTGTACGTGCAGAACTACGTCTCGCACAAACAGGGTAGCGGCTCGGGGGTAAGCCTTCGCCGGATCCACCGCGACTTCAGCATGGAGGTGGTGCCGGAGACCCTGGGCGTCGATGGCACGTACACCAACCGGATGGTGCACTTTGAGTCCGGGAACCTCATCAGTGGGCCGCACGTGATCTCCCCCGATCACACCATCCGCACCGTCGAGGAGTTGCGCCCGCACCGCCTGTGCGGCACCGCCCGGCACCTCACCGACCCCGAGAACAAGGTCTACGTGTTGGCCATGGAGGGCGAGGTCTTCAGCCTGGACGTGAACACCCTTGAGGTCGAACTCGCCTGGGATCTCAACGAGGAGCTGGACACCGACGGCGAATGGAAGGTCCACTACAAGGACTGCTTCACCGCGATGGGTCGGTTCGTCATCTGCTCCAACGAGTACTCCGAACCCGAATGGCGTGGGGAACGATTCCGGGGGCGCCTCGCCGAGTTCGATGGCACGCAGTGGCGAATCATCGAGAACAACCCCTTTACCGCCATCGGCGGGCGCGGAAGCTTCGCCGGCACCATCTTCGCCACCGGGTGGGACCAGGCTTCGGCGATCCTGCAGGTGTTCACCGAGGCCGATGGCCAGTGGCGGCGTTACCGACTGCCCAAGGCTTCACACTGCTTTGACCACAAATGGCAAACCGAGTGGCCGCGGATCCGGGAAGTGGAGCACGAGCGGCTCTTGGTCGACCACCACGGGATGTTCTATGAGCTTTCCCCCTGG
>JBMDWZ010000100.1:0-2788 GCA_048594865.1 Beutenbergiaceae bacterium
CCCCATCTTGTGCAGCCGCAGCCGCGCCCGGTTGCGTTCGGGGAGGTCATCCAGGCGGCGCCGGCCCAGGTGCACGCTGCCGCCTTCGGGCACCAACAGCCCAGCGAGCAAGTGCAGCAGGGTGCTCTTCCCCGACCCGGAAGGGCCCATGATCGCCACGCGTTCGCCCGCGTCGATCTGGAAGTCCACGCCTTTCAGGACCTGGGTGGCGCCGTAGGCGTGGTGCAGCCCGCTGGCCGACAGGATGGGCGCCTGGGGCTCGCCGCCTCGGGCGCCTGCCACTACCTCACTTGGCGCGCTCATCGTTCCTGGCCGCCTTTGTCTTTGCGGCCGTTGTCGGCTTCCGGGGCCAGCCGGGCCGCGGCGGTCTCGATCCAGGTGATGTCGGCTTGCAGGTGTGCCATCTCGTAGTCCCGGGCGAGCCGGTCCACGGTGTCGCCGTCCTTGCGGGCAGCGGTCAACTCGCGCATCCGCTCCAGATACTTGGTGCGTTGCCGGTGCAGCAGCGCCTGCGGGTCACGGCCACTGATCAGCGCGAGGATCGCCCGCGTGAACAACTCCGAGGGCCTCGTGCCCGGCAGGTTCGGGGCGTTCAACCACGTTTCGAATTCGCTGATGCCGGTGTCGGTGATGGCGTAGATCTTGCGGTCGGCGCCCTCGCCGGCTTCGACGCCGACGCCCGCAGCCAGGCCGTCCCGCTCCAACCGGGCGAGGGTGGCGTACACCTGGCCGTACTTCAGATCGCGGCTCTGGCCCATCAGTTCGTCGTAGGAGTGTTTGAGGGCGAAGCCGTGGTTGGGGCTTACATCGAGGAGGGCCAGCAGGGCCATCGGAACGCTCATGGAATGACTATACACTGAGTGTATACACGAAGTGAATACCCGGCGCGGCGATTCTCTTCGCCGGTGGGTGCTCGTCGCTTGCGCCCAGTTCACGGCAAGCGGGTCAGGTCAGCACAACGAGCCCCTGACGCCATCGCATTCGGCGGCCGGGTCCCGGGCACAGCAGGTGCCGTGCCTACAGGTACTCGGGCGCCGCGATTCCCAGCAGACCCAAGCCGGTGGCCAAGGTCTGACGGGTCAGGTCAACCAGCACCAGCCGGCGGTCGCGCAGCGCACCCTCGGAGGCCAGCACGGGGCAAGCCTCGTAGAAGTCGGTGAACGCCCGGGCCAGGTCATACAGGTACCCGGCTAGGCGGTGCGGCTCGAGTTCGGTAGCCACCGCGGCGAGCGTCTCGCCGAACGCGTCGAGTTGCAGCACCAAGGCCCGCTCGGCGGGCTCCAGGGCGCCGTCCAGCTCCACCGACCCGGCGTCGGCCAACTCGACCCCGCGCTCGGTGGCGCGGCGCAGAATCGAGGCCATCCGGGTGTGGGCGTACTGCAGGTATACCCCGGTGTTGCCGTTGAACGCCGTCATCCTCTCGGGGTCAAAGACGTAGTCCTTCACCCGGGAGGTCGACAGGTCGGCGTACTTCACCGCACCGATTCCGGCCTGTTCGGCGATCTGCGTCAGGGTCTGCTCATCGACCTGCTCGCCGCGTGCTTCGGCACCCTCGCGCACCACTTGGGCGGCAGCGCCGACGGCGTCATCGAGCAGGTCCATCATCCGTACCGAATCCCCGGAACGAGTCTTGAACGGCTTACCGTCTGGGCCCAGCACCGAACCGAAGGACACGTGCACGGCGTCCACGGCGTCGGTAAGCCACCCGGCCCGCCGCGCCGCTTCGAACACGAGGCGGAAGTGCAGCGACTGCGGAGCGCTGACCACATACAGCACCCGATCGGCGTGTAGTTCGTTGATTCGGTACCGCAGCGTAGCCAGGTCGGTGGTGTCATACCCGTAGCCGCCGTCGGACTTGCGCACGATGAGCACGGCCGGAGCGTCGTCGGGTCCCTTGACCTCCTGGGACTGCACCACCAAGGCACCATCGGACACACTGGCCACGCCGAGTTCTTCGAGTTCGGCGGCGACCTGCGGCAGCACCGCGTTGTACGTCGACTCGCCGGCGGAGTCCGAAGCGCTCAGGCCCACGCCTAGCCGCTTGTAGACCGCGTCGAAGGCGGCCTCGGACTCGTTGACGATTTCCTTCCACATCACCAGGGTGTCTTCATCGCCGCCTTGCAGGGCGACCACCCTCCGGCGCGACCTATCGGCAAAGTCCGAGTCGGCGTCGAACAGGGCTCGCGCCTGCTTGTACAGCTTCTCCAACGCCGAGACCGGGTTGGCGTGCACATCATCGGCCTGGTGCAAATCGCGGGTGCGCCACTCAGCGTCCGGGTGCTCGATGAGGTACTGCACGAGCATCCCGAACTGGGTGCCCCAGTCCCCGAGATGGTTCTGGGCGATAACCTCACCGCCGAGGAACCGCAGCACGTTGGCTAAGGCATCGCCGATGATCGTGGTGCGCAGGTGGTGGGCCTGCATCTCCTTGGCAACGTTCGGCGCGGAGTAGTCAATGACCGTGCGCCGGCCGGTCTCCGAGCTCGGTACCCCGAACTTCTCGGCGCTGCACCGTGCCTGCACCTGGCGCCACAGGGCGGCGTCGGTGACAGTGAGGTTAAGGAACCCGGGGCCGGAGATCTCGACGTCTGCAATGAGGTCACCTGTGGCCAGCTCGGCCACGATGGCCCTCGCCGCATCGCGAGGCGCGGATCGAACCTTCTTTGCCAGCGCCAGCGCGGCGTTTGCCTGCAGATCGGCGTGATCGCTGGGACGGATCACCGGATCGGCTCCGGCCTGCTCGGGGTAGGCGGCTTCGATCGCCTGGCTCAGCGCCTGGTGCACCTGC
>JBMDWZ010000101.1:0-2680 GCA_048594865.1 Beutenbergiaceae bacterium
TCGCGCAGCTGCGGGGCAACAGTGAAGGACTCAAGCACCGCGTCCAGGTCAGCCTTCGTGGCCGCGCGGACCTCGTCGATGGTGCGGGTGGGCACGCCCGCTGCCTTGGCTTTAGCCGGGTCGATGGCGTGCAGGGCCGCGGTGAGCTGGCCCAACTCGGTGGCGTAAGTGATCGAGGACGGGTCGATGGTCCACGACACCTGCGCCCCATCAACCACGAGCGCGGTGCGGCCGGCAAGCTGGCGGTAGGCGATCAGGTCGGGGGCGATGACGTCCCAATGCGGCACCGCAATATCCAGCTCATCGCGCACCAGGTTCAGAATGTTGGCTTCATCGTGCATCGTGTCGGCAAGATCGGGCCGTCGCGGCATTCGCAGCACCCAGTTCTCGCCCCGTGCATCGGCGGCATATGCGACGCGGTAATCCAACCCGCCGTCATTGATGGTTACCGAATCGGGCTCGACGGCGATTCCGTGGTTCCGGGCCCGGCTCACGATCTGCTCGGGTTCCTGGGGCAGCGTCCATTCAGTCATCGATCCATCCTGCCTCATCCATTTCCCTGACGGCGACGGGTCTTGGTTGGTTTACTGGAATGCCCAAAACTGAGGAGCAATGTCCGGCGTGCAACACCGCATCACCCGTCGATATCCAGCAGCCTTAGTTACTTGGGCCCTGCGCGCAGACACTGAGTTCAACGCGTGACGGCCGGCACGCAGGGCGCCACACCGCCGCCGCTGCGCCGGAACCGCAACTACATCCTGTGGTTCATCGGGCATACCTTCACCGACCTTGGTGCCTCGCTCACCTCCATCGCCTTGCCCCTGCTGATCCTGGCGCTCACGGGGTCGACCGAGTTCGCCGGGACGCTGGCGGCGTTGACGTCGGCGGTCAGCACGTTGATGCTCACCCCGGCTGGAGTCATCGCCGATACCTTTGACCGCCGGCGGTTGGTCATGGTGGCGGTGCCCATCGCCGCCACCGCATACGGGGCGCTGGCGTGGCTGAGTTGGGCCGATGCCGTCACCATCCCGTTGATCGTGGTCTTGGTGCTGGTCGGCACGATCGCCGGCTCGCTCATCAGCGCCTCGAAGGGCGCCATGATGCGGGTCCTTGCCCCCGATGAGCAATTCCCCACGATCGTGTCCGCCGAACAGGGCCGTTCGGCGGCCATTGAACTCGGCGGTGGGCCGCTCGGCGGGCTGCTCTTCTCGATCCAACAGGCACTTCCCTTCGCCGCTCGGGCCGTCGGATACGTCGTCGCGTTCTTCACGGTGCTTGGCATGAAGGCGGACTTCCACCCCTCCCGCGCCCAGGCCGAGAGCGCCTCGGAAGAGTCCTCATTCTGGCAACGCACGGGCGAAGGTTTTCGGGTCATGGCCAGCACGCGTGGCGTCGTGCCAACGGCCATCGCTGCCGCCTTTGTCAATGTGGCAATCAACGCCTACGTGATGACGTTGATCTATTCCTGGTACCAAGACGGAATCGCTCCCTGGATCATCGGGCTGATCACCACCGGGTTCTTCGCGGGCATTCTCATGGGTACCCTCATTGCGCCCAGGCTCGTGAAGCGGTTCGCCACGGGTCGGCTGTCGATCGTTGCGTTCGGCCTAGCGTGCGTGGCGTTGGTGCCGTTGGTGCTCAGCATGCCGCCGGCCGTGGTGTTGGCGGGTTTGATGGTCGCGGCGGTGAGCTTCCCCGCGGTCAACGCCGGACTCGGTGGTTACCAAGTTGCTGCCGTGCAGAACAAGCATCAAGGACGAATGCAGGCGGCCATTAATCTGATTTCTATGGTGCTGATGCCACTGGCACCTTTGCTCGCGGGCTTTGGACTGGGACTGTGGGGCACGGCGACCACCGCCCTGATTATCGCGATTCTCGCCGTGATTGGGCCGGTCATTCTCGCCTCATCACCGGCCGCACGCGGCGTTCCCACACCAGATAAGTGGGGCGCGTACGCCGGCCTTGACGGCGAGTAACACTAGAGGTGCAGTGGTCGCCCGGGGCTTAATCCGAGTGCCGACACCCTGCATCACCCGCCCCACCACGCCGGCATGACCTCGCCGGTGCGCTAGGCGAGTTTCAGATCCAACAATGACTCAAGGCCCGGGCGGGCAACGGCGATGTCGAGGTGACCGGCGGCCACGAGCACGGCCAGGCCGTGCACGGCAGCCCAGAGTGCCGCGGCGGCGGTTTGCACGTGGAGTTCCTCGGTGCTCGGCGGCATGGCCTCGCGCACGGTCTCGGCCAAGAACTCCTCGTTCGCCGCGATGAACGGCCCGGTCACCGGGTTTGGCTCACGAGGATCACAGATCTCGGGGTCGAAGATGATGTCGAAGAGCGCGGCGTTGTCGTAACCGAACTCCACGTAGGCATTGCCGGCGGCGACGAGGCGGGCGCGCGGGGTGTCGGCGGCATCACGAGCTGCGGTCATGGCGGCCAACATTGCCCGCAGCCCCCTGGCCGCCACCGCCTTAAGCAGTCCCTGTCGATCGCCAAAGTGGTGGTAGGGCGCGCTGTGGCTGACGCCTGCTCTACGCGCAACGGCGCGCAGACTCACCGCCGGTGACCCACTCTCGATGAGCACTTCGAGCGCGGCCTGCTCCAGCGACGCCGCGAGGTCCCCGTGGTGATAGGACGATCCTGATCTTGACACAGTCAAGATTCTACGCCTATCTTGACG
>JBMDWZ010000102.1:0-7119 GCA_048594865.1 Beutenbergiaceae bacterium
TGGGTCACCTTGGTGCCGTCCACGAGGTCGAACCGACCGTCGATACCGATCACCCCACCCCACGTGCGCACACCGACGATCGGTCCCAGGCCCATCGCCCGGGCACCTGCGTTGACGATGTCACCATCGGACCCGGAGTTCTGGTTGGCCACCAAAACCACCGGGCCGCGAGGGGCATTCATGGGGTAGCTGCGAACCGATTCCACGTGCCGCGCGAACGTCCACCCAGCGACCTTCTGAATCAGCCGAGCCAGCACCAACTGGCTGGTGTGCCCGCCACGGTTGTAGCGGACATCGACGACGATGCCCTCGCGTTTTGTCGCCAAGCGTAGGTCGCGGTGCATCTGCGCCCAGCCCGGGCCCATCATGTCCGGGATGTGCAGATAACCCAGCCGCCCGTTCGAGGCCCCGTGCACGTACTCGCGCCGTGAGCGGACCCAGTCTTGGTAGCGCAGTTGTGCCTCGCTCGCTGCGGGAACGACGACGACGTCACGATCTCCAGCATCTGGGCGCCGCAGGGTGATCTGGATCGGTTTGTCGGCGGCGCCCAACAGTGACGCGTTCGGTCCGTGGGTCGGGTCGACGGCGCGCCCATCGACCGCCACGATCACGTCACCCTCGTGGGCATCGACGCCAGCGGCGCGCAGCGGAGAGCGGGCACCGGGATCACTGGATTCACCGGGCAGGATGCGCTCGATCCGCCACCCATCCGGACCGGACACAAGGTCGGCTCCCAGTAGTCCGACGCGGTGCTTCGCCGCGCCCTCATCGGGCACCGGCATCGCGTAGGCGTGGGAGGAGTTGAGCTCGCCAACGGTCTCCCACAGCAGGTCGACGAAGTCATCGGAGGTGCGGACCTTGGCAACCACTGGGCGCCAGCGTTCCACCACCGCGTCCCAATCGACGCCGTCCATATCCGCCCGCCAGAAGTGATCGCGCATGATTCGGGCGTTCTCATCGAACATCTGGTGCCACTCGGCTTGTGGATCGATCTCAAACCGCAGTCTGCTGGGATCGATGGTGACCTTGCGATCGTCATCCTTGCCGGGCTTACTCCCGCTCGGTTGTGCGTGCATCGATTCCTTGTGGCGCACCACGATTTGTTTACCGTCGCCAGATACCGCATAGGACGTCACCGCATCGGCCACCGTGGAGAGCTTGCGCCTATCGAAGGACCAGAACTCCAGGGTGTCGCTGGCTGGCTCACCTGCGACTCCCGCCCGGCGGCCGCCGGTGGTGCCGGCTTCGCCAGCCTTCTTCACCCACAGCACCCCGTCTGCGGTGGTGCGAAGGGCGCGGTAGTCACCCGAGAGCACCGGGAACGCAGTGATTCGCTCCTCGGCGCCATCGACGTCGAGGTCTGGGCTCGCCGGGGGACCGTCACCCGACTCCTCGCCGCTCGGGGATCCGGAGCTGATCGGCCAGCCTTGCGCACTGGGCCCAAAGGGTGCGGGTTCGGTGGCCGATAGTGGGATCAACCAGGGCCGGGTGACACCGGAGAAAAACACCGCGAACTCGTGGCCGTCATAGCTCGGGTCGAAGGTGCGGTCCGAGAGGAACACCAGGTGCTTGCCGTCTGCGGTGAACGCCGGGTCGGAGTCGTTGACCTTGCCTGACGTGAAGGCCACTGGCTCACCGACGTCCCTTGAGTCGGCGTTGCCCAGGTCGGCCACCATGATTTGGTGCAGGCTCCCGGTGTCACCGGTGGGCTGGCTCCACGCCAGGTACCTGCCGTCGGGGGAGAAGACGGGGGTCTTGGCTTCGCCGTTGGGTGAATGACCCAGGTCCACTATCGAACCGTCGGCGATGCTCACCAGCCGGATCGCGCCGTCGTGGCTGATGGTGGCGATCCGCTGCCCGGTGGGGTCGGAGGCCAGGCTGAGAACCCGGCCCAGTTCTCCAGCGGCGAGGTGCCGAGGCTCCTCATCGCCTGCGATGGGGTGGACCTGCAGTGCGTCGTCGCCGCGGGCGTCGGTAACGAATACGGCCGATCCGGTGTCACCGAGGAAGGTTGCTTCGCGGACCCGAACGCCGGAGTCAGCGGCCAAGGCGCGGGCCGGGCCGTCCCGGTGGGCGAGCCAGAACGCGTTGCCGCGCCAGGTGACCAGGCTGGCGTCACCGTTGTGGTCGGGGTTGACCGCCTCCACATTCTTCTTCGGATCGGCGGGGCGCGGCTTGAGGCCGGTACCAGGTAGCTCGATCTGGATTTCGCGGGGGTGCGCATCGAGGTGGTCCAAGATCCACAAGGACCCACGGCTGTGCCAGACGATTCGGGTTCCGTCGCTGGCTGCGTCGCGCACGTAGCCCTGCTCCGGGGTGCGGTGCGTGAGACGTGTCGGTTCGCCGGTTGTGGGGTCGGCCCAGGCCCACAGGTCCGCCTGCTCGTGGGTGTTGTCGGGGAAAGTGGCGGCGCGGTCGGAGACGAACACCAGGCTCCCATCGACCCACATGGGGTCGACCAGGCCGGCGGTCTCATCGGTCAAAAGTTGGGTCCAGGAACCGTCTTGATCGGAGTCCAGCCACAGCTTTGGTGCGGTTCCGCCGCGATAGCGCTTCCAGTGTGCTGGTGGCCGGCTGCCGAGGGTGGAGACGGTGACTCCATGGTCGGGGTGCACCGCGACACCCGAGGCACTGCCCCACGGCATCCGCTCGGTGGCGCCGTCGGGCGACAGTGCCCGGACACCCTGATCGGCTGCGTGGCGCTCACCGGCGTTGGAGGCCACCAGGATCCGACCATCGGAGGTCCACCCGAGCACCTTTGACTTGGTGGCGCCCCAGTAGGTCAGCCGACGGTTGGTGCCCGCGGCAATGTCCACGAGCATCACCTCGGGGTGCCCATCGCGATGTGAGATGTAGGCGATGCGCTCACCGGTGGGGCACAGGCGGGGATTGGCCGCCGGAGCGTTGTCGGATGTCACCCGCCATGCCCGACCGCCGGTGACCGGAGCGAGCCATACGTCGTCGTCGGCGACGAAGGTCAATAGATCGTTTCGAATGTCTGGGTACCGTAAATAGGAAGTCACCGATCAACCGTAACCTCGCTGCGCCCCGCGGACGCTCACGCTCACGGCTGGCGAAACAGACCCGGGGCGGATTCAGGGTGATCCCCGATGTTCTGGGGCCGTAAGTCCGGGGACAATGGAACTATGCGCAGTGTTTTGAATGTTTTGCTTAATGTCCTGTGGCTCATCCTCGCTGGGATTCCTCTGGGGCTTGCCTACATCCTTGCCGGAATCATCTGCTGCATCCTCATCGTCACGATCCCCTGGGGGATCGCCTCGTTCCGGATCGCGAACTACGTGTTCTGGCCGTTCGGCCGAACGGTCATCGAGCGTCCCGACGCCGGGCTCGGCTCGGCGCTCGGCAATGTCATCTGGATCATCGTGGCCGGGATCTGGTTGACGATCGGGCACATCATTTCCGCTGTGGCGTTGATGATCACGATCATCGGAATCCCGCTGGCGATCGCCGAATTCAAAATCATCCCAGTGACGTTGGCCCCCTTGGGTAAACAGATCGTTCCCTCTCGCGCACCATTCACGACCGTTGGGGTGCGGGTCTAGATAATCCGTGGCGACCGGGCGCATCGGCGCATTAGCCTCACCGTTGATGCGAATCCGCCGATACACACCTGCCGATGAACCCTCCTGGCTGCGCTGCCGTGCGCTGAGCTTCCTGGATACCGAGTACTTCGACGACGTGAAGCAGACCAAGACGACGTTCGATGAGGGCATCGAGTTGGTCGCCGTCGTCGACCGGCCCGATTCGCTCACCACCCCGGACCACGAGCAGGTAATCGGCGTCATCGACGTGGAGTTGTGGAAGGACGACGACGGAACCTCCTTGGCCACGATCGACACCATCGCCGTGCACCCCGACCACCGGCGCAGCGGGGCCGCCGATGCGCTCCTGGGGGCGGCGTTGGCCCAGCTCCCCGAGCACGTCGCGACGCTCGATGCCTGGACCCGCGATGATGAGGCCGCCAACGGCTGGTACGTGCGCAACGGGTTTCACGTGAGCGATGAGTACCTGCACGTGTACGCCGACGCTGAGGAGGCGCAGGGTTTCACCAGTCCAGAGAAGCTCAGTCGGCCGGTGAAAGCCTTCTGTCACGCCAAGCTTTCCGATGAGGCCGAGCTGCGCAATGAGTACGCCCGAGTGCATCGCTGCAAGCAGTATGTGCGCCCCGTGCAGATTCCGTTGTGGACCGAGGATGAGCTCGCGGTGTCCACCTATGACGAGGAGAACGGCGAACGCGATGACCTGCAGTTCATTGCCGGCGTCGCTGAGCGACTGGGTGCCGAGCGCGTGACGGACCTGGGCTGCGGAACCGGGCTGCTCGCCATCGACCTCGCCGCCCGTGGCCACCGCACCACCGGAATCGACCCGGGCAAGGCGATCCTCGACGTCGCCCGTTCCCTTCCGGGATCCGAGCCAGTCACCTGGATCCACGGTACTGCCGAGGACCTGCCCGATAACGATGCGGACCTGGTGGTGATGAGCGCCCACGTGGCGAACTATTTTCTTCCCGATTCGCTGTGGCGCCAGACTTTGGCGGACATCGCACGCACGCTGCGCCCCGGCGGGCACCTGCTCTTCGATGCCTGGAATCCCGCGGCGCGCGTGTGGGAGAAGTGGACGCGGGCAAACACCGAGCAGCGCCTGGAGGATCAAGATGGGCAGCCGGTGGTGACGTACTCCGACGTGGTCGCGGTGCATGAGGCAAGCGACGGCGATGCGCTGGAAACCCACGCCAGCCGCACCTACGTGGGCGAGGAGTTGAAGTCCCACGCCCAGGAAACGCTGCACCACCGGACGCTGGCAAAGCTCACCGAAACGCTGGCCGATGCGGGGTTTTCCATCACCGAGCAGTGGGGCGGTTTTGATGCGCGCGAGGTGCAGGAGCGCAGCGTGCAGTTCGTCATCCTGGCCAAGCTCGGCTAAGGGAGCGCCCTCACCATCCAGTGCAGGGACTGGCCCCGTAGCGTGCTACTTCAGGATCGGCACCTGGAAGGGGTAGGTGTAGATCTCGTTGCGGCTGGCGCGCATGGCCCCGAGGATCGAGAAGATGATCTGGGCGACCACGGCGACCCCCATCAGCAGGAACCCAAACGGGAGCAGGATGATCGTGAAGACCATGATCCAGCCGACGATGACCGCGATCCATAGCGAGATGTGAAAGTTGAAGGCCGTGGCAGAGGCGTTGCGCACCAGCTGAGACTTCTCGCGGAAGAAGATCCAAATGAGTAGTGGTCCGAGGAAGCTCAAGAACCCAACGCTGACCACCATGGCGATCACCGGTGACAAGTGCGCCAGGATCGCCCACGTCCGGTCGTCGCCGGAGGCGGTTGGGTCCACGGGGCGGCCGGAACCCGTGGGGCCGCCTGGAGGTTGCTGATAACTCATGCGCCCGATCCTAGAGCCAAGATGATGGTTGTGCCGTGTGGACCGGTACGAAAGTCAGTGTCCGGCGTCGCGGGCGGTGCTGCGATAGTTTGCTGGCGGGACCTGATCACCCACTAGGTCCCCACGAGGCCGCAGGAGGTAGGTAAGAGATGTACGTCATCGTTGTGAAGTTTGCCGTCAAACCTGAACATGTGGAGTCCTGGCCGCAGCGGGTTGCGGAGTTCACCGCGGCTACCCGCAATGAGCCCGGCAACATCTTCTTTGAGTGGTCCAAATCCTTGGACGATCCAAGCGAATACGTATTGGTCGAGGCGTTTACCGATGACGGGGCCGGCCCGCACGTGAACTCCGATCACTTCAAGGCCGGCCTGGAAGCCATTCGGCCGGCGTTGTCTGCCACCCCAAAGATCATCAGCCGTCAGGTCGACGGCGATGGTTGGGAAGCCATGGGCGAGCTGCAGATCGAGGACTGACTCTGCCGTTGAGGGCTGGGGTAGCTTTCCTAGTATGAATCCGCTCGCGTTGTTCGTCGGACTAGCAATGCTTGTGGTGGCCGCAGCCATGTTTCTTAATGCTCAACGAGTCAGCAAGTTTTTGCGAAGTGTCCAGGATAGAGGGCTCCAGCCCAAATTTGAGGAGAAGGCCACGACTACAGCAGCGCGCGGCGTTGCTGTGTTGGCTTTCTGTGCAGGCTTGTTGTGCATCTTTATGGCTTTTTCTGACCCGCAGAACTGGTGGTAACGCAATCGGAGCTGATCTCGCCGCCAACTGTCAGGCGCTAGGTATGAGATGGGTCATTTCCAACGAGGCAGCCGTACGGTTCGAGGTCGGCATCGCCCATACGCCTGTAATTTCCTTTGTTAGGGGGCCTCTCCTGCGCCATCCGCAGATGCCTTGTCAGACGATGACCGACCCTCTGCGATACCGAGAAAAGCCACTCCTGCGCTGAGAAACATGCCCGGTACGAAGAAGCACCACCACAGCGTCGAGTTCGTCAGTACGAGCAATATTGAACCTGTGATCACCAGTACGGGCGCCAGGATGATCGAGATGAGCCGTGCTACTCGAAACCACTGAGTGCTGCGCATCCAGCCATGATGTCGAAGCGTCCAAGTAGCCGCAAACCAGCGTTCGAGGGTGGCGGAAAGTCGAGACTCGCCACCGGTCAATGTAGTTAGCGCTCTATGCGACGCCTTTGGTGCGCACGGCCCGAAACTTGGCAAAGTCGCGTGCGTTGGTGTCGCTGAGCTCGCGGTCCAGCTCCACACGCCTCGCGGCGAAGTGTCCGGACTGGCGTACCCAGTGGGGCTCTTCCGACTCCGCCGCCAGAGCCGGTCAAGGCATGGGTAAGGAACTGGGTGCCTTCACGCGCGCCCGCAGCGAACGGCGACCAATAGCATGTGCTGGTGACCAGCGACGAGCGCAGTGCCGGTAGAGACGATTCCTTAGACGTCGATGGGGTCCATCCGCGGGAAGTAGCAGAGGGGGCTGAGTTGGCTGAGAAGGCAGGGTCGGCTGAGAAGGCAGGGTCGGCTCATGTGGCTGAGCCGGCAGAGTCGGCCGTGACCGGCCAACTCGAGAACGGCGAGCCCGCGCCCATCACCAAGCAGGAGCGCGACCGGCGCGCGGCGGTCGGCAGGAGGGTCGCCCAGGCCCGCAGTAGCGCCACCCGGGAGTTGGGATTGACCTCGCTACTCGTGCTGATCGCCCCGG
>JBMDWZ010000103.1:0-1931 GCA_048594865.1 Beutenbergiaceae bacterium
CAGGAAGATCACCGGGTGGTACGTCACGGTCATGGTGCCATCGTCGACCATCTCCTTGACGTCTGCGCCATTGATCTGTTCGAAGGCCGCGCAGGCCGGGCAGGACCAGTCCAGGTAGACCTGAACATCGACTGCCCCTTCGTTCTCGGAACCAGCCCCGTTTGCGCCGATCGAGACGCCGCCATGGGAGTCGGCCACCGCGGGTGAGGTGCCCTCGAACTCGGTCAGCAAAGAGCGCTGCGAGGACTGCCAAATGATGAATCCCGCTACACCCACCAAGGCGACCAGCACAGTGGCGATCGCGCCGATGACGAGGCGCTGCTTCCGCTCGCGGTCGGCGGCCTCTTTACGGAGCGACTCGGCCTTCTTGCGGGCAGCTTCACGCCGGGCGGTCTTGTCGGGATTCGTTGAGGCCAACGGAACGGGTCCTTTCACAAAGAGACGGCCCGGAGCGCCCCCGAACCAACGTCAGGATACGACGAGTTTCAACCAACGCCCAGATTCGGGTTTGTGGGAAGTACCACTTAGAAATCGGGAACTGGAGGCGATGGGAACGGATCCCAGATCACGCCAACCCCGAAACCGAGGGCGATCACGGCCGCCAAAACGGCGATCAAAGCGCCCACGCTGGACCAGATCCGAGCCAACCGGGCGTTCGGCGCCAAACCCACCAACAGCGTCTTAGCCCCGAACCGGGCCGAAGCCGCAGACGGCGTCCACCACGCCAACAGCCCGATCGCTGCCATCGCACACGCGACCACCAGTTCCTCGGGCAATCGGCTGGCGCCCAAGCCCCAAATCACGCCAGACGCCAACCCGCCCAGCGCCAACCCGGGCAAGGCCAGCAGCAAACCGCTCAGCAGGTACCAAGGACTGGCCAACGTCGTGCGAATCCGGTCCGACCGGCGCAGCCCCTGAGCAATCCGCCGTTCGCGCAGGTTGCGAGCGCCCACCCCGATCGCCCCCAGCACGGCAAGCACCACCACCAGAACCGCGAGCGTCACCGACGGATAGATCACGCCCAAGGCGATGACCGCTAGGAACCATGCCCCCACGACTGCCGGCCGCGCCCGTGGCAGGTTCGCCCACGCCGGCGGCGCCGACTGCATCGGGGCCCATTGCGAGGGCTGGTGTGACTGTTGTGGCTGATAGGGCTCGGGCGCGTAGCGCTCGGGGGCATACCCCCCGGGTGAATACTCACCGGCGGACATCGGCGGCACCGCGGGCATCCGATCCTGCGACGGCGTCACCGATGCCTGCGTCCACCCGCCCTCGATCGGTGCCGGCACACGTCGCGGTCCCTGTTGGGTCCGCTGCTGGGTCGCTTGATACGTCGGCTGCTGGGTCGGTGCCGAAGTAGCCGGCGGATACGACGGCGCGGGTCGAGCCGGTGGCACCGCGACCTCGGTGGCGTCCCGACTCGAGTCGCGATATGCACCGCCGGTGTCGGAAGGGGAGCTAGCAGAAGAAGAACCAGCAACCCGCGTCTTGTCCTCATCCAGCCGCACGGTCACCTCACGCCCAAGCGCGAACTCCGCCAACGATCGCCGCACCACCTGCGGCGTCAACCGCTGATCGGGATCTGGATGCAGCGCCCGCCGCAGCACCGGAGCAATGGGTGCGGGTACGCCGTCGAGGTCGGGCCTTCCGGTCTCCACCCGCCCCAACACCGCAGCCAGCGGCCCGCGGCCAAATGGCGCATTACCCGTTGCCGCGAACAGCAGCACCGCCGACCAACCCCACCAGTCCCCCGTGTGCCCGGGAGCCGCCCCGCGCATCACCGCCGGGTCCACGTACCCCGGGGTGCCGGTGACCAGACCGGTCTGAGTCAACCGTGCGTCGTCGGCCAGTTGTGAAATGCCGAAGTCGATGAGGATCGGGCCCTCATCGGTAAGCATGACGTTCCCCGGCTTCAGATCCCGGTGCACCAC
>JBMDWZ010000104.1:0-3093 GCA_048594865.1 Beutenbergiaceae bacterium
GAAGGTCTCCCCCGGCACGTTGCGTAAGAATGCCCGCCGGGCGCTGGCCGTTATCGAAGAAGAGATGGCGAAGGTCGACGAACACGAAGATTCCCTCGTGGCAAGCGAACAAGAACGCGCCCGGGCCAAGACTCGGCTGACGTTCAACGACAACAAAGACGGCACCATCACCGGGCATTTCACGGTTCCCACGTTCTATGGCAGTTTGCTCCGCAAGGTCGTACAGAGCATGACGGCGCCGCGTCGCAACGGGGGTACCGGAGGTAGTGCAGTAGGTACCGGAGGTAGTGCCGGCACCGGGGGTAGTGACGCCGGTAGGCGCGCTGGGGATGGGGCGAAGACTGGGTCAGCAATCAAGACTGGGTCAGCAGTTACTACTGGCTCGGACCTTGCGGGCCCTCCGGACGGCGGCGAGGCTTGGAATGGTGGGCGCGGCAGGCGCGGTGCCGCGTTCCGCGATGGGTGGGCACACGCCAGTGGACTGGCGTTATGCGAGCTCATCGAGCACCTGCCCACCGATCATCTGCCCACCAAGGCCGCCGCGACGCTGATCGTCACCGTCGATGAGGACGTATTGCGCGGCAAGATCGCCGCCGCTGGCCTCGACACCGGCGAGCAGATCACCGCGGCTGCGGCCAGGCAACTCGCGTGCACGGCCGGGATCATGCCGGCGGTGATGTCTGGGCAGTCGCAAGTCCTGGACCTGGGCCGCACAAAGCGGCTGTTCACCGACGCTCAACGCACAGCCCTGGCCACGAAGTTCACCAGTTGCGCCGCGGAAGATTGCGAACGGCCCTACTCCTGGTCCGAACTGCATCACTTGCAGCCATGGTCTAGAGGTGGGCCAACGGACCTCGCCAACGCGGTGCCCCTATGCCACACGCACCATCAGATCATTCACGACCATCGGTACAGCCACATTCGGCTGGGCACTGGGTCGATTCGGATCGTGCGGCGGACATAGGTCGGCGGCTGCTTGATGGGTATGGGGGTAGTCCGACGTCAGGCGCTACTGGCTGGTGACCCATTGCAGCATGCGAGATCGATTCTGCCCTGGGCACGTTGCCCCGTTAGGGTGGCCACATGGCTAGCGAACCAGCACCGATTTCCTTCGCCAGGGGCGCTCCGTCCCTGGACATCATCGACGTCGACGGCTTGCGCCGCGCCGCTGAGCGCGCTTTCAGCAAGGATCCGGCGGGCACTTTTGCCTACGGCACATCCGTGGGCTACAAGCCGCTGCGCGCCTGGATTGCAGAGCGCCACGGCGTGGACGAAGACCAGGTGCTCGTCACCAACGGCTCCATGCAGGCCGACGCGTTCCTCTTCGAAACGCTCGTGCAGTCCGGCGACGGCGTCGTGATCGAACGCCCCACCTACGACCGCACCCTGCTGTCCCTGCGCGGCCGCGGCGCCAACCTGCACCCCGTCCAGCTGCAAGCCGACGGCATCAACGTCACCGAACTGTCCGAACTCCTCGCCGGCGGGACCGACATCAGCCTCGCCCACGTCATCCCCAACTTCCAGAACCCGGCCGGCTACACCCTGTCGCTCGACAAGCGCCAGGCCCTGGTAAACCTGGCCCGCGAGTACAACTTCACCATCTTCGAAGATGACCCGTACGTGGAGCTGCGCTTCACCGGTGAAACCCTGCCGAGCATGCTGTCGCTGTCCACGCAGGGCGAGGTCGTATACGCCTCCTCGTTCTCCAAGACCGTGTGCCCCGGCATCCGGGTGGGCTACCTCGTTGGCCCCAAGGACGTGATCGCCAAGATCACCAAGCTGGCCACCAGCACCTACATCTCCCCCTCGATGGTGTCGCAGTCGATCGTGAACGAATTCGTTCGCGGTGGCTCCTTCGACTCCTCGGTCAAGACCGTCAAGGCCGCCCTGTCCGAGCGGGCCACCCGCCTGGCAACCGAACTGCGCGAGAAGCTGCCGCAGGCCACCTTTGTGGAGCCCGAGGGCGGGTACTTCCTGTGGGTCGAGTTCCCCGAAGGCACCGACGGTGACGCACTCTTCGACGCCGCCGCCAAGCGTGGCGTCGCGCTGGTGAAGGGCACCGACTTCGTGGTCGACGGCGGAAAGAACGCAATCCGGATCGCTTACTCCGGCGTCACCCCAGATGAGATCAGCGAGGGCATCTCACGCCTCGCCGACGCCTACAAAGAGATCGCTTGACCGATGGCCACTAGCCGCCACGTGCCGCCAGTTCCGGCGGACGTGGCGGCTGCCGCACAGCGGATATCTGGGCGCGTCCACCACACCCCGGTGCTCACCTCTCGGCGCCTCGATGAGGCGTGTGGGGCGCAGGTATTTCTCAAGTGTGAGAACTTTCAGCGCGCCGGGGCCTTCAAGGCTCGCGGTGCATTCAATGCCCTGCTGGCGCTGACACCGCAGGAGCGTGAGCGGGGAGTCATCGCTTACTCCTCGGGTAATCACGCCCAGGCGATCGCGCTCGCCTCCAGGGACTTGGGCGTCAACGCCACCGTGGTGATGCCGCTGGATGCGCCACAGATGAAGATCGAGGCGACCAAGGGTTACGGCGCCCGCGTGGTGCCCTACGACCGCTACAGCCAGGACCGCGAACAGATTGGCCGAGAGTTGGCCAAGCAGCACGGCCTGACGCTGATCCCACCGTTCGATCACCCGGACATCATCGCCGGCCAGGGCACCGCGGCCGCGGAGTTGCTTGCTGAGAGCGGCCACTTGGACGCGCTCGTGGTGCCGCTAGGTGGTGGGGGGCTGTTGGCGGGCACGATTCTGGCGGCACAAGCGAGGCAGGTGGACCCAGCAGGGCCGGCCGGAGATGCGGGGCAAGGCAATCACGCTCGACTAACCCAGGTATTCGGCGTGGAGCCAGCGACTGCCGATGACGGGCGCCAGTCGGTCGAGCAGGGCCGCATCGTGCGCATCGACACTCCCCACACCATCGCCGACGGCGTGCAGACCCAGGCCCTGGGTGAGCTCACCTTCCCGATCATCGCCGGCGGGGTCGCAGATGTGCTCACGGTCGCCGACGATGCGCTTGCGCCGGTGATGCGGCTGGCCGCGCAGACTCTGAAGATCGTCATCGAGCCCACCGCCGCACTGCCG
>JBMDWZ010000105.1:0-3704 GCA_048594865.1 Beutenbergiaceae bacterium
GCGGTGTACCTCAACGCCCACCACCCAGACATTCTGCGGTTCCTGGACACCAAGCGTGAGAACGCCGATGAAAAGATCCGCATCAAGACCCTGTCCTTGGGTGTGGTGATCCCCGACATCACCTTTGAGCTGGCGAAGAAGAACGAGGATATGTACCTCTTCTCGCCCTATGACGTGGAGCGGGTGTACGGCAAGCCGTTCGCCGAAGTCAACGTCTCTGAGGTCTACCACGACATGGTGGACGACGGCCGGATCAAGAAGAAGAAGATCCAGGCTCGTGAGTTCGTCCAGATCCTGGCGGAGATCCAGTTCGAGTCCGGCTACCCGTACATCATGTTCGAAGACACGGTGAACAAGGCCAACCCGATCGCAGGCAAGATCACGCACTCCAACCTGTGCTCAGAGATCCTGCAGGTCTCCACCGCCTCGACCTACAACGCCGACCTGTCCTACGACCACGTGGGCAAGGACATCTCCTGCAACCTGGGCTCCCTGAACATCGCCTCCACGATGGACTCCCCAGACTTCGGTCGCACCGTGGGTACCGCGATCCGTGCACTGACCGCCGTGTCAGACCAGACGCACATCTACTCGGTGCCCTCGATCGAGCAGGGAAACAACGACTCGCACGCGATCGGCCTGGGGCAGATGAACCTGCACGGCTACCTGGCGCGTGAGCACATCCACTACGGCTCCGAAGAGGGCGTGGACTTCACCAACATCTACTTCTACACGGTGCTGTTCCACTGCATCACCGAGTCCAACAAGTTGGCCAAGGAGCGCGGCAAGGCGTTCAAGGGCTTCGCAGACTCCACCTACGCCAGCGGCGAGTTCTTCGACAAGTACACCGACCAGGTGTGGGAGCCCGCCACCGAGCGGGTCAAGGAACTGTTCGAGAACTCCGGGGTGCACCTGCCGACGCAGTCGGACTGGGAAGAGCTGAAGGCTTCGGTGATGGCTCACGGGCTGTACAACCAGAACCTGCAGGCCGTTCCGCCGACCGGCTCGATCTCCTACATCAACAACTCCACCTCCTCGATTCACCCGGTGGCTTCGAAGATTGAGATCCGTAAGGAAGGCAAGATCGGGCGGGTTTACTACCCGGCTCCGTACCTGACGAACGAGAACGTCGAGTACTTCGAGGACGCCTACGAAATCGGCTACGAGAAGATCATCGACACCTACGCCGCGGCTACCCAGCACGTGGACCAGGGCCTGAGCCTGACGCTGTTCTTCAAGGACACCGTCACCACTCGTGACCTGAACCGGGCGCAGATCTACGCCTGGCGCAAGGGCATCAAGACCCTGTACTACATCCGCTTGCGTCAGTTGGCGCTGAACGGAACCGAGGTTGAGGGCTGCGTCTCCTGCATGCTCTGAGCTTCACCAAGGCAGCACCGTCGGCGGCCAACTGGGGAACACGCCGTCGACCATTGAACTACTCACCCACCACCGGTAAGGAAAGAACATGACCGTGACGGAGAAGCTGCCGTTGGTCAACCGCGCCTCGGCGATCAACTGGAACCGCATCCAGGACGATAAGGACCTAGAAGTTTGGGACCGACTCGTCGGCAACTTCTGGCTGCCCGAGAAGGTGCCGTTGTCCAACGACATTCAGTCTTGGCACACCCTTAAAGAGCACGAACAGCTGATGACCACGCGGGTGTTCACCGGCCTGACGATGCTGGACACCATTCAGGGCACCGTGGGCGCGGTCAGCCTGATTCCCGATGCGCTGACCCCGCACGAGGAGGCGGTGTACACCAACATCGCGTTCATGGAGTCGGTGCACGCGAAGTCCTACTCCTCGATCTTCTCCACCCTGATCTCCACCGCGGAGATCGATGAGGCGTTCCGGTGGAGCGAGGAGAACGCGAACCTGCAGGAGAAGGCGCGGATCGTGCTCTCCTACTACCACGGCGATGACCCCGAGAAGCGCAAGATTGCCTCCACGATGCTGGAGTCGTTCCTGTTCTACTCGGGCTTCTACGCGCCGATGTACTGGTCTTCGCGGGCCAAGCTCACTAACACCGCGGACCTCATTCGCCTCATCATCCGCGATGAGGCAGTGCACGGGTACTACATCGGGTACAAGTACCAAAAGGCCCTGGAGAAGGCGACGCCAGAGCGCCGCGCCGAGCTCAAGGACTACACCTTCGAGCTACTCTATGAACTGTATGAGAACGAGGAGCAGTACACCGAGGACCTCTATGACCCGATGGGGCTCACCGAGGACGTCAAGGCCTTCCTGCGCTACAACGCGAACAAGGCGCTGATGAACCTGGGCTACGAAGGGCTGTTCCCCAAGGACCAGACCGACGTGAATCCGGCGATCCTCTCTGCCCTGTCTCCGAACGCCGATGAGAACCACGACTTCTTCTCCGGCTCGGGTTCCTCCTACGTGATCGGCAAGGCCGTGAACACCGAGGACGAGGACTGGGACTTCTAGTTCCCTGATCTGACCTGGCGCCCGCGGGCGCTTACGCGAGGCCCGGATCTGCAGTTCGCTGCGGCTCCGGGCCTCGTTGCGTGTGGCGCGTGTTGATCACCACCAACACGCCCCCGCCGAGCGCGCCCACATGGTCGTAAATCGTGTCCATTTGGGCGCGCGCGGGGCGGGGGATGAGGGGGCGCAACCCCCCGGGGTGATCCCACAGTTTTGGCGCATCGTTCACTAGAATTTCGGTGAAGCCACCGGCCTGGTGCACTGCCGGGTTTACGGCGGCTTCGGAGGTGACTGGGAGTTCAGCCCAGCCCAAAGACTCGGACTTCTCGGGCCCTGCGTAGGCGGGTCCGGGCAGTCCGCACCAAATGACCGACGGCGGCGAGCAGCGCAAGGGGAAGTGTGCTGACTCGCCGCCCTCGGTGATGCCTGGGAGCAGGCCCCACGGCGCCTCAGCCGGCCGTGGTGCTGAGCGCGCCCCGCTGATTCGCTGGCATCTGCGCCGCGTCCTGACGGCCCAAGGCCGCGGCCATTTCGATCCAGGTGGCTCGTTGTTGTGGCGTGGAGCCTTTCACCGGCGCCAGGTACGTGGCCTTCACCGGCTTGAAGCCGCAGAATCCGAGCGTCCCGCGGGTCAGCGACTTCAACTTGGTGTCCGGCATGAGCCCCTGCAGAAACTTTGGGGTGTCAGAGGTGATGATCGCCCGTGCGCTACGACCCTTGAGGAGCCCCTCGGGCAGCCCGTTGCTGCGGTATCGATACTCCTGCTTCGGCAAGAAGGCTCGATCGAAGAAGCCCTTCAGCAGTGGCGGCATCGAGCGCCACCACACCGGGGTGAAGATCACCAGGTGCTTAGCGGCGTGCACGGCCTCGCGGGCTTCGGCTAGGTCGGGCTCAAGGTCCATTCGCGCCGTGTAGCCAAAGCGGATGTGGACATCGAAGTCCAGGTCGCGCAGAGCAATGAGCCGGGCGCCCGCTGCGGCTCCAGCGTAGGACTGGGCCAGGGCCGCGGTCAGGCTCTCGGGGTTGGGGTGGCCGTCGATGACGAGGATTGAAGACATGGAGATCCTTTGGTGCATGCGCATCTAGGCAATCTAGACACTGTCAAGAATGTGGACAGCGTCAAGATAGGCGTAGAATCTTGACTGTGTCAAGATCAGGATCGTCCTATCACCACGGGGACCTCGCGGCGTCGCTGGAGCAGGCCGCGCTCGAAGTGCTCATCGAGAGTGGGTCACCGGCGGTGAGTCTGCGCGCCGTT
>JBMDWZ010000106.1:0-1514 GCA_048594865.1 Beutenbergiaceae bacterium
TAGAGACATGAACCACAGAGCGCGGCTATAGGCAGGTGGCGATCTCGGTGAGAGGATCGCATCCGGTGCAAGCCCCCGCGATCGAGAGGAACGCATGAGCGAGAACACTGCAGAGCGCGACGAGGAACTGGACATCATCGAGGATGAAGCCGACCAATTCACCGATGTTCCGCTAATCGTTCGGATCGCTGCCGAACTCGCCGGAACCTTCATTCTGGTGTTCATCGGACTTGGCGTGCTGCTGTACGCCTCGATCAGCGGCGCCCCGGACCCGTTCACCATCGCGATCGCCTTTGGTGTAGCACTCGCGGCCGCCATCGCCCTGTTCGCCGGGGTTTCCGGTGCGCACGTGAACCCGGCCGTGACTCTGGGAGCTGCGATCAAGGGGCAACTGCGCTGGGTGGATGTGCCCGCGTACTGGGTCGCTCAACTGGCCGGCGGTACCGCCGCCGCCGGATTGCTGTTCCTCACAGTGCCCGACGGGCTGCCACGCGCAGAAATCTTCGGCACCACCGTCAACGGTTTCGAAGCCGAGGCCGGGATCGGCGCGTTGTCTGGCGGACAGTTCACGTTCTCCTTCGGCCAAGCCCTGGCGCTGGAAGCAGTGGCCACGGGAATCTTGGTGGCCGTGTGTCTCGGCACTGCCAGTTGGGTCAAAAACGCAGTAGTGCCGGTGGTCGCCGGGCTCACCCTCACCGGGCTGCTGCTGGTCCTCGGACCGGTCACCGGTGGTGCGCTCAACCCCGTTCGCGCGACCGCAGCGGCCATCTTCACCGGTGGTGAATCCATCAACCAACTCTGGCTGTTCTGGGTCGCACCGCTCCTCGGTGGCGCGATTGCTGGCCTGTCCTACGCGTTCTTCGCCCCTCGCCCTATCGAGGATGAGGACGAAGAAGCAGAGTGGGAAGAGGACGAAGACGAGGACGATGAGTGGGACGACGACGCCGAAGACAGCGTCGAGGCCGAACACCGCCGTGCCGAGGAAGCCGGTCACGTCCGCCACATCGAGGACGACTCAACTCGCTAACCTCGCGGCGACACATATCGCTCTTACCGGCGGCCGAGATCCCTATAGGTTCTCGGCCGTCAGCGACATCACCATCGTGCCCAGTGCACCGAGCCACAAGAACGCCACATCGAAGAATCTGGATCGGGCGCGCATGGACGTGGGCCCCTGGCCCGGCCAGACGAGGCGTACTAGACCCAGCGCGCCGAGGTGGATCGCGAGCGCTACCCCGGCGATCCGTGGGCTGAGGATGAACGCGAGCGCGATCGCCACGAAGGCGCCACCAAGCGTCCACCACAGTGTGACCGGAACACGGGGCGGGGCGGGTTTGGGTTCGGCGCAATCATTCATCGCGGCACTGAGACTACCGTTGAGCGCATGATGCGAAGTCGACCACCCGCGCATGTTGCCGTTGTTGGCTCCGGACTCGCCGGCTTGCGCACCTGCGCGGCCCTGCGCGAACAGGGCTTTTCCGGACGGATCACGGTGCTCGGAGACGAAGGAATTC
>JBMDWZ010000107.1:0-4464 GCA_048594865.1 Beutenbergiaceae bacterium
GACCTAAGGAGACGGCGCCGACGGCGGCGATCGTCATCAGCAGCGCGACCCCGAGCCGGTTGGCGCCCTTCTTCGTGAGGAGTCGGCGCACGGCACCGGGCACGAAGGTCCAGGCGCCGGCGGCCAAACCTGCGGTGTAACTGATGGTGGCCGCGAGGTCGTTGCCGGCCCAACCCAGGACGAGCCCGGCGACCCACAGAAGACCGGATGCCGCAGGTAGCGCGAGTGCACCCTCTCGCCACCACGGGCTCAGGGGTTCGGCGGCCTCGACCCCGACGGGGCCTTCTTTGGTTTGGCCCCGCTCGCTCGGGGCCCGGGTCTCATCGTGGTCCCCGCAGCACTCTTTACTCATGTGGCGGACTGCGAAGCACTCGCTGCAGGTGAGCAGCACTCCAGGTCACATGCGGCGTCAAGGCATGGGACGCCGTCGTCCACCGCTAGGACCACATCGAGTAGGGACTTCAGGGCCGCGACGATGTGGGGGTCGGAGATTTGGTAGCGGGTTTGGCGTCCTTGGGCCTGCCCGACGACGATGCCGCAGCCCCGTAGGCACGCGAGGTGATTCGAGACGTTAGTTCGGGTGAGGTCCAGATCGCGGGCCAGTTGCGCCGGGTAGCCGGGTTCCTCCAGGAGGGCGAGCAGGATGCGTGAGCGCGTGGGGTCGGCCATCGCGCGACCCAGTCGGTTCATCACGTCCAGCTGCGGAGCTTTGGTCAGCATGCACTGACTATACAGCGACTGCTGACCTATTGAAGGGGGCCATGCACCGAGGTCCGACTGCGGGATGACAGGGGATCTCCCACCACGGTGCGATGCCCTAGGCGGCGCGCACTGACAGCCTCGAAGCATGGAACGTGAGCACATCTTGCTCCGACATTCGAACCACACGAGAGGCACAACAGCAGCAATGGCTATCGCGCGCCCAACTTCCACACCGACCGCCGCACGCAGGACCGCCACGTCCACCAGCCTTCGCCGGGGCGCAGTCGCGGCGGCCGGACTCGCCGTGGCGGTGGGGCTCGGCGGCTGCGGATACTTCGAGGAGGCGGTCGCCGTCACCTATGAGGTTGAGGTCGTGTCCAAGGGCGCGCCGGACCCAACCCTGCACGCGGAATACACCGGCCGACAAAGCGGAGTGAGCCCAGCCGAAACCACGGGCGAGACCGTGTTACCCACCGACCCCTCACCGGCCACCTTCGAGACACTCGGACTGTCCGATGACGACCTCTCGGTCACCGTCCAAGGCGTGCCCGGGGCAACCCTGCGTTGTGTGGTGCTGCGCGACGGCGATCAGGTGCTCGATGAGCAGGAGTCCAGCAGCGAGGGCGAAGGCGTGACGTGCTCCGCGACGCTGTAGGGCCCCGAACCCAGGAGGCGCTCCGGTGCCGCTGCGGCGCTGCAGAGCTGCCGGGACTCACCCGGGGCGGAAGACCGGCCTAACCGACTTGCCGGGCGAGGCCATCCAGGTAGATCCCGATCATCCGGCGATTGAAGGCCAGCGCCTCGCCCGGCACGGGGTGACAGATCAGAGCAACGCTGATCAGGATGTCGCGCGCCGTGACGTCCGCACGCACGAGCCCGGCCGCCATTGCTCGGTCGAGGAGCGCGCGAAATGGCGGTTCGATTTCCTCCAGGAGTCGCGCCGGAAGGTGCTCATACGCCGGGTCACCCGAATGCAAGGCGGCGGCGAGACCGCTCTTGGTGCTGACGAGTTCGACATACCCCTCCATCCACTCCACGATCGCCTCCCAGGGATCGCCACTGTGGTGGAGCGCGGTGGCGGCCTCGACGCATTGATCAATCTCCTGCTGCAGCACCGCGATGATGAGGTCCGACCTGAGCGGAAAGTGTCGGTAGAGGGTGCCCACGCCAACGCCGGCCAGGTCGGTGATCTCCTTCGCTGGCGCATCGACACCGCTCCGCGCGAACACGGCCTTGGCCGCACCCCGTAGGCCATCGATGTTCCGGCGTGCATCGGCCCGCCGGCGCGGGGAGCCGTCACTTTGACCGCTCGACGGCGGTTGTTGGGTTGAGTCCGCTGGCATACCTCTCCCTTGGTTGCTAAACGGAACGCCTTTCCGTATCGTAGTGGAGGAGCTTTCCGCTTAGCTGAGTGTACGTGCTGAGCGGGCTCACCCCCACCTACTCCTGGAGCCCTCATGCACTACCGCACCCTCGGAAAGACCGGCATTTCAGTCAGCCCATACGGTCTGGGCGCCCTCATGTTCGCCACCCAGATGGGCAACGACCCACACGACTCAGCCCAGATCATCCACACCGCGCTGGACGCCGGAATCAACCTCATTGACACCGCAGACGCCTACGGCGACTCCGAAGAAGTCGTTGGAAGAGCGCTCAAGGGTCGGCGCGATCAGGTCGTCCTCACCACCAAGGTGGGCAACCCCATCGGTCAGGGCCCGAACAATATGGGCGCTTCCCGACGTTGGATCACCACCGCCGTAGAAAACTCCTTGCGCCGCCTGCAGACCGACTACATCGACGTGTACCAGCTGCACCGGCCCGATCCACAGACCGACGTTGAAGAGACCCTCGCCGTCCTGACCGACCTCGTTCGCGCAGGCAAGATTCGGGCGTTCGGCACCTCCACCATGCCAGCGTCAGATCTAGTCGAGGCGCACTCGGTGGCGGAGCGGCGAGGGCTTGCCCGCTTCCGGACCGAGCAACCGCCGTATTCGATCCTCAACCGGGGAATTGAGCGCGACGTCCTTCCCGTCGCCCAGAGATACGGAATGGGCGTGCTCGTGTGGGGTCCATTGGGACAGGGCATGCTGACCGGTCGCGTGCGCAAGGATCAGGACAACCCGCTCACCCGCGCGAAGTTCTTCTCGGCCTACAGCGACCGGAGTCGCCTCGAGGCCGTCGAACAGCTCATCGCGCTCGCCGAGGACGCCGGGTTGACGATGCCGCACCTGGCCATGGCCTTCGCGATCGCCCACCCTGGCGTCACCAGCGCACTCCTTGGCGCACGCACCATGGATCACCTCAACGGGCTCCTGGACGGGCTGGACACCGCATTGTCCGACGATGTCCTGGACCGGATCGACCAGATCGTTCCGCCGGGCACGGACGTCGGTGTGCTCGACCAGGCCTACGTGCCGCCGGCAATCGCCACACCGACCCTGCGCAGGCGACCGGCCGGTGAGCGCTCCGCTGCTTGAACTGAACTGAGCTGAACCAGCCGAAACCCCGCCGAACCAGCCGCAAACCCCGCCGAGCGAGTCAATCCGCGCCCCAGATCGTCAACCGAAGTGACTACCTCGGCGGGGAGTTGACGAAGTCAGCGGGGTAGGCGGAGGGGGAATTGTGGAGCTAGGGGGATTCGAACCCCCGACCTTCTCATTGCGAACGAGACGCGCTACCAACTGCGCCATAGCCCCAGGGACAGCCAAGATTATCACTCCGCAACCCCGACGGCCGAACCGCGGATGTGATGCTGGCGACCCATTACCTCTGAGCCCCTGAGCACGTGAGCACCTGTCACACCCACCAGCGGCAGCGATAGAGTCCTGACCAAATGAAGACAGCCGGCAACGCCTGCCCACTCCCCCACATCCCAGCGGTCTCTCAATGACCGCGGGCCAGCCCGCCGTATCCAATCGCCGCCCGATCGCGGTGCTCGTGGTGAGCAACCTGCTGGGTGGCGTCGGCGTAGCCTCCGGAGTCGCCGTCGGCGGCCTGATCGCCGAATCTCTCGGCGGCACCGCCGTGGCCGGGCTGGGCCAAGCGACCAGCGTGCTCGGTGCCGCCATCGCAGCCATCCCGCTCGCCTCGCTAGCGGCCAAACGCGGCCGGCGCACCGCACTGTCGCTCGGCTACGCCATCGCCACGATCGGCGCGGCCCTGGTGATCGCCTCGGTGATCTCCTCCAACCTGGTGGTGATGCTCATGGGTCTGGGGCTCTTCGGAGTATCCAACGCGGTCAACCTGCAAACCCGGTACGCCGCCGCCGACCGCGCCAGCCCCGCGACCCGCGCGCGCAGCATGTCCATCGTCATCTGGGCCACCACCGTGGGCGCCGTGGCCGGACCAAACCTCACCGCCCCCGGCAACAACGTGGGCCTGGCCGCGGGACTGCCGAACCTCGCCGGGCCCTACCTGTTCTCCGTCGTCGCCTTCGGCCTTGGCGCGATCGTCCTGGCAGTGTTCCTGCCCAAACCGAAGGCTCCAACTACGGCGCAGGACACCGAACAACCCCTCACCCCAACCCTGAGCACCCGCGCCGCCCTGCGCTGGGCGTTCGCGCACCGGCAAGCCCGCTTCGCCGTCACCCTGACCGCCATCGCGCACGCCGTCATGGTGCTGGTCATGGTGATGACACCGGTGCACATGCAACACCACGGAATGTCCCTGGAACTCGTCGGCATCGTCATCAGCCTGCACGTGCTGGGCATGTTCGCGCTCAGCCCGGTCTTCGGCATCCTCGCCGACCGAATCGGCGCGGTC
>JBMDWZ010000108.1:0-9496 GCA_048594865.1 Beutenbergiaceae bacterium
CGATCCGCGGCCGGTGTGCCAGCCGCGGACCATGAGAATGTCTTTGATGGTGACCGGGACGCCATCGAGCGGGCTCAAGGGTGTACCAGCACGCCAGCGTTGTTCCGATTCCGCGGCGCTCGCCAACGCGGCGTCGGCATCGACGTGCACCAAGGCGTTGACCCGGCCGTTGAACTGCGCCACGCGATCTAGCGCGGCGCGGGTGACCTCCAGCGGACCGATCTCACCTGCCGTATAGCCGGCAGCGAGCTCCGTTGCGCTGAGGTCGGCGCTCACCTCGCGAAACCCGCGCTCTTGTCGACCACGTTGATCAGGCTCTCACCGGCGATGAACCGGCGGGCGTTGTCGACGAACTGGCCGGCCAGCGCGTCGCGCCAGCCGGCGACGTCCCCGGACATGTGCGCCGAGATCCGTAGCCCCGGCGCGTCCCACAACGGCGAATCCGCCGGCAGCGGCTCGGTGCGGAACACGTCCAGGCTTGCCCCATCCAGCGGCCCATCGCTCAGGGCGGTGAGTAGGTCTGCTTCGTTGACGCTGCCGCCGCGGCCGATGTTGATGAAGTGCGCACCAGGCTTCATCGCGCCGAATACTGTGGCGTCGAACAGGTCGGTAGTGGCCGGGGTCAGCGGCGCCGCGCAGATGACGTAGTCGGCCCAGCCGACGTAGCTGGCCAGGTCCGCACTGGCGTAGATGTGGTCGAAGTCTGCATCCTGCGGCCGCTGTGTGCGCCCGGCGCCGCGAACGTTCATGCCGATCGCGCGCAGCAAGCGCCCGCACTCTCGGCCGATCGCCCCGGTACCGACCACCAGAGCGTTGGTTCCGGCGATCGAGCTGGATTCGCGGTGGCTCCAGGTGCGCTCGCGCTGGAACTCGGCGCTGGCGTGCAGCAACTTGGCGTGGGCCAGCACGCTGGCCAGGACGAACTCGGCGATCGGGCGATCGAAAGTGCCCTTGGCGTTGGTCACCACCACCTCCGATGCCACCAACTCCTCGAAGAGCAGGCTGTCCACTCCGGCCGCGGCGATGTGAATCCACTTGAGGGATTCGCATCGGTCCCACGCACTCCTCAGCGCGTCGGAGAAGAAGTCCCACAGGAACAGCGCATCGGCACCGTCCACCGCTTCGGCCAGACCATCGGCATCGGTGTAGCGAATCTGGGCTGGCAACGATTCGACACCTGGTGGGCGCGGGCCACCCTTGGCGAGCAGCACTGCAATAACCGGTTCAGACACGCAATGACGCTATCGGGTTTCCTGTCTGATTGTCCACAATCTAGAGTTGGGTCATGGAGCCCACCTCCCCGACCCTGCCCGCGGCCCCCAACGCGCCCACGCAGGCCCAACGCGGCATCGGAATTGTGGCGCCCTACGACTTCGCCCTGGACCGAGAATTGTGGCAATGGGTGCCACCACAGGTGAGCCTGCACCTGACTCGCACCCCGCACCAACAGGTCGAGGTCAACCTCACCCAGGCCGAACTCATCGGTGCACCCGGGGTGATCGCCCGGTGTGCGGTGGACCTTTCGACCATCGGCCCCGAGGCGATCGCCTATGCCTGCACCTCGGGCAGTTTTGTGGGCGGGCCGGGCGGGCAATCGGCGATTATCGAGGCCCTGAACCGCGTCGGCTATCGGCGGGCGCTGACCACCAGTGGCGCGATCGTGGCGGCCCTGCATGCGCTGGGCGCGCACCGGGTGGCGGTCGCGACCCCCTACGACGAGCCGATGGCCGCGGCGCTGTCACAGTTCCTCACCAGCAATTCCTTCACTGTCACCAACAGCAGCAGTCTGGGCCTGTCGGGACGGATCTGGACGGTGGAACCCGACGTCACCGCCGACTTGATCCGGCGAACGGCGAGGGATGGCACCCAAGCACCGGACGCCGTCGTCGTCAGTTGCACCAACCTGCCCACCCGCGACCTCATCGCACCCCTAGAAATCGAACTCGGAATCCCCATTGTGACTGCGAACCAAGCGACTCTTTGGTTAGCGTTGCACGCCATTGGCCTTCGGGCCGTGGGCGCCGGTCAGGCGCTCCTTCACTGCAAGCCGGAGGTCCGGTATGACTGAAATCGACGACCAGGTCTTTTCCTTTCCAGATACTCCCGAGCAATTCGACGCCCGTCCTTTCGCGATCGCCGAATATGAGGCCCGGCTCGCACGGGTCCAAGAGGTCATGGCCGAGCGTCACCTCGATGCGCTCATGGTGGTGGACCCGGCCAACCTGTATTACCTCACCGGATACAACGCCTGGTCGTTCTATACCCCGCAATGCCTGGTGGTACCGGTGGCCGGAGCGCCGCATTTCTTCGCCCGCTCGATGGATGCCCAGGGCGCCCAATGGACGGCGTATCTGCCCAAGGAGAACATCCACGGCTACCCCGAACACCTGGTGCACCGCCAGGATATGCACCCGATGGAGTGGATCACCGAGCAGGCCGTCGATTTCGGGTTGATCACCGATAAGCCGGGATCGTATTTGGGCGCCGAGCTGGATGCCCACTACTTCACTGCACGCGGGTTTTTCGCGGTGCAGGCCCGGCTGAAATACACCACCATCACCGATTCCTATGAGTTGGTGAACTGGGTTCGGTCGATCAAGTCACCGGCCGAGCAAGACAAGATGCGAAGCGCCGGCCGGATCGCCGGTCAGGTGATGCGGGTAGCGATGGAAGCGATCGACGTCGGAAGGCGGCAGTGCGATGTGGTCGCCGAGATCCAGCACGCTCAGGCGTTGGGTTCACACCAACTGGGCGGTGACTATCCGGCGATCGTGCCGATGCTGCCCACCGGCGAATCTGCCGGTACCCCGCACCTGACCTGGTCCGATGCGCCGCTGATCAAGGGTGAGCCCACCACGATTGAGATCGCCGGGGTGCACCGGCGCTATCACGCCCCGCTGGCCCGGACCGTGGCGCTCGGCAAGGTGTTCGATGATCTCGCCCGATGCGCCGATGCGGTCACCGAGGGGTTGCACGCCGCCCTTGAGGTGATGAAGCCCGGGGCCACCGGATCGCGCGTGCACGCGGCTTTCACCGAGGTCATCGCCCGCCGCGGGTTCTACAAGGAGTCCCGGATCGGGTACTCCATCGGTGTGGGCTATCCCCCGGACTGGGGTGAGCGCACCATCTCTCTGCGCGCCGAGGAGCAGACGGTGCTGCAACCTGGCATGTGTTTCCACGTGATCATGGGAATGTGGATGGAGGGCTGGGGGTATGAGATGAGCGAATCGGTGATGGTGACCGAGGACGGTGTGGAACAACTGACCGATTTCCCGCAGGGCCTGTGGGTCAAGGGTTAAGACAAGGATCGAGGGAACGTATGACGACATTGCCATTGGCCGCCCGGACCGCATCACTCGTGGGTTCGGTGATCGATTCCAGCACCTCGCTGTTGGCCGCTCAGAGTCACGACATTGTGCGCTTTGCAATGGGGAGCCCGGCCGCCGAGGCGATCCCCACCGAGGTGCTGGCTCAGATCGGCACTGAAACGATCGGCGTTGGGCGGGCGGATTCCTTTGATTACGCCGCTACCGAGGGGGATGCGAGCCTGCGTGAGGCGTTGCTGGAGATGCTGGATGGCACCAGCGACGCCACCACCCCCGAACGATTGACGATTACCGCCGGTGGGATGCAGGGCCTGGACTTGGCGTGCAAGATCTTCGTGGATCCCGGTGACCTGGTGATCGTGGAGTCCCCCACGTACACCAACGGCACCGCGACGGCCCTGTCCTACCAGGCGGATCTGCTGGAGGCGCCGGTGGACGATGATGGCTTGATCGTGGAGCAGTTGCCCGACCTGGTGGCCAAGGCGGGGCGCACGCCGTCGGTCATCTACACGGTGCCCACCTTCCAAAACCCTTCGGGCACCACGATGACCCTGGAACGCAGGCAACAGCTCTTGGAACTGGCTCGCGCCTGGGGCTCGGTCATCATCGACGATGACCCCTACGGGATGCTGCGCTTCGAGGGTTCCGATGTCCCGACTCTGCACGAGTTGGCCGACGGCGATCCTTGCGTGTTCTCGGTGCGCACCTTCTCCAAGATCATCGCGCCCGGACTGCGGGTGGGCTGGGTGGACACCGACCCGGCGCTGCAGCAGTTGGTCATCAACGCCAAACAAGCGATGGACACCTGCACGAACCTGCCGGCGCAGCGCCTGCTCACCGGGTTCCTCACCGGCGGTCACTTCGACCAGCACATCACCGACCAGCGCGCGCAGTATCACGGGCGTAAGCGGGCGATGCAGGAGGCCCTGACGGAGCACTTGGGCGATCTGGCCACCTGGACCGACCCCGACGGCGGTTTCTTCCTGTGGGTGACGTTCGATGAGAGCGTGGACACCGAGGACCTGTTCCCGGTCGCGTTCAAGGAGGGCGTGGCCTACATCCCGGGCAACGCGTTCTCCCCCTCCAAGCGTTTCCCCAACGCCCTGCGGTTGTGCTTTGCCTCCACCCCGCCCGCCCGTATTCACGAGGGCGTGGCCCGGCTGCGGACCGCGATCGATCAGTTGGCGGGCGCGTGAGCGCCCCCGCCCAGGCGCTTGCCGCCATCGACGCTGACCTGATCACCACCATCGCCCAGGACCTGATTCAGGCCACCGGGCGCGCCGAGCCCGGCACCGAGCAGAGCACGGCGCAGGTGCTCGCCGATCACGCGCAGGCGCTGGGACTGGAGGTCAGTGTGACCGAGGTGGCCCCCGGACGTCCGAACGTGAAGGTGGTGCTGCCCGGTGGCGCCGAGCCCGGGTTGCTCATCCTGGGGCACACCGATGTGGTCCCACCGGGGCCGGGCTGGACCCGCGAGCCCTTTAGCGGCCACATCGCCGATGGCCGGCTGTATGGACGCGGGGCCACCGACATGCTCGGCGGACTCGCCGCCGCCCTGGTCGCGATGGGCGCACTGCGGGCCGCCGGGGTGCAACTGGCGGGCCCGGTGGAGTTGGCGGCTGTGGTGGATGAAGAAGAGCTGGGTCTGGGGATCAGGCACTACATCACCGAGCCACAGAACCTGGTACACGCCGGATGTGTGGTGGCCGAGCCAACCGACCTGCAGGTGATCATCGCCGCTCGCGGGGCTAGCTACGTAGAGATCGACGTGTCCGGGCAGGCCGCGCACGCCGGCGACCCGAGCCAGGGCAAGAACGCCATCTATGGTGCGGCGCAGGTGATCGGTGACCTGGAGCGCTGGCATGAGCAGATGCGCAGCGAGGCCCACCCGTTGGTGGGCCCGGCAACGTGGAACGTGGGCGTGGTGGCCGGCGGCGTGGGCGGATCGATGGTGCCCGACCATTGCCGAGTGAGCGCCGACCGCAGGCTGCTGCCGGCCGAGGATCCGACTGTGGTGCTCGAGCAGATCACCCAGCGCGTGCAATCGCTGGGGCTGGGCGAGCGCGGCCTGGGCGTGGAGGTTCGGATGCCGATGGATATGCCCGGCTTCGAGACCCCGGCCGACCACCCCTTGGTGACCGCGTGCACCCACGCCGTTCCGGCGTCGGGCGGGCCGGATCTGCCGGTGGGCGGCTGGACCGCGGCCTGCGACGGCGGCTTCCTGGCCCGCGATGCCCAGATGCCGGTGGTGGTGCTGGGCCCGGGGTCGGTGACCGAGCAGGCGCACCGCCCCGATGAATCCGTGGCGTTGGCGGATTTGGATATTGCCGCCCGGAGCTACGCGCGCATCGCAGTGACCATGCTGGGGTCGGGCGGGTCCGAGAATGGCGTTGCGGCCATGGACGACGACGTAGCTGGTGCCGAGCGATGACGTCACCTTCCCGCAGTGCCACTGACGCTCCCTGCGGTGCGGTCAAACGCATTGGCCTGTTGTATCCGGGGTTCAGCGCCTCCGATGACTACGACGTGCTCGCCGGGCCGCTGGCCAGCATCGGGGTGGAGGTGCAGCTTGCGCACACCTTCGTGGGGGTCGATGCGCACGAGGTGCAGGCGCTGCTTGATCTGGGCTCGGCAGACCGGTTGGCCGATGGCGTCGCGGAACTGAGCGGGTGCGATGCGGTGCTGTGGGCGTGTACCTCAGGGAGTTTCGTGTTCGGGTGGGACGGCGCATACAGGCAGGCGGAGCAGGTGGCGGCGACGGCTGGCGTGCCGGCATCGTCCACGTCCTTGGCGTTCGTTTCGGCATGCCGCGCGTTGGACGTGAGCTCGGTGAGCGTGGCGGCGTCCTACCCCGCCGACGTGGCGCAGGAGTTCGTGGCCTTCCTCGGCGCCGCGGGCATCGAAGTGACCGCGATGGGCAGCCACGGCATTCACACCGCCGATGAGGTGGGCACCCTGGACCGGGAGCAGGTGTTGGCGATCGTCGCCTCCGCGGAGCTCGCCGGTGCGCAAGCACTGTTGGTCCCGGACACCGCGATGCACACGCTGCGTTGGTTGGAGGACCTTGAGGCGGCCGCCGGGGTTCCGGTGCTGACCGCGAATCAGGTGACGGTATCCGAGGGCTTGCGGCTGCTGGGCATCGAGGCACCGGTGCCAGGCTTTGGTGCGCTCATGCGCAAGGGAGTCACTGCATGAGCGAGGAGACCATCGGGCTGCGGCCGGTCATTCAGGAGTCGACGGCTGGGTTGATTGCCGCGCAGGTGCGCGAAGCGATCGCCAGCGGGGTGATCGCGCCGGGAAGTCAGTTGCACGAGCAGTCGCTGGCGAAGCAGCTGGGGGTGAGCCGCGGGCCGCTGCGCGAGGGCTTGCAACGGCTCACGCAGGAAGGGCTGCTGGTCTCGCACCGCAATCGCGGGCTGTTCCTCATCGAGCTGTCACCGGAGAACATCAGCGACCTGTATTTGGCGCGCGAAGGGATCGAGCGCACCGCGGCTGCGCAGGTGCACCGCCTGGATCCCGAGCGGGCCCGCGAGGTGTTGCTCGGTGCGGTCGATGAGATGGCGGCCGCCGCGGCAGCCAACGACTCCCCCGGCGTCTCCCACGCCGATGTGCACTTTCATGAGCTCTTGGTGCGGTGTGCCGACAGCCCGCAGTTGCTGCGGATGCATCAGACCCTCATCACCGAGACTCGAATGTGTATCCACGCCCTGGAGCCCACTTACTCCGACCCAGCCACCCGGGTGCGCGAGCACCGGGAGCTGGCCGAGTCGTTCGTGGCCGGGGGCGCGCAGCGCACCGATGAGTTGCTCATGGCGCACATGAACGACGCCCTGCACCGACTGATTTAGCGCCCGCGCCGGCCTCAGCTTCGCCGCCCAACAGCAAATTCCGCACACCGCGTGCGGATCCGGCCTCGCGGCTAGATCCCCCGGCCGGGTGTCAGGATCCCGTTCGGGTCGAACGACGCCTTGATCCCGCGCTGCATCTCGCGGGACACCGCATCGTTCTGCCACTCCAAAGCGTGCAACTTCAGAGATCCGATCCCGTGCTCACCGCTGACGGTTCCGCCCAACTCCAGCGCTAGCCGGGTGATGTCGTCCATCGTGTCCTTGGCCGCGCGTTGCTCGGCGGCATCCGGCCCGGCCTCGATCGTGGGGTGCAGGTTGCCGTCACCGGCGTGCGCCACGATCGACACCCGCCGCCCACGGCGCTCGGAGATCTGCCGAATACCGGCAAAGAGCTGCGCCAACTGCGCCACCGGCACGCCCACATCGGAGGACACCGTCAGGCCCTTGGCTCGAAGCGCAGGGTGTGACGCGCGCCGCGCCTCCCAGAACTCATCGTCGGCGGCAATGCCCACCTCGGCGGCGGCGTGAGCGCCGCACACGTCCAGGATCTGCTGCGCCTGACTCACGGCATCGGGCCCAACCATCTGCCCAAGAAGCAGCGCGGCGCCCGGACGCGGCAACCCACTGGGCCGAAACTCCTCGATGACCTGCACACCGAGGGCGTCGATGAGCTCGAGCATCTCCGGCTGCTGACCACCGCCCCAAATCGCGGTGACGGCGCGGCCGGCATCAACGATGTCATCGAAGGTCGCATAGAACGTCACCGGCTTCCCGGCGGGCACGGCCTTGAGCCGCACGGTGGCCGCTGTGATCACGCCCAGGGTTCCCTCGGAGCCCACGAACAGGCTGGTGAGGTCATAACCGGTGGCGTTCTTCGTGGTCCGGCGCCCGGTGCGGAGCACCCGACCGTCGGCCAGCACCACCTCCAGCGCCGCCACCGAATCGGCCATCACGCCGTGCGCGACCCCGCGCAAGCCGCCGGCGTTGGTAGCGATGTTCCCGCCCACGGTGGAGATTCGCGCGCTGGCGGGGTCTGGCGGGAAGAACAGCCCGTGCTCACGCGCTGCCGCGTCCAGGTCTGCGGTGATGACACCGGCTTGGACGTCAGCGAGCCGGTTGTCAACGTCGATCTCACCGATCGTGTTGAGGTCATCGAGGCACAGCACCAGCCCGCCGTCGTAGGCGACCGCGCCACCGGACAGCCCCGTGCCACCCCCGCGCACCGACACCGGCACACGATGGCTATTGGCCCACGCCAACGCGGCGCTGACATCCGCTGTCGATGCGGCCCGGACCACCGCCAGTGCGGAGCCGTCGGCGGCTGCCGGTGAGGAGTCACCGGAGTACCGGGCAACGGACTCGGGGTCGATTAACAACCGCGGCCCAAGCACCCCCGCCAAGTCATCCAGATGCGGCCGCGCAGGTACGCCGTCGTCCACCAACCAACCTCCTCGAATGAGTTCTTGCGAGGGTTAGTCTGCCACCGCGATCCCGATGTACTTGGTCTCCAGGAATTCCTCGATGCCCACCACGCCGCCTTCGCGCCCGAGGCCCGATTCCTTGATGCCACCAAAGGGGGCGGCCGGGTTGGAGACGATGCCCTGGTTCAGGCCCACCATCCCCGACTCCAGGCGCTCTCCCAGCCGCAGCCCGCGCTCCAAATCCCGGGTGTAGACGTAAGAGACCAGCCCAAAGTCGGTGTCGTTGGCGGCAGCGATGACCTCGGCTTCGGTGTCGAAGGACGTCAGTGGTGCCACCGGGCCAAAGATTTCCTCACGCACCATCCGTGCCTGGGCCGGAACCCCGGAAAGGACCGTCGGCGGGTAGAAGTAGCCCTCGCCGTCTGGCACCTGCCCTCCGGTGAGGATCTGCGCCCCATGGTCGAGCGCGTCAGCCACCAGTTCTGAAACCTTCGCCTGGGCATCGGCGTCGATGAGCGGACCCACCTGCACGCCCTCCTGGTCGCCCGGGCCGACCGTGAGCTCGGACATCCGCGCGGCGAGCTTGGTGGAGAACTCCTCCATGATGCTGGCCTGGATGTAAATACGGTTCGCGGCGGTGCACGCTTCGCCCATGTTGCGCATCTTCGCCAGCATCACACCATCGACCGCCGCGTCCAGATCGGCGTCTTCGAACACGATGAACGGCGCGTTCCCACCGAGTTCCATGGAGGTACGCAGCACCTTCTCCGAGCACTGCTCGAGCAGGACCTTGCCCACCGCGGTGGAGCCGGTGAAGGAGAGTTTGCGCGCCTTCCCGGACCGAATCAACGGTTCCATGACGGCGGGCGCGTTGGTGGTGGTGACGGTGTTCACCACGCCG
>JBMDWZ010000109.1:0-24953 GCA_048594865.1 Beutenbergiaceae bacterium
ATCTCGCCGTAACCGCAGGGGTTCTCCGCTGGAGTCCCAGTGCCGCGAGGCCCCCCCCGGCCCCCCCCCCCCCCCACCACCGAGCCCCCCCCACCCCCCCCCCCCCCCACCCCCCCCCCCCCCCCCCCCCCGCCCCCCCGCCGCGCATTGGGCGCCGCGTCCCCCCCCGACCGCCCCGCGCTCGGTGATGGGTGCGGCGGTGATGGGCAGGCGGTGGTGGGCAGGCGGTGATGGGTACGGCGGTGATGGGTGGGGCTCGGCGGGGCGCTGGGAGCCGATCAGCCGGCGAGGTAGATCCCGGCGGAGGCCAGGAGCCCGAACAGCAGTCCCCAGGCGATCGCGGCCACGATGTTCCAGATGATCACGTGGGACTTGCGGTAGCCCAGGGTGACCATGATGAACGTGGTCAGCGAGATCGCCAGCAGGGTCGGTGCCAGCAGTGAGGCCACCGGAACACCGAACTTGTCGGTGCGCTCCACGATCCGGGCGCCACGCCCGCTCTTGGTGTTCGGCCGGGACTTGCGAGCCTTGGAGATCGCGCCGCCGATGGTGCCGGCGATGAGCACCGCCAGGATGTTGCCGCCGATCGCGGCGATCAGCGAGGGCGCGATTCCCACCCCACCGATGACGCCGATCAGGCTGCCAACGTAGGACTCCAGGAACGGCACCATGCCGACGCCGAATACCGCGAGGAAAGCCACCACCGGGTGCAGCGTCTCGACGAATTCTTGGAGGTTATTGATGATGTCCGCCACGGGAATCTCCTTCGTGTTCTTGAGGTCTGATTCCAGCATCGCGGCGATATCGCCTCGGCAGTAGTGCGCCCCATCAGCAGTCCGAATGCACTTCACCCCGATGGCTCATGACAGACGTCACGGCGCCCCGCACCATGCCTCAGGGGGCGGCGTCGCCCTGCGAGCTCTTCGCGCTGGTGAGCAAGTGCATCACCGCCCCGCTGAGCGCCATTTGACCTGAGTTCATCGACCCGACCACCGAGGCCATCGGCATCGGGTAGGCGGCGATGTGCGCCATGTCTCCGGCGGCAAAGATGCCCGGCTTGCTGGTGCGCCCGAACTCATCGACCCGCACGCACCCGGAGGGGTTCAACTCCAGCCCCAGATCCGCAGCCAGGGGAGCGCGCTGGTGCAGGGTCGGTGTCACAAACAGCACGTCCAACGCCACGCTCGAGCCGTCGGACATCGCCACCGCGATACCGTCCCCAGTGCGTTGCACGCCCACCGCGTGCCCGGACGCGATCGTGACGCCGGCGATATCCGAAGGCACCTCTTGCTCGGCATCGGCGGCCACGGGCACCCCGGTGATCGAGCCCGCCATCGGCGCCAACATCCCCGACATGTGCCCAAACATCGGCGCCCCGAGCATGCCGTAGCGGCCGCCCGCGAACTCGTGCCCGTGGCAGAACGGGCAGTGCGCGGCACGGTCACCCCAGATGTCGCTGAGACCCGGAAGCTCTGGGAGTTCGTCGCGCACTCCGGTCGCGAGCACTACGGCACCGGTCTGAAGTACCTCGCCATTGGCGAGGTGAACATCAAACCCGCCTTCGCCGTCGTCGGCTATTGAGGTTGCTCGCTCGCTGCGCACCTGCACGGTGGGGTAGTTGCTCAGTTCGGTGCGGACCCGACGGCGTAGGTCGCCCGGGGCGGTTCCGTCATGTCCGAGCACGTTGTGCATGTGCGCCGCCGGGGCGTTTCGGTAGTGGCCGTCATCGAGTAGGACGATGCCTCGGTGTACCCGACCGCCGCTGAGGGCCGCTTGGAGTCCGGCGGGGCCGCCGCCGATGATCACGATGTCATGTGTTTTCGTCATGCCCCAGATGCTGTACCTTCAGGTCAACATGAACGCAAATACGGGCTTACCGATTCGAGAGATCGCCATACGGTTGGGCGTCGATACCCACGTCCTGCGGCACTGGGAAGACGTGGGGCTGCTATCGCCACAACGTGATTCGGCCGGGTATCGGCGCTACGGCGAGCTCGATGTGGTTCGTGGTGCGGTGATCGTGCGCAGCAAGCGCGCTGGGATGTCGCTGGACCAGATCCGCGCCATGCTCGACGCCGACGTGCCCGGCCGCAAGCAAGTGCTCGAGGGGCACCTGGCCGAGCTCGAAGAGCGCGCCAAGGAGGTTGCCCTCTTCACGGAGATGACCAAACATGCGCTGCGCTGCGAGCAACACGACATCACCGCCTGCCCCCGTTTCGCCTCGATGCTCAGCGATGTGCTTGACGGTAGTCCCGGGGTCTGGCGAGACTGGTAGCGACTAGGACGTCGCGTTGGCGGCCGGGGGCTTCTTCGCCGGCTTCGGTGCCCGAGGTCGCTCGCTCTCGGCCGGGGGGTCGGTCGACTCCTTGGGGGCGGAACCGGCTTGCGCCTTGGCCGCATCGGGCCGTTGAGCCTTCACCGCTTCGGCGTTCTCCTTGGCCATCTGATCCAGCTCGGCGTTGATGACCCCGCCGGTGAGCAGCGCGATCGAGGTGAGCCACATCCACAGCATCCCAGCGAGCACCGCACCGATGGTCTGGGCTGCCGCCTGCACCGCGGTGTCCTCGACCCCGGCGCGGATCACCGAGGTGCCGGTGATCGCCAGCACCCGGCTGAGGCTGAGCGCGATCCCGATGATGCCGATGGTGCTCAGCACCGCCCCGGGCAGGCACCTGGTCCACACCGGGTGCACCTTGGGCCCGAAGCGGTACAGGATCGTGACGAACGCGACCACCAGCGCCGCCACCGCGGGCCAGCGCAGCACCGCCCACGACACCTCGAAGAACCGGCTCAGTCCAAACTGCTCGGCCAGTTCATCACCGTCACCGAGCAGCGGCCCGACGACGACGAGCGCCACCAGGACCAGCACCGTCACCACCGCGCCGATCGACAGTGCGATGCCCAGGATCTGCTGGGCGATGATCGAGCGGCGTTTGGTCACGGCGTAGGCGTCATCCAGCGCGCGGATCGCGGCCCGGAAGATCCTGCTGGACAACCACAGCACCGCGATCGCACTACCCACGGCAACCCCGGTGCGCTCTTGGGCCAGTAGGCCCTCGATGAGCGGCGACAGAATCTCATCGGCCACATCCGCAGAGAACACCCCGGTGAGGCCATTCACCAGGGAGTCTTGGATCTCTCCGACGGCCTCGGGGCCCAAGATCCGCTCCAGGTAGCCCAAGCTTGCGCCGAGCGCCAAGGCCAGCGGCACCAGAGAGATCAGGCCGTAGTAACCCATCTCCGCCGCCAGCCCGGTGACGCGGACCTCCTGGGCCCGGCGGATCGAGCGCACCGCCAGGGCCCAGTAGTTCATTCGGCCTACCGGGACTTCACGCTTTTCGGTGCGCTTTTGGAGCAGCAGGAGCACGTCGTCGTCGCCAGTGTTGCGGTCGATGAAGGCACGCAATGGGTCGAAGGCGAACCGGTTAATCAGCGCGCCGATATGCACCACGATGATCCCTGCCAGCGCCGATCCGGCCACGGTCAGCACTCCGCGCCACGAGCCGGAGAGCGCCTCCATCAGGCTCAGCCCGGCGGTGAAACAGGCGAAGATCGCCAAGAGGGTGGTGGAGGCGACGCTCTGCCAGGTGCGCAGCGGGGACCACCGGCGGATCGCGGCGGCCACGACAAAGCCGGTCAGAACGATGGCTACGAATAGCATTCCAACCCCCGCTCCATGTGCGCACCAGTGCGCCTAGGATGCCACGCGCGGGGCGCGTCGGGTGTGCGGGCGCACGGGCGCACCCGCACTCGATCGTGCAGGTAAGCGTCGCGCTTAGCCGACGACGGCGAAGACCTCCGGGCCCTTGGTCAGCAGTTGGCGGTAGGCGATCTTCGGCAACACCATCCAGGCGACCGTCGCCAGCGCTATCGAGATGAGCACCCCGAGCCAGGCCGCGGCGCCGCTGAGAAGGAACGCCACCAGGGCGCCTGGGGCGGCGCCGACCACGCCAACCGCAAGGGTCAAGAGCGTGGCGGCGAAAGCCTTACCGGACATGCTGCCGCGAGCGGTCAGCGCACTACCGACGCTGCCTTCCTCGACCTTGTACGGCGCGAGCATCGACTGCACTAGGCACATCCCCGCCAAGGCCACGCTGCCACCAATGAGCACAGCCGCCGCGACCGGGATGAGGTCAGCGTCTGGAACAAAGAGGTGGCCGATGATGGTGCTGATGACTCCGGTGGCGAGGATGCAGATTCCGGCCACGATGGTGCGCCCCTTAATCATCACCATCGCATCGGTTGGCCGGCTCACCACCCGCCAGGAGGAGTGCCCATCCAACCCGTAGAGGTTGCCGAATGGGGTGGTCGCCAACAGGAGCACCAGTGGCGCGCCGATGCGCATGCCGTAGATGTCGAGTTGGTTGAGGGACATGAACACACCGACGGCGATGAACGCCACCGGCAGCAGCATCAAGGCCATCCGGCGTGGGTCGCGGACCAGCAGCGCGAACTCCGTGCCGATCACCGCGGTCAACCGTGAACCGGCGACACTGCGGGTACCGCGCTCGGTGCGCTTCTTCTGGGAGGAGGAGGGCGTGATGTAGCCCTCGAGCATCCGGTCCAGGCGGCGGCGCCACTCGGTGAACGCGGCCCCCGCCAAGAGCATCAGCCCCAGAGTCACCAGGGCGGTGAGCCACCAGCGACCATCGCCCAGGGCCTCGGCGCCCGCCACCGGCCAGCCTCCGGGCAAGGCGCGGGCGATGCCCTGCACGGCGGAGTCGCCGGCGAAGGAGATCATCACCTCGGGGAGCATGAGCATCCCGACGTAGGCCGCGGTGAGGAGTAGAACGGTGCCGACGGCACCCACCACGCGGCCGACCGGAGAAGACATCGCCGAGATCAGCAACAACTCGGTCACCCGCCCCAGCGGCAGGATGAGCGCGACCAACAGGAGCCCGAGTCCCATCGCGACGGCCTTGCTTGCGCCCTCACCGACCCATGCCATCGAGCCGACGATGCCCACCGTCAGGGCCCAACTGCCCGGGGAGCGCAGCATCGCCAGCAGCAGTGCTCGGCGCAAGGGTCCGCTGTGCACCGGCAGGTGGGCCACGTGGTCAGCGCGCAGGCCGAACCCGGAGCGGCCGATCGCGATTGGGCCGATGACGTACCCGGCGGCGATGATGAGCGCGGCGTAAGCGGCCACGGTGTTGCGCTCGGCCACCTCGCTGGCGATCAACGGCGCAGCCAACAGCATGAGCAGCGAGAGCACCACGACGATCGCGAAGATCACCTGGGCCCCGCGGCGTTTGCGCCCGGACTCCTTGCGGATGTCGGAGTCCATCGCGAGCAGGACCTTGACCTGGTCGCCTGGCTTGATCTTCAGCGGGGTGATGGTGGGGCGCGGCGGCGTCTGAGCGAAGGCCGCGTCGTTGGCGCTGACGTTGGCCACGGTGCCATCCGCTGAGCCGTAGCCCGCGCCGTACCCGGTGCCGTACCCCGTGCCGTCGGTGCTCATACTCCGAGCCACCCGAGGTCGCGCGGAACGGCGTCCGGATCGGCAAGAGCGACGACGGCGCTCTCCAGGTCCGCATCGCCCCGCACCTCGGCGAGGGTTCCGGCGGAGCGCAGAACGCCGCCGTCCAAGATCGCCACGTGCGTACAGACCTGTTCGATCAGCGGCAGGGAGTGACTGGAGACGATGGCGGTGCCACCGCGCTCCACGTAGTTCTGCAGGAGCGTGCGGATGGTCTTGGCCGAGACTGGGTCCACCGCTTCCAGCGGCTCATCGAGCACCAGCAGCGAGGGGGAGTGGATCAGCGCACCGGCCAGGCCGATCTTTTTGGTCATACCTGCTGAGTAGGTGGAGATCTGCTGGTCCTCGGCCCCGGTCAGGCCCATGACGTCCAGCAGGTCGGCGCACCGCTCGGCGGCCACGGTGGGCTCCAGGCCCTGGATCACTCCGGCGTATTGCAGTGCCTTACCGCCGGGCAGTGATGGCGGCAGCGCCGGACCATCGGGCAGGACCCCGACGTCGCGCCGGGACTCCACCGGATCGGACCACACGTCCTTGTCCCCGATGTAGGCGTTCCCGGAGCTGGGACGCACCAGCCCGGTCGCCATCGACAACAGCGTGGTCTTTCCGGCCCCGTTGGGTCCGATGAGCCCGTACAAGGAGCCGCGGGGAACGCCCCAGGTCACTCCATTGACGGCCACCTTGCCGCCATATTCCTTCAAGAGCCCTTGCGTGCGTAGTGCGAAATTTTCACCGGAGTTCTGTCCAGCGAAGCCTGTGTGTCCCGTGGTCATGGTGCGGTTGTCCCCTTGCCTACTGTTACGGACTCGACGATGCGATGGCTGCCCCCTTGGCCCACCCTCAACGTGTCAGCAACTTAGCACCCGTCGTTGGTGGATGCTCGGTATGGCGCGGGCGCCGTTCAGGGCCGAGGTGCGACGTGCTGAGAGCGAGGAGGGCGCCAGCCGAGACTAGGTGCCCGTAACCCATGTCACAGGCCGCTGCGTTGCAGATTCTATTTACGAGACGTATCGTCTTGTTTGTCGTCAAAGGGGGCGAGCCGCCTTCGGCGCATCACGGGCCGGGCCGCGGCTTCGCTCTCGCCTGTCCGGCCCAACTCTCGGAGAATGCTCGTGGCTACGTTCCTTTATCGACTCGGCAAGCTAGCCGCTCGGCGCACCAAGACGGTGATCGCCAGTTGGCTGGTGCTGCTCGTCCTCGCGGTCAGCTCGTTCCTGGCCTTCGGTGGCCAGCTCAGCGACCAGTTCTCGGTGCCCGATATGCCCACCACCGAGGTCACCGACCGACTCGCGGACGAACTGCCCGATGCGAGCGGCGGAAGCGCCGTCGTCGTCCTTCGAACTCAGAACTCCGAAGCTTTCACCGACGAGCAACGCGAACAGATCGCAGAACTCGGTTCGGAGGTCGAAGGACTGGACCCGGTGCGTGAGGTCACCGACCCCTTTGACGTGCAGGAGCAGATTGCCGAAGGTAGCCAGGAGCTCACCGACGCTCAGGAGGAGTTGGACTCCGGGCGCGAAGAGCTGAGTGAGGGCCGTGAGGAGTTGGAGTCCTCGCAAACCCAGCTCGAGGAGGGCCAGGAGCAACTGGACGCCGGTCAGGCCCAGCTCGATGAGGGGCAGGCCGAGCTGGACTCCGCTCGCGAGGACGCCGAAGCGGCCGGAATGCTCCCGATGGTCGAGGGCGAACTCGATGCCCAGCAGGCGCAGATCGATGCTCAGCAGGCGGAGATCGACTCCCAGCAAGAAGAGCTGGACGCCGGCCGCGAAGAGTTGGAAGCGGGACGTGAGGAACTGGAGTCCGGCGAGCAAGAGCTAGCCGACGGTGAGGTGGACCTGCAGCGCGGCGAGGCGATGTTCGAGCTCTCCGAAGGCACCCAACTGGTGTCCGACGACGGCGATGTCGCGATCATGATCGTGTCCTTCGATGAGCCGCTTGAGAACGTGGCCATCGAGGAGGTCTCGGAGGTCGCCAACACCCTGACCGACTTCGGGATCGACGGCGTCGACGTGCTGCCCTCGGGCGATCTGAGCATGGAGTTGCCGCACCTGTTCTCCGTGGCCGAAGCCATCGGGCTGGCGATCGCCGCGATCGTGCTGCTGGTGATGCTCGGCACCTTCATCGGTGCCGGACTGCCGATCTTCAACGCGCTGGTGGGTGTGGGAATCGGTGTCACCGGTGCGCTGGCACTGTCCGGCACGATCGAAATGATGTCGATTACCCCGATCCTGGGCCTGATGCTCGGATTGGCGGTCGGGATCGACTACACCCTGTTCATCCTGCACCGGCACCGCACCCAACTGCGGTCGGGGATGAGCGTGGCCGACTCGATTCCGCTGGCCAACGGCACCTCGGGTAACGCGGTGGTATTCGCCGGAGCCACGGTGGTCATCGCCCTGGCGGCCCTGAACCTCACCGGGCTGCCGTTCCTTGGCCTGATGGGCACCGTCGGCGCGGTCTGCGTGGCGATCGCGGTGCTGATCGCGATCACCCTGACCCCAGCGCTCCTCAGCCTGCTCGGTGAGCGGGTGCTGCGTAAGCGTGAACGCGCCGAAGCCTCCCAGGCTCGCGAGGCCAACGGCAATGGCGACACCGCCGAGCAGGACGCCAAGAAGATCACCACCCCGATGAAGACCATCAAGGCCGTGGGCATGGCCCTGGTCGCGGTGATCGTGCTCGGGGCGCTCGCGGTGCCGTCGGCCTCGATGCGGCTCGGCCTCCCGGGCGGTGACCAGCAGGCTGAGGACTCCACCGCCTACCAGGCGTACAAGGAGATCGACGAGTCCTTCGGCGAAGGAATGAACGGCCAGCTCGTGGTGGTCGCCGACCTGCCCTCGGGCCTGGATGAGGGCGAAGCGATGGACGAGCAGATCGCCGTCGGAAACGCCCTCATCGACCACGACGCAATCGCCTCGGCCGCACCGATCGGCCTGAACGATGACCGAACCGTTGCGGTGTTCCAACTGATCCCCGAAGAGGGCCCATCGAGTGTGGCCGTGGAGAACCTCATCCACGAACTGCGCGACGGTGAGATCTTGAACGGCACCGACGTCTCCGGTGTGGAACTGTCGGTCGCGGGCATCACCGCCGCGAACATCGACATCTCCGAGATTATCGCCGACGCGCTGCCGCTGTACCTGGCCGTGGTGGTGGGACTGTCGCTGGTGCTCATGGTGATGGTCTTCCGCTCGCTGCTGCTGCCGCTAATCGCCACCGGTGGGTTCGTGCTGTCCTACCTGGCGGCCCTCGGTGGAGTGGTCGCGGTGTACCAGTGGGGCGTGCTGTCCGGGGTGTTCGGGGTGACCGAACCCGGGCCGGTGCTGAGCTTCCTGCCGATCATCATGGTCGGAATCCTGTTCGGCCTGGCGATGGACTACCAGTTGTTCACCGCCTCGGGAATGCGCGAGGCCTACGCCCATGGCGCTCCGCCACGGGTGGCCGTGCGGCGCGGGCTGCACGCCGGACGCGCGGTGGTCACTGCGGCGGCGCTGATCATGGCCTCGGTGTTCGGCGGGTTCATCTTCACCCCCGACCCGATGATCTCCTCGATCGGACTGGGCCTGGCGCTGGGTGTGCTGCTCGATGCGTTCGTGGTGCGGATGCTGCTGGTACCGGCCCTGTTGCACCTGGCCGGCCCCGCCGCCTGGTGGCTGCCGAAGTGGCTGGACCGGATCCTGCCGAACGTGGACGTGGAGGGTGCCGCCCTTGCGAAGGTGCATGGCACGGCCGACGGCGAGGATCACCTAGCGGACGATGAGTCGGGTGACGATGAGCCGGCCTCCGAGCGTGAGCCGGCCGACGACGATGAGTCGGCCTCCGAGCGTGAGCCCGCTTCCGAAGACGAGCCCGCCGATGGTGAGTCGCACGATGGTGAGGATGACGCCGTCGAGCATTCGCCTCGCGACGCACAAGCGGGCCGCAGCGCCGACGCCTAACCCGCACCGCCGCACCCGCTCCCTGAGCCCGAGCGCGCCCAAATGGTAGTTAATCGTGACCATTTGGGCGCGCTCGGCGGTGTGGCAGGAGGTGAGGGAGGGACTTCCGAACCGGCAATCGGTGGAGTAGCGTCACCGTCATGAAACGCCCTCGACATAGTGGTGAACCCGCCTGATGGACGGCCTGTGGTTGAACATCGCCTTGGTGCTGCTGTTCATCGGCATCGGCGGAATCTTCGCCGGCACCGAACTGGCCCTGGTCTCGCTGCGCGATAGCCAGGTCGACCAACTAGCCAAGCGAGGAACCCGCGGTGAGCGCGTCGCCAGCGTGGCGCGCAACCCCAACCGGTTCCTCGCCGCCGTGCAGGTGGGCGTCACCGTGGCCGGGTTCTTCTCCGCCGCCTACGGCGCCTCCACCTTGGCCCCCGCGGCCACGCCAATCTTTGAGGCCTTCGGGCTCTCGGCGAGCGCGGCGCAGTCGGTTGCCTTCATCACCCTGACGCTACTGATCGCCTACCTGTCCTTGGTGTTCGGCGAGCTCGTGCCCAAGCGCCTGGCGCTGCAACGCTCCTCCGCGGTGGCCTACGCCGTGGCCCCGCCTCTGGACGCCTTCGCCAACCTGATGCGCCCGGTGATCTGGCTGCTGTCGATCTCCACCAATGGCGTGGTGCGATTGCTCGGCGGTGACCCGAAGGTGACCAGCGAGGAGATGAGCGAACAGGAATTGCGGGACTTGGTGGTGGCGAACGATTCGCTGCCCGAGGACGAACGTCAGATTCTGCGGGACCTGTTTCGGGCCACCGAACACACCATTGGCGAGGTGATGCGGCCCCGGCACGCGGTCGCGATGCTGCGCGGCGACCTCAGCCTTAATGACGCCCTGGCAGAGATCGCCGAGCAACCCTTCTCCCGCTTTCCTGTGATCGGGGAGGACTTCGATGACGTGCTCGGCTTCGTCCACGTGCGCGACATCCTGCTCGCCGACGTGGCCGTCCTCAGCGGCAACGATGACGCCGGCGCGGTGCCGATCAAGCCGCCCGTGCCTAAGCCCACAGTCGTCAATGACTTGGTCCGCCGAATCCTGGTGCTGCCCTCCACCAACGCGCTGCTGCCCTCGATGGCGATGATGCGCCGCGAACGGATCCACATTGCGGTGGTCATCGATGAGCACGGTGGTACCGACGGGATCGTCACCCTGGAGGACCTCGTGGAGGAATTGGTGGGGGAGATCGACGACGAGTTCGACTCCCGTACTGTCGCGGGCGGCAGCGGTGCTGCTCAGGAGTTGACGATCGACGGCGGAACGAACCTTGAAGACTTCGCCGACCGTACCGGGGTGGAACTGGAAGACGAGGGCGATTACGAGACCGTCGCCGGGTACATCCTGGACCGTCTGGGTCGGGTGGCAGCCACCGGCGATGAGGTGCCGGCACCCGGCGCCACCCTGCACGTGGCGCAGGTGGACGGCAACCGGATCGTGGCGGTGCGCGCGGTGCTCGCCGAGCGGGATACCGCAGTGGAGCCCGAGCCGAACTGAGGCTGGCTGGCGCGCGTGGGTGCGGTGGGCGTTGGTTAGCCGCGCACCAGCAGGCCGTCGATAACGATCGCTACGAGACTCTCGGTCCACTCACGGTCCGGCTGCCCAGAGGTGATGATCCGGATCAGGTAAGGGTCGATGAGGGCGGCGGCTGCGGCATCCACGTCGACGTCGGAGCGGATGGTGCCCTCGCGTTGTTCGGCCCGTAGCCGGTCGGCTAGGGCGGTGCCGTTCCACACCTCATAGGCACGCTTGGAGTCCTCGGGGTTGGGGGAGTGCACCAACGCTGAGAGCACCGAGCGCGTCATCGACACCACGTTTTCGGTGTAGACCACTTCGGCCCGTCCGGTGAGGAGCTCGCTGATGTCGGCGCGCAGGTCCCCGGTGTTGGGAAGCGGGGCGATCTCCGGGCCGAGGATGCCCGAGAGGATGGTCTCCAGCACCACCTCGGTTTTGCCCGGCCACCAGCGGTAGATGGTCTGTTTGCTAACCTTGGCCTGGGAGGCGATGCCCTCGATGGTGATGTCTGGGTAGGGCAATTCCTCAATGAGGGTCGCGGTGGCCTCGAGAACCGCTCGGTGAGATTCCTCGCTGCGAGGCCGCCCACGACGCGCCGGAGCTGCGGTGCCCTCGCCTTGAACCATGGCCCCATTCTAGGGGGCGCGCGCCATGACACCGTCCTTGCTCGGTGCCTCCCTCGGCGCGCAGCAAACCGCACCGTCGATAACAAATGGGCAACTAAAGCAGTTAAGTAACGGCTTTCGATGCGCTGGTGTCCCGGATATCGGGACGGGGTGGGATTGGCCGGGAAGGCTTACACCAATATCAGTCTGAAACGACGCAATGGAGCGGAGTATTCATGACCGATATGGTCGACCAACACCCCACAACCGTGGTGCACGTCGAGGAAATTCTTGAGGTGGCAGTGACGGCCTTGACCGAGGCCGGAGCCACCACGGCAGAAGCGCGGCAGCAGGCCGCGACGCTGCTCGAGGCCGACCTGCGCGATCAACACTCCCACGGGCTGCAGCGACTCCCGGTGCTCGTTGGCCGGCTCCAGAACGGTGTCGTGCAATCGGGAATCGCACCGGAGTTGAGGTGGGTAAGTCCGAGCTATTTGAGTGCCGACGGAAATCGAGGTTTCGGTCCGGTCGTGGCACATAAAGTAATCGACGAACTTCTGCCGCGGGTGCGTTCCAACGGGATTGCGATTGCGGCCGTTCGAAACTCCAATCATTTAGGAATCTTGGCCCCGTACGTCGAAGCGATCGCAGCGACCGGTGCGATCGGGTTGGCGCTGACCACTAGCGAGGCCCTGGTCCACCCATGGGGTGGCTCGCAAGCCCTGGTGGGAACGAACCCGATTGCGATCGCGGTGCCCACCGAGTCCGAGCCGATCGTGTTGGACATGTCCACCTCCCAGGTCTCGATGGGCAAAGTCCTCAGTTACGCCGCCCAAGACGCGCAGATCCCTTTGGGCTGGGCGGTGGATGAGTTCGGTGAACAGACCAACGATCCGCACGCGGCCGTCAGGGGAGCCATCTCACCGTTCGGCGGCGCCAAGGGCTACGCCCTGGGAGTGGCTCTGGAGTCGATGGTGGGTGTGCTCAGCGGATCGGCTTTCGGGACCGACGTCAAGGGCACCCTGGACATCGACAACGTCCCCACTAAGGGCGAGGTATTCATTGGTATCTCCGGGGACTGTGTGAACCCCCAGAGCCTCGCCGATCTCACCAACTACCTACGCACGATCCGCGCCAGTGGGCCAACCGAGCAGGCCCTTCGGGTGCCAGGGGACAGGTCGCGGCAGACCCGCCAAGAGCGGATGGCTCACGGCGTCCCGCTTCCGTCGCCCGCCTGGCATGCCGCGCTGGGCCTCCTGGAGGTCCCGAGCGCCGACCCGATTTGACCCGTTGCTGTGGGCAATCCACAGCGACCACCCACCACCGGTCGCGTCAAGGCAGACGTTGACCTACCGCAATTCACAAAGGAGTGACCGCCATGCAAGGTAGCGGGAAAGCGCCCCCGGTGCCCCCAGTGGGCACCGCGGACCCTCCCCATGGCACGGGAGAGAGACAACCTGTGCGCCGAAGCCCTGAATCTGGTTCGCGGGAGCGGCGAAAGCCAAGGCACAAGAACAACCTGGCAGCGCTCGGCTTCTTGGCCCCATGGTTGGCCGGACTATTGCTCATCACCTTGGTTCCTATGGTGGTGTCGCTGTACCTGTCCTTCACCGACTTCCACATGGTCCGGCCAGACACCTCCTGGATCGGCTTGGACAACTACCTGCGGATGGCCACCGATCCCCGGCTGCAGGCCTCGGCGATCGTCACCGCTCGATACGTGTTCATCTCTGTGCCACTGCAGTTGGCATTCGCCCTGATGTTGGCGGTGGTGCTGAATAAGGGCCTGCGCGGGCTGCCGCTATACCGCTCGGTGTTCTACCTGCCCTCGTTGCTGGGCGCTAGCGTTGCGGTGGCCCTCCTGTGGCGGCGGGTATTCGGTGGCAGCGGACTGCTGAACCAAGTGCTCGGCTTGGTCGGATTCCAAGATCTGCCGAGCTGGATCGGTGACCCCGCGCACGCGTTGTCCACCCTGATCGTGCTGAACGTGTGGACCTTCGGCTCGCCGATGATCATCTTCCTGGCTGGGCTTCGCCAGATTCCGCAAGAGCTCTACGAATCGGCTCAGGTGGACGGCGCAGGAAAGATCACCCGCTTCCTCAAGATCACTATCCCGCTACTGACACCGGTGATCTTCTTCAACCTCATCCTGCAGTTCATCGGGTCATTCCAAGCTTTCACACCCGCCTACGTGGTCAGCGGCGGCGGTGGTGGACCGAGCGATTCGACCCTGTTCTACACGCTGTACCTCTATCAAATCGGCTTCCAACGCTTTGAGATGGGGCTCGCATCGGCGATGGCATGGGTGCTGTTGGTAGTCATTGCAATATTCACGGCGATCAACTTCGCTGCCGCAAAGAAGTGGGTCTACTATGGCGACCGATAAAGACTTCCGCAGCACCGCGCTGCGCGGAATGATCCATCTTTTCCTGATCCTGTTCGCGATCTCGATGATCTATCCGCTGCTGTGGATGCTCTCCGGCTCATTTAAGCCGGTCACCGAGATCTTCGGGGATGCCAGCCTGATCCCAGAGAACTTCACGTTCGCTAACTACGTCAACGGCTGGCAGGCGCTAGGAGGTTTCGGGCGGTTCTTCGCCAACTCCGCGTTCATTGCGGTGATCGTGCTGGTCGGCACGTTGCTCTCCTGCTCGCTGGCGGCGTTCGCGTTCGCCCGTCTGGACTTTGCCTTCAAGCGCACAGCGTTTTCGATCATGCTCCTGACGATCATGCTGCCGTTTCACGTCACCGTGGTGCCGCAGTACATCGTGTTTTCCAACGTGGGTTGGGTGAACACCTTCATGCCACTGATCCTGCCCAAGCTCCTTGCCACCGATGCGTTCTTCATCTTCCTCCTCGTTCAATTCATTCGAGGTATCCCGGTCGAACTTGATCAGGCAGCGAAACTCGATGGCTGCGGGGCATTCAGGATCTATTGGCAGATCGTGATGCCGTTGATGAAGCCAGCGTTGGCTACGGCAGCGATCTTCTGCTTCATCTGGAATTGGAACGACTTCTTCACACCACTGCTGTATTTGACGAACCCGGATCTCTACACCGTTCCCTTGGGCCTGCGCGCCTTCGTGGACTCCGAGGGTGAATCGGCATGGGGCTCGCTGTTCGCGATGTCCACCCTGTCTCTCATCCCCATCTTCCTGGTGTTCCTGGTGGGGCAGAAGTACTTGGTCAAGGGGGTGGCGACGACCGGACTGAAGTAGTGCTCGGGGGAATGAACCAATGCTGTTTCATCTCAAGAAAAGGAACCAACATGGCACGATCAATCAGCCGCGGAGCGTGCGCGTTCACCGTGGCTTTGGCACTCACGCTCGCTGCTTGCAGCAACTCCGGTGACGATGACTCTGCCGGCGGAAACGGTGGCGGCGGCGATGTCAGCCTGCGCGTCGCGTGGTACGGCGGCGAAGCGCGTCACGCGAAGTACAACACCATCCTCGATGCCTACGAGTCCGCCCATGAGGGTGTGAGCGTTTCGCGAGAGGGCGCCGAATGGGGCGCCTACTGGGAGCGGGTCGGTACCCAAACCGCAGCCCGAGACAACGCCGATCTGTTGCACTTCACCGACATGCAACTGACCGAGTTCGCGCAGAATGGAGTGTTGCTCGATCTCACTCCCTACATCGAGTCTGGTGACCTTGACCTCTCAGACTTCGACCAGACTCTCCTGGAAGCCGGTGTAGTGGACGGCGGAACGTACGGCATCCCCACTGGGATGCTCGCCCTGAGCTCGATCATCAACGAAGACATGATGACCGAGGGCGGCGTGCAACTCCCGCCCGAGGATGAGATGTGGACCTGGGAGGAGTTTGCCGACAACGGGCGAACGGTCTCCGAAGCCTTGGGTGACGAACGCTGGTTCACCCAAGACATGGCTGGTTCAACGCGTGCCTTCCGGGCCTTCCTCCTCGCTCAAGGTAAGGACCTGTTCGACTACGGTGCTGACCCGGTAGCTTTGAATTTTGAAGAGGCGGACCTGGTGGAATGGCTGACCTACTGGGAGGACCTGCGTCAGGATGGCGTCGCACCGCCGGCCACCTTCACCTCGGAGGAGTCCGGACTGCCATTCGAGGACCAGGCACTCTCGCGCGACGTCGTCGGGATCCAACTGCACACCAGCAACAGCCTGACCAACCACGCCCCTTACACCGAGGGTGAGCTCACCCTGCGGCCGATGCCGCGGGGCAATGATGGGACGGCCGGGGACTACGCGTTCAGTGTGTTGATGGCCGTGGCTAGCTCCTCAGCCAACCCTGACGAGGCCGTGGACCTCCTCAGCTACTTCCTCACCGACCCTGAGATCGCCGTCATGTATCGCAACGAGTTCGGCCCCTATGCCTCGGAGTCGATGCGTGAGGCCGTCAGCGGAGAGCTCACAGATGAGGAAACCATCGTGGTGGACTATTCCGAACTCGCGCTGAATCTCGGTTTGGCCCCCTCGCCACCATGGCCCGCCGGTGGCGTGGTCCTCAATGAGGGACTGCTCTCCCGGGCAAACGAGCAGGTCGCGTTCGGTGAAGCCAGCCCCGAGGACGCTGCTGCGACCTTCTTCTCTGAGGCCGCTAACGCACTCGGCTGAGTGTGCATATCCCGGTGGCACCAGCAACTAACGAAAGGCAAGAAATGAAGATCACCAAAGTCACGACGAGTTTCTCTTCGCAAGCCAAGGAACATCCGATTCGCGACGCCATCCAACTGTTGGATCGCAATGGCTTGTGTGAGGTCAGCATCGAAACGGACGCTGGTGTCACCGGGGTTTCCCGCACCTACTTCGGGAGGGTGGCGAGCTCGCCCAAAGTGCTCGCCACCCTCATCGAAGAGCAGTTGGCGCCAGAGATCATCGGATCCGATCCGCTGTTCATCAGGGACGTCCGAAGCCGGCTGCGGACGCTGACCGATTATCAGGGCACCGCAGGGTTATCGACCTATGGGATCTCCGCCATCGATGTGGCCCTATGGGATCTGGCCGGAAAGCACTTCGAGGCACCGGTGTGGCAGCTGCTAGGTGCCCAGCACTCGGCCATTCCGGCCTATGCGATGGTCGGCTGGCTGGAATTGGATGTGCCGCAGCTGGAGCAAGTGGCGGCCAAGGCCATGGATCAGGGTTTCCGAGGCGTGAAAATGAAGGTTGGCGGTGGCCCGCTCACCGAGGACCTGGAGCGGATCAGGGCGGTACGCAATGTCATTGGCCCCGATGCGCCACTGATGGTCGATGCCAATCAGGCCTTCAACTTCAGTGAGGCCTTGGAGCGCGGGCTGGCCTATCAAGACATGGGCTGTCGGTGGTTCGAGGAGCCGCTGCGCGCCGAGGTCACTGCCGATCACATTCGGCTAGCCGAGCGGTTGAGCATCCCGATCGCCACTGGTGAGAACAGGTATGGGCTGGCCAACTTCCGCGACCTGATCGCTGGTGGTGGCGTGGGTGTTATCCAACCCGACCTGCGCCGTGCCGGTGGCGTCACCGACTGTATGGAGATCGGACTGACGGCCGCCGCGTTCGATATCCCCTACGCCTCCCACGGCGGCGGTGCGCACATTCACGTGCTCGCCGCGCTGCCCAACACGATCTACGTGGAGAGCGGCCTGCTCAGTGACAACAGTGCGGTGCAGCTCGTGGATGGCTGCTACCCACTGCCACAAGAACCGGGGCTGGCCGGCTGGAACTAGGCGCCTCAGCCCCCTTCTGGTGCCAGACCGCATTGGAGTGGACTGGACTGGACTGGACTGGACTGGACTGGACTGGACTGGGCGGGCGATCATCCTTTTGGCTGATTCGCACCCACCCGCGCTTTGCCTAACGTGCGTCGGGTGAGAAACAACCGAGGTGTTCAAGAAGGAGAACGGGCCGCCCACGGCAGCGGGTCGCCGTCGGCAGGACGATTGATCCTCATCGCCTTAGCAGCGCTGGCGGTGGGTAGCTTCGCCTGGGCGCTGGCTACCCGACCAGGAGGGTTCGTGGTCTCTGCCGACCCGGGGGCACCGGTGGTGTCACTGTGGGTGTGTATGGGGCCCTCACTGGTCGGGATCGCCCTGGTTTTGCTGTTGCCGTGGCGGCCGCCAAGGCAGGCGGTCAGGGCCGGTCACTCATCGAAACTCACCGTGTCCTTGCTCGGGCTGGTGGCGCTCGCGGTGATCTTCCCGCTGCTGGTGGCCGTGTTGCCGCTACAGGGTGAGAACTACATCCTGGGCAAGGCCGTGGCGCTGATGGCGCTGCCCGCCGCCCTGGTGTGGTTCACGCGCGGCGCTGTGACTATCGACCTCCCGCCCCGCCGGTCGTGGTGGCGTTGGTGGGCGCCAGCGGTGGCGATTGCGGTGTGGACAGTGCTCTCCCAAGTTCTGCCCGTGACCTCCCTGGCAGACCTCGCCCAGTACGAGCCGGCCTTCATCCTCATCGCAGCGATTGCCACGGCGATCACTGCTGGGATCGGGGAAGAACTGTTCTATCGGCGGTGGCTGCAGACCAGGCTAGAAGCAGCGCTCGGACCCTGGCCAGCCATCGCGCTGTCGGCGTTGTTCGCCGCCTGCATGCACTTCGGAAGCCATAGCCAGGGTGACTTCCTCAGCGGCTTGGCGACTCTCGTCGTCGTCCATGGACCCTTCGCCGTCTTCATGGGAGTGATGTGGTGGCGCTACCGCAACATCGCGGCGAACATCATCGCCCACATCATCGCGAACGGCTGGGGTGTGGCTGTGTACCTACTCACCTTGGCCTGAGAGAGAAGGCGTAGCGCGTGCGTTGTGAATAGCGGTTGACCCTCACGTAACGTCAGGGCCCACAGTGGTCGCCATGAGCAACTACTACAACGCCTTCGACGTCAGCCCAGTGCCCGCGCCCGGCCCGGACGCCCAGGCACCCGAACCCTTCCACGGCATCTATGGGATGCCCATGTTCCTCACCATCCCGACGGCGGATCTCACCCAGTCGGTGGAGTTCTGGACGCAAGGTCTTGGGTTCTTCGAACTATTCGCGATCCCTGGCCAACTGGTGCACTTGCGCCGGTGGGCGTTTCAGGACGTGCTCCTGGTGGCAGGGGAGGCCGAGCCGGGAGATCCGCCGGTGGCCAGTGTGAGCTTCGCGTGCGTGCTGAACCAGGTCGAGGGGATTGTGCAGGCCGTCACGGCGCTGCGACCGGGGTCAGTCACCGGGCCCACCGATACCCCGTGGAACACCCGCGATATTCGGGTCATCACCCCCGAGAACGCCCACGTGGTCTTCACCGCCGCCAAGCCGCATGAACCGGGCAGCGCCGAGGCCGCAAATCTTGCGCAGATCGGCATCGAGCCACCGGCAGGGCCACAATGGCAGTCATGAGCGACCCCGACGCCCGCCCCGTAGCCGCGCCGGGCGAGCACGGTGCGATGACGGTGGGTCAGGTTGCCGGAGTTCTCGGACTGACCGTGCGCACCCTGCACCACTGGGATCAGATCGAATTGGCCAGTCCCTCGTTTCGCACCGCCTCGGGTTACCGCCTGTACACCGGGACCGATGTGGCGCGGCTGCAGCGGATCACGATCTACCGCGAGCTGGGCCTCGGCCTGGACGCGATCGCTGAGGTCCTGCGCGACGAGGCCGACATCGCTGGGTCGCTGCGGGACCAACGCCGCCAGGTGCGTCAACAACTGCGCCGGCTGAAGGAGCTCGACACCGGCCTGGACCGGATGATCCAGGCACACGAGTCCGGCGTGCTTCTCAGCGCCGAACAGCAGCTGGAGATCTTCGGTGAGGGGTGGGATCCGCAGTGGATTGAGCAGGCCCGCCAGCGGTGGGGCGATTCGCTGCAGTGGCGCCAGTACGCCGAGCGCGCCGCCGATCGAACTCCCGAGCAGTGGAAGGACGTCGCCTCGCGGACTCACCGTCTCGATCGGCGCCTCGGCGCAGCGCTACGTGAGGGCGTGGAGCCGTCAAGCGCCGAGGCCGGGACGCTAGCCGACGAACACCGCGAGGTGTTCAGCGCCTACTTCTCGCTTTCGGTGTCGATGCAGGTGTGTCTGGGCCGGATGTACACCGAGGACCCGGCCTTCACTGCGCACTACGATTCCTTACAGCCGGGCCTGGCCCATTGGCTGCGGGAGGCCATCGAGGCTAACGCCCGCCGCCACGGGGTGGACCCTGCCACCGCCACCTGGGAGTGAACTGCGCGAAGGTGACCTAGTTGCGGTGAAACCGGGGCCCCATCGCAACTAGGTCACCTTCGGCGGACACTTTCCGGCCGGTGAGCCCGCAAACGAGCCCCCAGCGAGTATGGCCGTGGAGCTGCCCGGTCCTTCGCCTCAGGGGGATGAGCGATTCGGCGAGAGTTCCAGTGCCTTTACATGCATGGCGTGTGGCCCGCGCGCCCGCCGGTGACAGATTAAGTAGGCCCCGTGGGGCTCGAACCCACAACCCACGGATTAAAAGTCCGTTGCTCTACCAATTGAGCTAGAGGCCCGCAACGGTCACGGCCCGCAGGCAAGCGTGACGCGCAGCGCACATCAGGATATCGCCGCCGCGGTGGTGCCTGCACCCACCCGTGTCGCGCGTGCCTGCGGTGCGCATCACACCGCAGCAGGGTGCCAAGCAGTTACGGCATCCGCACCGCGGCTTGATGGTCGTCCAGGGGCAGGTCGTCGCGCACGGTCGCCATCACCTGCTGTTTGCCCATTCGGATCCCCGCGCCGTAGGCCGAGAGGAACGCGTTGTCGGCGGCGTCGCGGCCGGTGGCGATCCGCAGCAACGACTGCCTCGGCGCCAACCGGGTGGCATCGATGACGTGCCAGTACCCATCCACCCAGGCTTCGGCCACGGCGTGAAAATCCATCGGCGAAAGCCCCGGGGCGTACACCGCAGCGCAGCGCGCCGGCACGTCCAACCCACGCAGCAACGCCACCACCAGGTGCGCGTAGTCACGGCACACCCCGGCCCGGCCAAGGAGCGTGTGCACCGCGCCGTCGGTGAACCGCGAGGACCCCGGAACGTACGACAACTGATCGAACACGTAATCCCCGACGGCGTCTGCTAGCTCGATCCCCGAAAGCCCGTCGAATAGCGCGCGTGCGGTGGGCAGCATACGGTCCGATTCGGCATACCGGCTTGGCCGCAGATAGGCGAGCAAGTCCGTGGTGCTCGGAGCGACCGCCTCCGCCAGAGCAACGGCGGGGTCGCCGTCAACCTCGGCGCGGTAAGAGATCTGTACCTGTGGCTGGGCGCCGGCCCCGGCGTTTAGTTCCAGCAGATGGATCCGCCCGTGATGGGCACTGGCGACCTCGATGATCTCCACCGCCTCGCCGTCGGCCGTGACATCCAACTCTTCGCTCACCTTCAGCCCAGGAACCTGGGCCACGGCGATCATCAACGCGATCTGCGTGGAGCCGGGGTTGGGTGTGAACGACACATCGGCGTTCGCGGTTCGCAGCACGTCGCGGCCCTCCATCGTTGACTGCTTGCTATCAATGCAACCGCCACATGCTAACTGGGTATTCCAGCCCTCGCGCGCAGTGCAAGCGATACCATCGCTCGATCCGGCGAGTGAAGGGTCCAGGCCATGGCAAAAGCGCCCAAGAAGGCCAGTACGTCCAGCAAAACCGCCACCTCAGGCAAGGACCTGCGCGGCTCGGTGCCCCGCTCACAGGCCGCGGTGCTCTCGGTGCCTAAGCAGCGCGATCCGGTGGGCATCATCGCCGAGCAGAACGAGCCCCGCCTGCAAGACCTAGTCCCGGTCCGGATCGGGCGGATGCTGCAGTCCCCGTTCGCGTTCTATCGCGGCACCGCGGCGATCATGGCCGCAGACCTGTCCACCGACCCCACCCCCGATCTGCGGGTGATCGCCTGCGGCGATGCGCACATCTCCAACTTCGGCTTCTTCGCCTTCCCCCGAGCGGTCCCTGTTGTTTGACCTCAACGACTTCGACGAAGCCAGCCTTGCGCCCTTTGACTGGGACCTCAAACGCCTGGTCGCCAGCGTCTACATCGGCGGCCGCAGCCGCGGTTTCAGCGAGGACGACTGTGCCGCGGCGGTCACCGAGACCGCCAACGCCTACCGCGAACGGCTGCGTGAACTCATGCAGATCAGCTCTATCGAGCGCTACTTCCTCAGTGTCGATGACAACAGCATCAACAGCCTGCTCACCCGTGAAAAGGACCGCAAGGTGGCGCGCAAAGCCACCAAGAAGGCACGCAAGCGCACCTCGGATCAGGTACTCGGCAAGATCACCACCCGGGATTCCTCCGGCCGCCTGCAGATCGTGGACCAACCCCCGATCATGCAGCATGTGGAACACGGCTCCCCGCAGGAAATCGAGGGGCTGTTCCGGCGCTACCGGCGAACCCTGCGCGCCGACGCCGTGCAACTCCTGCAGCGATTCGAGCTGGTCGACGGCGTACTGCGGGTGGTCGGGGTCGGCAGCGTTGGCACGAGGTGCTACGTGCTGGCGTTCCAAGATCCCGAAGGCGCGGTGTTGTTCCTGCAGGCCAAGGAGGCGATGCCCTCGGTACTGGTCACCTACGGCGGAATGCCGCAGATGATCCCGGGCGTGGAGACCCGCCGCAAGCACACCGAGGGCCACCGGGTGGTCGCCAGCCAACGGATCCTGCAGGCCCAATCCGACCCGTTCCTCGGCTGGATCACCGGCTTCGCTGGCGACCGGGATGGCCGCCCACCCACCGACTACTACTGGCGCCAGTTCCGGGACATGAAGGGCTCGGTCGACATCGACACCCTCACCCGCGGACAGTTCAGCCGCTACGGCCGGGTCTGCGGTGCCCTGCTGGCCAGGGCACACAGCCAATCACCGGCCGCCTCGGCCATCGCCGACTACCTGGGCAAGTCCACGGTCTCAGAGGAGTCCCTGGCGGTCTGGTCCGCGGCGTACGCCGACCGTTCCGAGGCGGACTTCGCCGCCTTGGAAAAGGCGGTGGCCAAGGGCGTGCTGCCAGCCGAGCACGGCGTCTAGCGACCAGGCCACGGACCGCCTGCAGACACTTGGCTGGGACCGGGCCGGATCACACCCCGGCTAAGACATTTGGGCGGTTGTGGTCGAGTCCGCGTGGCGGTCGGCCGGCACGGTCGTATCCTGGGGAGCGTCCCACCGCCGTCGTCAAGGAGCCCTGTTGAGTTCACCGCACTTCCGCCGCCCGGCCATGCTCAGCCCCGAGCAGGCCGACGCGATCGTGGGCGATGAGGACCCTGCGCAGCGTTCCCAAATCGCCCACACCACCGCCCAAGCGTTCATTGACGGCGGCCGTGAAGGCGCGGAAGATGACGACCTGGTGCAACGGCTGATCGCCCTGGTGGACCACGAAGGCCTGGACGCGGTGGCGGAGATCTGGGCGCAGAGCCCGGCCGACACCCTGCCCGGGGCACTGTGGCGGTTGTACCTGCTGCGCGAATGGGGCCGTCGCGACCCGGACACCATCGCCGAACGCTACCGCCTGGGCGCGCACCGGGCCGAGGTCGCCGAGGTGGTGGCCGGCGTCGCTAACCCGCTCGGGCCACCGGAAATCCGCACCATGCTCGATGCCGTGCTCTCCGGCGTCTACCGCGGGGACCTGGGCGTGGCCCTGGACCGGGCCGCGGCGTTCCTGCGGGTCTTGGCCACCGGATCGGCGATGGACGCGGACTGGGTGGAACAATCCGACGAACCTGGAGCACACCAGTTGACCCGTCGCGCCGGATCCCTCCTGGATACCGCTGGTGAACTCGAACGCGCCGCAGTGCTGTGGCAAGCCGAGAAGCTCACCTGATGGAAATCGAGCACCATACCGAGCTGACCGATCGGGACGCGACCGCCGTCGTCGACCTGGCAGACGGCGTCGCCGATGCTGACGGGGTCGAAGCGATCTCCGAAGACACCCTGCTGACCCTGCGGCGCCCGGGCCGGCCCCGGTATCTGGTGCGCAGCGGACCCGACTTGATCGCCGCCGCCCAGGTGAGCGACGGCTCGGCCGAACTCGCCGTCGATCCTGGGTACCGCCGTCGGGGCATCGGCACCGACCTCTTGCGCACCGTGGTGAGCCAACACCCCACGGTGCGCCTGTGGGCACATGGGAACCTGCCGGCCGCTGCCGCGATCGCCCGGCAACAGGATCTCGCCAACGTGCGCGAACTGTGGCACATGGCGCGTCCCGCGCCGGATAGCGATTCCAAAGGGGCGGCCGACGGCGAGATCAAGGTGCCAGCGGACCTCACCATCTCGGCGTTCCAGCCCGGGCAAGATGAGCAAACGTGGTTGGACATCAACGCCCGCGCATTCGCCGACCACCCCGAGCAGGGCGCCTTGGACCGCAACGACCTGGACGCCCGGATGGCCCAGGAGTGGTTCGACCCGAGCACGTTCTGGATCGCCCGCGATGCCGCCACCGCACGTCCGCTGGGCTCGATGTGGGTCAAGGTCACCAGCGAAGACGGGTCACGCACCGGGGAGATCTACGCCCTGGGTGTGGACCCCGATGCCCAGGGCCGGGGGATTGGCAGCGTCCTGACCCAGGTGGCCATGGCGTACTTCGCGTCGGCCAAGCTGGACACCTTGGAGTTGTACGTGGAGGGGGAAAATACCCCGGCCATCCGCACCTATAAGCGCGCCGGATTCGCTCAGGCCTCGGTGCACGTGCAGTACCAGGCGCGCGAGCCGCTCAGCACTGAGTAATCACCCGGGGACAGACACCGGCTGTTCACCGCTAAGCAACCACGAGGAATTCCCAGATCACGTTGCAGGTGACAACATGGGTGCATGAACGATTCGGCGCCTACATCGGACCCCGACCAGGTATCATCCTCCTCAACGTTTACGGTTGAGGATCCGGAACTCGGGTCGGCCAACGCTGGCCCCGACTCTCACGCCGACGGCGCCGACTCTGCCGTCGCGGGCGGCGGTGCGTTGGGCGCCGACTTGGAGCTGAGCCCGGACCGGTTCGCCGACCGGGAACTGAGCTGGTTGCAGTTCAACGAACGGGTGCTGGAGTTGGCCGAGGACTCGGGCCTGCCCCTGCTTGAGCGCGTGCGGTTCCTGGCGATCTTCGCCTCTAACCTCGATGAGTTCTTCATGGTCCGGGTGGCCGGTCTCAAGCGCCGGATCGCGACGGGGATGGCGGTCACCGCGGCCTCGGGTCTGCTGCCCCGCCAGGTGCTGGAACGGATCTCGGTCAAGGCGCACGAACTCACCGACCGGCACGCCGCGGTCTTCACCAATGATGTTCGCCCGGCGTTAGCGCAAGAGGGCATCACCCTGGTGCACTTCTCCGACCTTCACGAGAACGAGAAGGACCGGCTGCACAAATACTTCCGCAAGAACATCTTCCCGGTGCTGACGCCGCTGGCCGTTGACCCGGCGCACCCTTTCCCTTACATCTCCGGGCTGTCGCTGAACCTCGCGGTGATCGTCAGCCACCCGGAGAC
>JBMDWZ010000011.1:0-12628 GCA_048594865.1 Beutenbergiaceae bacterium
CAACGACTCACCAGCACCCAGCGACCACGAACCCCCATCAACACCCTCAACATTCGCCGCATCACACGACCACGACCCAGAAAACTCCACCACCGAAGACCCAGAGTCCCCAGCCACCACCTTCTCAATCACAAACCCACCGAGCGCGGTGTTGGTGACGGTCACTTCCGCAACGTCGTCCTCGGGGCCGATCACCACGGGGTTAGGGCTGATCTGCACGCTGGCTTCATCCCACTCAAAGCCCTCGGGGAACCCGGTTTCGGTGAAGGTCACCTCATCGCCGATCGCGAGGTCCAGGGGCCCGTCGACGGGGTCACCGTTGGCGGCGATCTCAAGGGTTCCGGTTCGTCCCAAGTTCTCAGAGTCTTCGGGACCGGTCACTTCCCACGTCACGGTGAACTCGGCATCGTCGGGCACAGCGCCTGCGGTGCCGTCGGCGAAGTCCTTTTGCACCGTGAAGGTCCCCGCCTGCTCGTCTTCGTCATAGACGCAGCCGAGTGCGCCGACGAATTGACCGGAGTGCACCTCAAGGCCGCCGAGGCCGAACGCCTCGCCGCTGTGCACCAGCGAACCTGCGGTGTAGAGCCGGCCGTTGGTTCCTGAGAACCCAAGGTTGAGCGTGGAGCCGGGGTTTCCGACCAGAATCGAGCCCGGGAACTGCGAGGTTCCGCCGAGTTCGAGTTCATCGGCGAAGGGGTAGTTCCACAGGATTCGCCCGCCCTGGCTCAGTGCCTCGTTGACGCCGCCGCCATCCCAGTCCACGTCACCCAAGTGGTGGCGCACTGTTCCGGTTCCAAGGGTGTTCACCAGGACCGTGGCATCGGGGGCGACACCTGCGAAGGAGATGACGGTGGCGGTTTGAGCGTCGATGGTGGAGTCGAGTTCGAAGACCACCAGGTCACCTGACCCGTCGCTCTGCAGGGTGAGCCCTGTCTGCGCCGAGCCGCTCACCGTGCCGTGCTCCAGGGTGAGCTCGCCGCCCTCGTTTGTCACAGTGGTCTCATCGGTCTCGCTGAGCTCGGCATAACACAGTTGCGAATACTCAGCGATCTTGCCGTCAACACCCAGCAAGTCCACGTAGTTGTCGTCCTCCAACACCGACACATCGGAACTCAGAATGTTCTGGGTGTCCGCCGGTATCTGCTGATTTTCGGAGTCAACATTGCCCAGTTCACCGTAGGTCTCGAATTCCACCCAGGTGGGGTCGCGGAAGTTCTGCTCACCGCCCACCCGAATGTTCCCGGTGCGGTACCCGTTGTCGTCCACGCCTTCGATATTCACATCGGTGTTCGGGCCATTGACCGTTGCCGAGCCGCCCACCACGAGCATGTCGGCGCGGTTCGCGGGCAGCACCCCAGACCCGGCACCGACCGCACCCAGGGTGTACCCGGTGTCGAACGTCGCGTCTCCAGCAACAACCACCAGCCCTTCCATCTCGGCGGCGTTACTGGTTCCCAGTGGCACGCTGAAGTCGTTGCCGACGATGACGTTGGGTGCGTTGTCTGTGCCGTTATACGGCGGGAGTTGATCGGCGGGTGTGGCCCATCCTTGGCAGTTGTCCGCTGCGTCATCGTCAGGCACGCACGGACCCCAGGCTCCGGGTGTACCTGCGGAGTCGCTCGGTGCGGGGCCGGGGAGGATGCCGGCGGCGGGCGGTGGGGCCAGGTCTGCCGGTGCTGCCTGCGCGGGGGTATCGAGCGCCGTGAAGCTCGATGCCAGCAGTACCGCGCTCAGTCCTGCTGCGACCGCAAGGCGACGCGGACGGCGGTTAACGGTCGCGACTTTTGCTGGCATTTTGACTCCACAACTGCAAGCGCGCGCTTTCACGCAGCACTTATCGACTCTCACGGCGTGCCCGCATAAACTCCGCACACCCTAGCGCGCTTAGCATTTGCGCCGATAGACCGGGCGCATTCCTAGGCCCAGATTGGATTACTCAGCAACGGATCCGAGCTTGGCCACCAGCGACGCGATTCGGCGGGCGCGGGTGGCGTCGGTGTGCGCGGTCAAAATGGAATGCAGCGCGCTGTACCGCTCGGTGCGGCCAAGGTTCTCAAACGCCTCGCGCGCAATGGGTGCACGACCGAGCGCTTGGGTGAGGTCCTCGGGAACTTGCGCCGTAGCGGGGCCGCCGTAGGCCCGATCCCACCGACCATCGGCTTTGGCCTTGTCGACCTCGGCCTCGCCGCGCGGCCGCATCCGCCCCGCCTCCCGCAGTTCGCCGATGATGCCCACGTTGCGCGCAGACCAAATAGACCTCGCCCGGCGCGGGGTGTACCGCTGGAGGAAGGTGTGCTCATCACGACCCTTGCGCTGACCGTCGATCCACCCGGAGCACAGCGCCTCTTCGAGGGCTTCTTGATAGCTCAGCGAGGTCGGAGACGTCACCCCCTTCTTGGCCAGCACCAGCCACACCCCGTCATGTGAGTCCTCGTTCCGATCCAGCCAGGCGCGCCAGTGCTGCACATCCTCGATGATGATCGGTTCCATGAGTCCAGCTTCCACCTAGGCCACGCGTCTACTCTTCGGCTGGCCCCAGATCTAGTTCCGCAGCGAAACGCACGGCGGCATCGGGGGCACCATCGAGTTCTAGCACCACGACGTCGTTCCCGCCAGCACGCACAAGGGGTCCGGGCACGTACAGGGTGCGTTGCGGTGGGCGCGACCAGTACCGGCCCAGGCACACGCCGTTCACCCAGACCGCACCCTTACCCCACCCGGTGGTGTCCAAGAACCGATCGCGCGGCTGCTCGGCGTCGAACGTTCCCCGTGCCAGGGACAGTCCCGGGATCGCACCGGTGACCGGACGCCAGTCCAGGTGACCAGCAGCAATGGTGACCGGATCATCTTGGGCGAGCGCCGTCGTCGTCCACTCGCTGACGCCCGCTCCGTCGAGGTAGACGCCCCCGATGATGCCCTTGTCTTCTCCGAGCCGTTTGCCGTAATTCACCCGTCCCTGGTTCTCCACCACCAGGGTCAGACCGCCTTCGATCGGCGGCAGTGGCAGGGTTCGCTGGCCCAATTCGCGGGACAGGATCCCCACGCACACCCCATCCACCAGCACGTGCACCCGATCGCGCACTTCACCCACGGTCAGCACAGAGGCCTGGGACCTGGTGACGTCGGCGCAGTGCACCAGGAACACCGCATCGTGGCGCACTTGGGAGAAGCTCGGCACTTCGGTGCTCGAGGTTTGGCCGAGCACGCCAAGCGCAGCGGGCACCAGTGGCGCGAATTCAGTGAGCTGGGCAGATTCCCCGACGACGGCGGCCGGCTCGGTGGCCGCGGGAGTCTCCTCTGGGACGTCGGCGTAGCGGGAGATGACCTCGCGGTAGGCCCAGTACTTTGCCGTCGGCCGCCCCGCCTCATCCAACGGGGCGTCGTAGTCGTAGCTCGTGACGATCGGTTGGTACACGCCTTTGTCATTGGCGCCGTTGGTGAATCCGAAGTTGGTGCCGCCGTGGAACATGTACAGGTTCACCGACGCCCCGGTGCTCAGCAGCACGTCGAGGTCGGCCGCCGAATCCTGCGCCGAGGTGGTGTGGTGGTACAGCCCCCAGGAGTCAAACCACCCGTCCCAGTATTCCGAGCACATCAGTGGGCCGGTTGGCTGGTGCTCGCGCAGAGTCGCCAGCCGTTGAGCGGAGCGGGAGCCGAAAGAGGCGGTCTTGTGCAGTTCTGGCAGTGAGCCGTTGCGGAGCATGTGGGGCTGGGGCTGGTCCACGGTGGTCAGCGGCACGGTGATGCCGGCGTCCTTGATCCGCTGGGTGAGCGCGCGCAGGTAGTCGTGATCCTCGCCGTAGGCGCCGTACTCGTTCTCCACCTGCACCAGGATCACCGGGCCGCCGGAGTCGATCTGGTGCGGGGCGATGATCGCGTTGATGCGGTCCAGGTACTCCCCCACGTGCCGCATGTAGGTGGGTTCCAGGGTGCGGATCCCAACGGTGGGATCGGCGAAGAGCCACGGCGGCAGCCCACCATTGTCCAGTTCGGCGCAGATGTAGGGCCCGGGCCGTACGATGGCGTGCATTCCCTCGGCGGCGATCATCGCAAGGAACCGGTCCAGGTCCAGGCCACCGGCGGTGGTCCAGGTGCCTGGGTCGGGGGCATGCAGGTTCCACGGGACGTAGGTCTCGATGGTGTTAAGCCCCATGAGCCGGGCCTTGTGAATCCGGTCGGCCCACAGGTCGGGGTGCACCCGGAAGTAGTGGATCGCACCGGAAAGAATCCGCAGCGGCTGGCCATCGAGGAGAAAGTCCTCATCACCGATCTCAAAACGCGTGCTCATGGTGTTCTTTCTATCGCAGGTGGCGGGCCCGCTTGGTGTGCGGCTCGGATCGTGGTCGCACAGCAGACCGGAGCACCCAAAGGGCAGCTAGCCAGCGAGCAATTGCGCCAGACTGACCGGCGGCGATCCGGTGAGCCGCTGCACGTCCCCAGTCACCAGGTCCAGCTCCCCGGCAGCGATCGCGGTGTAGGTGGAGACCCAGGCATCGAGTTGCCATTGCGGCACGCCGTAGGAGCGCCGGGTTTCATAGGCCTGGGCCACGGTCTGGTCCTCATATCTTGTGGGCCGGCCGGTGACCTCGGTGACGATCCGCGCCACGTCCTCGAAACTCAAAGATTGCGGGCCGGTGAGTTGGTACACGGCGCCTGCGTGTGCCCCTGGGTCCCGAAGCACGGCCAGTGCGCACCTGGCCACGTCCGCTCGGGCTACCGCCCCCACCTTGCCGCTTCCCGCCGGGCCGCGGATGACGCCGTCGTCCCCCGCCGTAGTGGGCAAGAAGTCCAGATAGAACGAGTCGCGCAGGAAGGTCCAGGCCATCGGCGTGGCTCGCAGGTGTTCCTCGGTTGCCCAATGATCCCGGGCCAAGGTGAACGTGGCATCTGGCCCGGCGCCAAGGAAGGAGGTGTAGACCACGTGCTGCACTCCGGCGGCCGCGGCAGCGTCGATGAAAGTTCGGTGCTGGTGTAGCCGCTGCGCGTTCTCGGCTGCGGAGACCATCAGCAGCACCGACACCCCGTCGAGCGCTGCGACGGCGGCGTCGAAGTCGCCATACTCCGCCCGCCGGATCTGAAAGTCGCCCTCGGGTGCCCGGCTTGGATCACGTAGGACCAACCGGACCGTACCCTCCTCAGCCTGCAGTGTGGCGGCACAGGCACCACCGATGTGGCCGCTGGCGCCGGTGATTCCGATCATGGTCCCGACAGTAAGGGACGACGGCGAACGCGACCACTCCCGTTCGGTCCACGGACGGCAACGCACGTCCGTAAGAGTCATTGCTACACTAAGACATACGCACACTAACAGTCATTACGACTTTTACTTGATTGATGGCTCATGGCTCAGGTGCCCGCGATCGAACTGGCGGTATCCACCGTCATCTTTGCGTTGCGTAGCAACAGCCCTCGCCAGCAGCGCACCAAGCCCACCGTCTGGCTCCCACTGGTGCGGCGAGTGCGCGACCCCTTCGATGGGCACTGGGCCCTACCCGGTGGGCCGCTGGGCGCCGATGAGGCCCTCACTGATGCCGCGCGCCGCTCCCTGCAGGCCACCACGCGCTTGGCACCGAAGTACCTGGAGCAGCTCTACGCCTTTGGTGATCCCGACCGCTCCCCACACGCCAACCGGGTGGTCTCGATCGTGTACTGGGCACTGGTCGGCGCCGATGAGGCCGCGGGCGCCGCCACTAGCCAGAATGTGCGCTGGTGGCCGGCCGATGAGCTCCCACAACTCGCCTTCGATCACAACGAGATCGTGGACTACGCCTTGTGGCGATTGCGCAACAAGGTGGCCTACTCCCAGATCGCCCATACCTTCCTCGGAGACACCTTCACCCTCGCCGAGTTGCGCGACGTGCACGAGGTAGTGCTCGGCAAACGCCTAGATCCGGCGAACTTCCGCCGCCAAGCACTCGCCTCGGGTGAGCTCCTGGCCACCGATGAAGTCCGCACCGGCGGGCGCCACCGCCCGGCCCGCCTGTTCCGCTACAACCCCGAGATCCCGCTGACCGACGGCGGCCCGACCGAACCCGATAGCCCTCTCACTTCCTCTGGAAGGACATCATGACCACTGCTTCTGTGGACGCCCTCATTCAAAACGCCCCCTCAACCGAGGGCACCGAGACCTGTTCCAGCGATCTTCGCGCGGGACCGTGGACCCAGGACTCCATCGGTTACGGCCCGGGCGCCTCGATGGCCGATGTGCTGCCGCCAGATTCCCCCCGCCAGGGCACGCTGCCCACGGAGTACACGCAGGCCTCCAATGAGGATCTCGATTCCCGGATCCGTGCGGCCAAGGCCACCTTGGGTGACCGGTTGGTGATCCTGGGCCACTTCTACCAGCGCGAAGAGGTGGTGCAGCACGCCGATTACGTGGGCGATTCCTATCAGCTCGCCCAGGCCGCGAAGGCTCATCCCGATGCCGAGGCCATCGTGTTCTGCGGCGTGCACTTCATGGCCGAGACCGCCGATCTGCTCTCCGGTCCGCAGCAGTCGGTGATCCTGCCGAATCTGGCCGCGGGGTGCTCGATGGCAGATATGGCCAACATCGACCAGGTGGAGGAATGCTGGGAGCAGCTCGTGGAGCTCTACGGCGGACCGAACGAGGACGGCCTGGCACCGATCATCCCCGTGACCTACATGAACTCCGCGGCCTCACTCAAGGGCTTCTGTGGCCGCAATGGCGGGATCGTGTGCACCTCGTCGAATGCCGAAACGGTGCTCAAGTGGGCCTTTGAGCGTGGGCAACGGGTGCTGTTCTTTCCCGACCAACACCTGGGCCGCAACACCGCCAAGGCCATGGGGATCGGGGTGGAGCAGATGCCCACCTGGAACCCCCACCGGCCCCTGGGAGGCAACGACGAACAGACCCTGCTCGATGCCCGCGTGGTGCTGTGGCATGGGTTCTGCTCGGTGCACCGCCGGTTTACCACCGCTCAGATTGATCAGGCCCGCGCCGAGCACCCCGATGTGCGCGTGATCGTGCACCCCGAGTGCCCGATGCCGGTGGTCGATGCCGCCGATGAGTCCGGCTCCACCGACTACATCCGACGCGCCATCGAAGGTGCCACTGAGCCAACGACGTTCGCCATCGGCACTGAAATCAACCTGGTGCAGCGGCTCGCGGCGGAGAACCCACAGCACACGATCTTCTGCCTGGACCCGGTGATCTGCCCCTGCTCCACGATGTACCGGATCCACCCCGGCTACCTGGCGTGGGTGCTGGAAGCGTTGGTCGACGGGCAGGTGCTGAACCAGATCACCGTGCCCGATGAGGTGGCCCAGCCCGCCCGGGTGGCCCTGGAGCGGATGCTCGCCGCCCGACCTGGAAGCTGACCATGACTTCTCACACCGGCAGTGCCGGCGGCGCCGGTCAATGCCCGACGGCGGGAACTCGGGTGGTCATTGCGGGCTCCGGGATCGCGGGGCTTTTCGCGGCGCTGCGGATCACCGCTCTCGATCCCGGCGCCTACGTCACCTTGGTCACCAAAGCCGGCCTAGAGTCGGGCAACACCGTGGCCGCGCAGGGCGGGATCGCCGCCGCCGCACTACCGGGCGACTCCCCTGCCTCCCATGTGGCCGACACTCTGGTGGCCGGCGCCGGACTGTGCGATGAGGCTGCGGTGCAGGTGCTGTGTACCGAAGGGCCGGATCGGATCGCAGATCTCATCACCGCTGGCGTGCGGTTCGATACCAACCCTGAAGGCTCCGCCCTGCATGGCGGGCTGGAAGCGGCGCACTCCTTCCCTCGGATTCTGCACGCTGGCAAGGATGCCACGGGCGCGGGAATCGCGGCGGCATTGGCGGCGCGGGCGGTCGACAACCCGCGGATCACAGTGCTGGAGCACACCTTCCTCACCGGCATCGCCACAACAGCCCAAGCCGGTGAAACACAGACCGGTGAAACACAGCCCGGTGCAACCCGAGCCACGGGCGTGCAGGTACTCCTGCCCGATGGAACCTCACAGACCATCACCGCTGACGCCGTCGTCCTTGCTACTGGCGGATTGGGGCAGGTCTACGCCCACACCTCCAACCCGCAGCAGGCCACCGGGGATGGCCTGGCGTGCGCGATCCGCGCCGGCGCCCAGGTACAGGATCTGGAGTTCATCCAGTTCCACCCCACCACCTTGGCGCCGAGCAACTTCCTCATCTCCGAGGCCGTACGCGGGGAGGGCGCGATCCTGGTGGACGATCACGGGAAGCGGTTCATGACGGCGGTGCATCCGGCGGCTGAACTCGCACCTCGCGATGTGGTCGCTAGAGCCGTTGCCGCGCAGATGGCCGCCCAGGGTGGAACGCCGGTGTACCTGGACGCCACCGCGATTCATGCGCAGCTGCCCCAGGGACTTGCAGGCCGGTTCCCCTCGATCCACGCCGCGGTGCTCGCTGCCGGGTTTGACTGGCGCACCGAGCCGATCCCTGTGACGCCCGCTGCGCACTACGCGATGGGCGGGGTGCGCACGGACCTGTGGGGGCGAACGAACATCGCCGGGCTGTTCGCCGCCGGCGAGGTCGCCCGCACCGGCGTGCACGGGGCGAATCGGTTGGCGTCGAACTCCTTGCTGGAAGGTGCGGTGTTCGCCGATCGGGTGGCGCGGGCGATCGTGGGTGCTCACGGACCTAGCACCGAAGATGCCGGGCCGTGGCCGATCGACCAAGGTGCTGCCCACCCCGCGACTGCGCGCACTGGGAGCACTGCCCGTGCGATCGATGCTCACGAGATCCCCGAGGTGCCGTTTTCCCGCTCCGCGCTGCAGCAGGTGATGTGGCATGAGGCCGGACTGGTGCGCACCTACGCCGGGCTCAGCGCCGCCCTGGCCACCTTGGAGCGCTGGGCTGCCACCGCACCGCCGGCCACCACCCAAGCTGAGCATGAGGACGCCAACCTGCTGCTCATCGCCCAAGGGATCGTCAGCGCAGCGCTGGCCCGCACCCAGTCCGCCGGCGCCCACTTTCGCGCCGATACCCCCACCAGAGAATTGGTCACCGCATGATCCTCGCGCCCCTGCCAACCGCCACCATCGAACCGGTGGTCCGCGCCGCGCTCACCGAAGATGCACCCTGGGGTGACCTGACCTCCTCCACCCTCCTTCCGCCGTCGGCCATCGCCACCGCAGACCTCATTGCCCGCACCGACGGCGTACTGGCCGGTGGGCCGGTGTTCGCCGCCGCGTTCCGGATCACCGACCCTTCCATCACCGTCACCCTGGACCTGGACGACGGCGAGGAGTTCAGTGCCGGAGACCGGCTCGCCCGGGTGCATGGGCCAGCCGTGGGAATCCTCACCGCCGAGCGGGTGGCGCTCAACCTGGTGCAGCGCCTCAGCGCGATCGCCACCCTGACGGCCACGTACGTCGCCGCGGTGGCAGATACCGGCGCCCAGATCATCGACACCCGCAAGACCACCCCGGGCCTGCGCGCGTTGGAGAAGTTCGCGGTGCGGGCCGGCGGCGGGCGCAACCACCGGTTCTCACTGTCCGATGCGGTGATGGTCAAGGACAACCACCTGGCGGTTCTGCTGGCCTCGGGACTCGACGTCACCTCGGCGCTGTTGTCGGTGCGGGCCCAACTGGGTCACACCACCCACCTGGAGGTCGAGGTAGACCGGCTCGATCAACTTGATGCGGTGCTCGGAGCCTCGGTGGACTCCATCCTGCTGGACAACTTCTCCCTGGCCGACCTGCGTGAGGCGGTCCGTCTGGTGGCGGGGCGGGCCGTGTTGGAAGCCAGCGGTGGGGTGAACCTGGACACCGTGGCCGATATCGCTGCCACCGGAGTGGACGTGATCTCCGTGGGCGCGCTGACGCATTCGGTGATCGCCCTAGACCTGGGCTTGGATGTGGACGTGCGCGGATGAGCGAGCTGTATCTCGATGCGGCCGCGACCAACCCGGTGCGCCGCGATGCGTTGGAGGCGATGTGGCCGTTCCTCACCGGCGAGTTCGGCAATCCCTCTTCCACCCACGAACTCGGCACCCGGGCCGCGAACGCACTGGGGGTCGCGCGGCGAGAGGTCGCCGCGATTCTGGGGAGCCGCGGCTCGGAGGTGAGCTTCACCGCCGGTGGCACCGAGGCCGCGAACCTGGCGATCAAGGGCCTAGCGCTGGCCAACCCCCGCGGCAAGCACCTGGTGACCACCGAGATCGAACACGAAGCGGTAGCCGAATCGGTCGATTACCTGCGCCGCCTGCACGACTTTGAGGTGAGTTACGCCGTCGTGGACTCAGGCGGGATCGTGACCCCCGAAGCGCTGTCCGCTGTGCTGCGGGATGACACCACGCTGGTCTCGATCGGGTATGCCAACAATGAGGTCGGCACGGTTCAGGACCTGGCCGCACTAGTGCCGATCGCGCGCGAGTCGGGCGCATTGGTGCACACCGATGCGGTACAGGCCGCGGGCTGGTTACCCCTGGATCGTAAGGCGCTGGGGGTGGATGCGCTGTCCATTTCCGGGCACAAGGTCGGCGCACCCAAGGGCATCGGCGCGGTTGCGATCGCCGGGCGGCTGGCGGTGGAGCCGGTGGTGCACGGCGGCGGGCAAGAGGGCGGGCGGCGATCGGGTACCGAGAACCTGGCGGGCGCAGTAGCCCTGGCGGTGGCCTTGCGGTGCGCCGAAGCCGAGCGCGCCTCCCACGCTGGCGCCGTGACAGACCTTCGCCGCGCCTTTATCGCCCACGTTCTGGACCGGATCCCGACGGCGATTCTCACCGGTGCTGCCGAGCGGCGCCTCCCGGGGCATGTATCGTTTTGCTTCCCTGGAACGGCTGGGGAGGCGGTGCTGTTGGAGCTCGAACGCCGGGGTATTCGTTGTTCCTCCGGTTCGGCGTGTGCGGCGGGCCGCGATGAGCCCTCCCCGGTGCTGTTGGCGCTGGGGATCGACCCAGTGGTCGCCCAGACCTCGGTGCGATTCACCTTCGGGGCTGGTGTCAGTGGCGCGGACCTTGACCGTGCGGCATCGGAGTTGGTGGGCGCGGTCGAGGCGCTGTCGGCGCTGGCGTAGCGCTGCTCACAAGGTCGATGTTGAAGGGGTCACCCCCCTTTACTAGATACCCCCTGGGGGTATATCGTCACGATCATGAGCGGAGCCGAAACACGCGCAGGAGCCGAGCACCACGATGCCGCTGGTCACGGCGAACACGGGGGCCACAGCGAGCACAGCACCCACAACGAACATGCAGGCCATAGCGGCCACGGGGGCCACCATGGCCACGTGGCGCAGTTCCGACGACTCTTCTGGGTGATGCTTGCGATCGGCGTTCCGGTGGTCGCGTTCAACGACATGTTCGCCCACCTCCTCGGCTACTCCTTGCCGAGCGGCGAGTGGGTGCGATGGGTTTCACCGATCCTGGGATCGGCGATGTACCTGTGGGGCGGGCGCCCGTTCCTTACCGGCGCGGTCGGAGAAATCAGGGCGCGCAAACCCGGGATGATGTTGCTCATCGCACTGGCGATCACCGTGGCGTTCCTGGCTTCCTGGGGGGCAACCCTGGGGGTTCTCGATCACGAACTGAACTTCTGGTGGGAACTTGCACTGCTGGTGGTGATCATGCTGCTCGGCCACTGGATCGAGATGCGGTCGCTGGCCCAGACCACCTCTGCCCTGGACTCTCTGGCAGCACTTTTGCCCGATGAAGCGCACCGCGTGGAGGGCAACAACGTGGTCGCGGTCTCCCCCTCTGATCTCCGGGTCGATGACGTGGTGGTGGTGCGGCCCGGTTCTGCGGTGCCGGCCGATGGGCAGATCATTGACGGCGAAGCGTCCATGGATGAGTCGATGGTCACCGGCGAATCGCGGCCCGTGCGCCGCACTATCGGTGAACAGGTTGTGGCCGGGACCGTGGCCACCGATTCGGGCCTTCGCGTCCGGGTGAGCGCCACGGGCGATGACACCGCACTGGCAGGAATCCAGCGACTCATCGCCCAGGCTCAGAACTCTTCCACGAGGGCCCAACGGATCGCCGATACCGCGGCCGCCTGGCTCTTCTGGTTCGCCCTCGGCGCCGCGGCCATCACCGCCATGGCCTGGTCACTGACCGGCGCACCCGATGCCGCTGTGGTGCGAGCGATCACGGTGTTGGTGATCGCCTGCCCGCACGCGCTGGGGCTGGCGATCCCGCTGGTGGTGTCGATCGCCACCGAGCGCGCGGCCCGCGCCGGAGTCTTGGTCAAGGACCGCCTGGCGCTGGAATCTATGCGCAATGTCGATGCCGTGCTGTTCGACAAGACCGGAACCCTGACCAAGGGCGAACCCACCGTGACGGCAATCCACGGCACCTGCGGCCACACCGAAGACCACGTGCTCAGTCTCGCCGCGGCCGCAGAACTGGACAGCGAGCACCCGCTGGCGCGCGCGATCGTCACCGCGGCCCGCGAGCGCAGCCTGGATATCCCCGCATCCTCGGACTTCTCCGCCTCACCTGCGGTGGGGGTGAAAGCGAGGGTCGACGGCGTGGAGGTAGAGGTGGGCGGTCCACACCTTCTCCAACTACATGGCGCGCAGGAGTTAGCAGTAGCCGAGCAGTGGCGACAGGAGGGCGCCATCATCCTGCACGTGCTCGCCGGTGGGCTGGTGATCGGCGCCCTCGCACTCGCTGATGAGGTCCGGCCGGAGTCCACCTCCGCCG
>JBMDWZ010000110.1:0-6140 GCA_048594865.1 Beutenbergiaceae bacterium
CTGCGGCGGTCACGCCGGCGACGAGGAGATGATGAGCGCCGCCTGCGCCGCAGCGAGCGCCCGCGGGGTGAGGATCGGCGCCCACGTCGCCTACCCCGACGTCGCCAACTTCGGCCGAGTGTTCATCGACATGCCCGCCTCCGAATTGCGTGACACCGTGCGGGCACAGTTGCGTGCCTTGGCGGTCCAGGCGGAGAAGCACGGCTCCAGCGTGCGTTACATCAAGCCGCACGGAGCGCTGTATCACGCAGTGACCAAGCATCCCGAGCAGGCCCAAGTGCTCGCGGACCTCGCAGCAGAACACGGGGTGGGGATGGTGGGTGCGCCCGGCTCGCTCGTCCTCCAATTTACCGCGCAGGCGGGCCTGGACTCGATCGCCGAGGGCTTCGCCGATCGCGCCTACAACGCTGACGGCAGCCTCGTGTCCCGAGACCAGCCCGGAGCCGTGATCCACGAGCGCGACCAGGTCGCTGCGCGCGTGCGAAAGCTCTTGGAATCCGGGGTCATCGCAAGCCTCGACGGCACCGAGGTGCAGATCGCGATCCGGACCCTGTGCATCCATGGGGACACCCCGGAAGCCGTGCAAATCGCCCGCGCAGTGCGCGCAGAGTTCGAACGCGCCGCCATCACCCCGGAGCCATTCGCGTGACCGGCTCGAAGCCAGCACCGCAGGGTGCAAGTGGCCTCACCCTCTTGCCGTGCGGCCCCCGTGCCCTCTTGGCGCAGGTGCCGGACATCGCCCACGTGCATGCCCTCAGTGCGACGCTGCAAAACCTTGAGGACCACCGGATCGTCGATGTGGTGCCCGCCGCCCGCACGGTCCTGGTTCGATGTGCCCGCACGGAAGATCGTGCGGATATCGCCACGCTGATCCAGACCTGGGAACCGACCACCACCGCGCCCGGCGCCGGCGCCGGGGAGCTGACGATCGCCGTCACCTACGACGGCGAAGACCTCCACGACGTGGCCGAGCTGACCGGCCTCAGCACCACCGAGGTGGTCCGCCGGCACACCGGCGCCACCTACACCGTGGACTTCCTGGGCTTCGCGCCCGGATTCGCCTATCTCTCCGGTCTTGACCCCGCTCTGCATGTCAGCAGGCTGCCCAGCCCGCGCCCGCGCGTCCCCGCGGGCGCCGTGGCGATCGCCGGAGAACTCTCTGCGGTGTACCCCAGGCCTTCTCCCGGCGGCTGGAGGTTGTTGGGCCGAACCGATGAGGTGCTGTTCGATCTGGCCAACGATCCACCCTCACGGCTGCGCGCGGGAATGAAAGTCCGATTCGAGGAAGCACCATGAGCCTGCGAGTCGACAAAACGAACGGCCATGCGCTCATCCAGGACCTCGGCCGCGCTGGCTACGGCGCCATCGGAATCGGAACGAGCGGGGCGTGGGATCGCTCCGCCCTGATCGCGGGCAACGTGCTGGTCGGCAACCCCCTCGGCGCCGCCGGTCTCGAGGTACCGATGGGCGGGCTCACCGTGCGCGCCACCCGCAGCCTCACGGTCGCCTGTACCGGTGCCCGCGCTCCTTTACACGTCGATGGCCAACGCGTGGACTTCGGTGCCAGGTTGCAGCTGGCGCCCGGCTCCGTGCTCGACATCGGGGTGCCCGCATGGGGCGCACGCTGCTACCTCGCGGTCACCGGCGGGATCGCAGCGGACCCGGTGCTCGGTTCACGTTCCCGCGATACCTTGGCCGGCATCGGCCCGGCCGCTGTGCAACAGGGCGATGTGCTGGCGGTGGGGGAGCGCGCGAGCGACGGAGCGCCCACTGGTGGCTGGCACTACGTTCCCCAGGTGCATGACGACGGCGTCCGCGGCCGGGTGTATCTCCTGGACCTGGAGCCCGGCCCACGAGTCGACTGGTTCACCGAGTCAGCCCGCCGCGCACTATTTGCCGGGGCATATCACGTCACCGATCTGGCCGACCGGGTGGGCATCCGCCTGCACGGTGCCGAGTTGGAACGCGCGATCACGCAAGAACTGCCGTCCGAAGGCGTGGTCGCCGGGGCGCTGCAAGTGCCAGGCGGCGGCCAGCCGCTGATCTTCGGCCCGGACCATCCGGTCACCGGCGGGTACCCGGTGATCGGGGTGCTCACCGAGGCTGCTCGCGACGCCACCGCGCAACTGCGTCCGGGCGATTCGGTGAGGTTCCGCCGCGCCGGAACTTGGGAGGCGTGACCGCTTAACACCAGGTGCCTCATTCGAGGGTCCGACGACGTGAGGTGGCCCGGGTAGGCCGGGTTCGGCCGTCAATGGTTGGGTGGCGTGCTGAAGGGCCGGTCATGCTCGGTAGACTCGCGCCCATGTCCACCTTGAATAGTGCTGAGGTGGCGCGTCTTGCCGCGCTCGCCCGGATCGATCTGACCACTGAGGAAACGCAACGGTTGGCGGGGGAACTGGATGTGATCGTTGGCGCGGTCGCGAAGGTTTCCGACGTTGCAGGCGATGACGTGCCTGCCACCAGCCACCCGATCCCGCTGACGAACGTCTTCCGCGAAGACGTCATCACGCCGACCTTGGACCCCGATGAGGTCCTCGCTCAGGCGCCGGCCAGCGAAGCGCAGATGTTCGCCGTCCCGCAGATCTTGGGGGAGGAACAGTGAGCAACCTGATCAACCTCACCGCCGCCGAACTGGCTGGCCAACTCGCCGCCGGCGATGTCACCAGCGTGCAGGCAACCCAGGCACACCTGGACCGCATCGCCGCCGTGGACGGCTCCATTCACGCATTTCTGCACACCGACACCGATGAGGCGCTGGCAGCAGCGAAGGCCGTGGACGATGCTCGCGCGGCGGGCACCGACCTGCCCGAACTCGCCGGCGTGCCGATCGCCGTCAAGGACGTCGTGGTGACCAAGGGGCAGGTGACCACCGCCGGATCCAAAATCCTGGAGGGCTGGGTCCCGCCCTACGACGCCACCCTGGTCGAAAAGCTTCGCGAGACCGGAATGCCGATCCTCGGCAAGACCAACATGGATGAATTCGCCATGGGTTCGTCCACCGAGCACTCCGCATACGGCGCCACCCACAACCCCTGGGACACCGACCGGATCCCCGGCGGCTCCGGCTGCGGGTCCGCGGCAGCGGTCGCCGCATTCGAAGCGCCGCTGGCGATCGGCACCGACACCGGAGGCTCGATCCGACAGCCCGCCGCGGTCACCGGCACCGTGGGAATCAAGCCCACCTACGGCTCGGTGTCCCGGTACGGCCTGATCGCCCTGGCCTCAAGCCTGGATCAGGCCGGACCGTGCGCGCGGACCGTGCTGGATGCCGCCCTGCTGCACGACGTCATCGGCGGCCACGACCCGCGCGACGCCACCTCGTTGCCGCAGGCGCAGCCCAGCTATGCCGCGGCCGCACGAGAAGGGGCCGAATCTGATCTCACCGGCCTGCGCGTCGGCGTCGTCAAGGAACTCGGTGGCGAGGGATACGCGCCGCAGGTGCTCGCCCGGTTCAACGAGAGCGTCGAACTGCTGACCGCCGCCGGTGCCGAAGTGGTGGAGGTGTCCTGCCCGAGTTTCGACGCGGCGCTGGCCGCGTACTACCTCATCCTGCCCTCCGAGGCCTCCTCGAACCTTGCGAAGTTCGACGGTATGCGCTTTGGTCTGCGCGTAGTCCCCGAAGGTGGCGCCACCGCTGAACGAGTGATGGCCGCGACCCGTGGCCAGGGTTTCGGCGCCGAAGTGAAGCGGCGCATCATTCTGGGTACCTACGCACTGTCGGCCGGGTACTACGACGCCTACTACGGCAGTGCCCAGAAGGTCCGCACCCTCATCCAACGCGACTTCGCCGCGGCATTCGACCAGGTCGACGTGTTGGTCTCACCCACCGCTCCGACCACCGCGTTCAAGCTCGGTGAGAAGCTCAAAGATCCCCTCGCGATGTACCTCAACGACATCGCCACCATTCCGGCTAACCTCGCCGGCACCCCCGGGCTTTCGCTACCTTCCGGGCTCGCCGAGGACGGCCTGCCTGCAGGCCTGCAACTCCTCGCGCCGGCCCACGGGGACGCCACCCTGTACCGCGTGGGCGCCGCCATCGAAGCGCGCCAGCACCAGGCCTGGGGTGGCCCGCTGATCGACCGCATCAAAGACTTGGAGGCACGGGCATGAGCACCGATGCATTGGTGGACTACGACCAAGCCGTCGAGCGGTTCGACCCGGTTCTGGGCATCGAGGTGCACGTGGAGCTGGGTACCGCAACCAAGATGTTCGACGGCGCCCCCGCGCACTTCGGGGCCGACCCGAACACCGCGATCACGCCGGTCTCCCTCGGGCTGCCCGGGGCCCTGCCGGCGCTGAACCAGCGTGCGGTGGAGTTCGCGATCAAGATCGGCCTGGCGCTGAACTGCGAGATCGCCGAACTGTGCCGGTTCGCGCGCAAGAACTACTTCTACCCCGACATCCCCAAGAACTTCCAGACCTCCCAGTACGACGAGCCGATCGCTTTCGATGGGTACCTCGACGTTGAACTGGAAGACGGCGAAGTGGTTCGGGTAGATATCGAGCGCGCTCACATGGAAGAGGACGCGGGCAAGAACACCCACGTTGGTGGCTCCGCGGGCCGCATCCACGGCGCTACCCACTCACTGGTGGACTACAACCGCGCCGGCATCCCGCTGGTGGAGATCGTCACCCGCCCGATCACCGGTGTCGGTGACCGGGCACCGGAGGTCGCTTCGGCCTACGTGCGCGCATTGCGGGACATCTTCGTGGCCTTGGAGGTCTCCGAAGCGCGGATGGAGCGCGGAAACGTGCGCGCCGACGTCAACGTCTCCCTGCGACCGAACGCCGATTCACCGCTGGGAATCCGCACCGAAACCAAGAACGTCAACTCCTTCCGTTCCATCGAGCGGGCCGTGCGTTATGAGATTTCGCGGCAGGCCGCGGTGCTCGACGGCGGAGGTTCGGTCACGCAGGAGACCCGCCACTTCCACGAGAACGACGGGTCGACGTCCTCGGGTCGGATCAAGTCCGACGCCGATGACTACCGGTACTTCCCCGAGCCGGACCTGGTTCCGGTGGCGCCCTCACGCGACTGGGTGGCACAGATCCAGGCGAGCTTGCCGGAGATGCCGGCCGTCCGTCGTCGTCGACTACGCGATGACTGGGGCTTCACCGAAACCCAGATGCGCGACGTCGTCAACGCCGGCGCCGTTGAGATCATCGAAGCCACGATCGATGCTGGTGCGGCCCCCGCCGCCGCCAGTAAGTGGTGGATGGGTGAGCTGTCCCGAACGGCAAAGGCCGACGGCGTCGCAATCGAGGATCTGAACGTCACCCCGGCTCAGGTCGCCGCCCTGCAGGGGTTGGTCGATGAGGGCCGGATCAATGACAAGCTGGCCCGGCAGGTCCTGGAGGGCGTGTTGGCGGGGGAGGGTGACCCCGAAGAGGTCCTCACCGCCCGCGGACTCGAAGTGGTCTCCGATGACGGGCCACTACTGGAGGTCATCGACGCCACGTTGGCCGAGCAGCCCGACATTGCCGAGAAGATCAAGCAGGGCAACCTGGGCCCGATCGGTGCCGTGATCGGCGCGGTGATGAAGGCCACCCGCGGCCAGGCTGATGCTGGGCGGGTCCGAGAACTGGTCATCGAGCGGGTGCAGTCCTGAAAAATGGCCTTGTCATGACGTGGACAAGGCGGGTGTCCGTGCTCTCAGGACCCATGCCCACGCCGTGACTGCAAGGGACACGAGCGCGACAGCCGCAAGACCTATGATCCCTGCGATTTGAGGCAACTCGCCTACCGCAGAGGGTCGGAATGCCCCCACAATCTGCAACGCGTTGCCTCCCGCCACTGGAATGAGATTTCGGGGATCGAAGGTCCCGATTATCGGAAGTAGGAAGTAGACAAGGCCAAAGGCAGCGATTGGCACGGTCCTCATCCGGGTAAGTGATCCGATGGCGAGACCAAAAGTAAGGAATGCTACTCCAACGAGCAGGGCCACGCCCGCGAGGGCCAGCCCAAAAGCGGGTAATTCTACGGTCGTGACCGGCAGAGAATCGAATCCCGCGACCGCAGGACGCCACAATCGTCCTAAGGCCCCAGCTGCCAGAGCGCCAATCGCGGTGACTCCAATCGTCACCGCGATAAGTGCGGTTCCAGCAAGCAGCTTACTGATCACAAAGACACCAAGCCC
>JBMDWZ010000111.1:0-5699 GCA_048594865.1 Beutenbergiaceae bacterium
GAGGTAAGGCGCGCTATGCGGCGCTGTACGTAAGGCAGTCAGCGCCACTGCCGTGCGAGCCAACCTTGACGGCATCGGCCGTGCAGGTCAGCTTGTCGTTGAAGACGCACTCCGAACGCTGGCAGGCGCCAACACTGGCGCTCGCGATCGGAAGTCCGCCGTCGATGGATAGCGGGATAAAGGTCTGGCACTCTGCATCACCGTCAGTGCCCCCGATGGTGACGGCCGGTGCGTGGCACCCGTCGTGGTTGTAGGAGCACCCAGTCACGGTGCACTCGGCAACTGCTGGGAGACCTGCCAATGCGCTCATAAGTTCCTCCTGAGGTGTCTATGTCACCTCAGAATAAGACGGAATTACGAATTGTGCTAGCAAGGTAAGGCTGCACTAAACAATTGCAGAATGCTTTAGATAACGCGACCGTTCTCTAAATGCATATTCGCAATTGTGGCATTACCTATTTAAATCTCTGGGCGCGGTTTGGGCAGACGCCGGTTCAGGGGCTCGCGGCCGAAGGGCTGCTCGACCGGTCCGGGCTCCGGGGGAGCGGGGACTGCGAGCGTCACCGGCGACCCGGCTTCCAGCCGCACCTCTTGCCCGTGGTGCCAGGTGTGCATCGGTTCACCCTCGAGCAACTCATACGTCGTCTCTTCGGGCGTCTGCGAGCCGTTGCGCCGAGTGTCCAATTGAATGACGCGATCGTTGTACGTCATCTGGAAACGAATGCGCGAAAGTTTGCTTGGCAACTGCGGCGCAAACGTGAGTTTTCCGTCGTGATCGCGCATTCCACCGAAGCCGGCAACGGCCACCAACCACGAGGACCCCATGCTGGCGATGTGCATGCCGTCCGAGGCGTTGCCGTGCAGGTCACCGAGGTCAACGAAGGCCACCTCGGTCCAGTACTCATAGGCCAGCTCTAGGTGCCCGGTCTCGGCCGCCAACACCGCTTGCGTTCCGGCGGACAACGAGGAGTCCCGCACCGTGCGGGCCTCGTAGTAGGCAAAGTTCGCGGCCTTTTGCTCCGGGGTGAACAAGTCACCGCGCAGGTGCATCGCCAGGGTCAGGTCGGCCTGCTTGATGACCTGCTTGCGGTACAGCTGGAAGTAGGGGAAGTGCAGCATCAGGGGGTACTGGGACTCACCGGTGTCCTCGAAGTCCCACTCGTCCTGGCGGGTAAAGCCTGCGGACTGTTCGTGCACGCCGAGGTCATCGGAGTAGGGCAGCGACATCCGCTGGGCGGCGTCGGTCCACCCCTCGATCTCGGCATCGGTCACGCCGAACAGCACCGCAACCTCCGGTTGTCGGCCGCACACGGCCACCGCTTCCATGAGGTTCCGCTGCGCCATCGCGTTGGTGTAGAAGTTGTCATCGACGATCGCGGTGTACTCATCGGGCCCGGTGACGCCGTCGATGTGGAAGGCCTCATCGCTGGCGAAGTGGCCCAAGGAAATCCACAACCGGGCGGTCTCCACCAGTAGTTCCAGGCCGCACTCGACCTCGAATTCGGTGTCGCCGGTGGCGGCCAAGTACCGTGCGGTGGCGTCGGCGATGTCGGCATTGATGTGGAACGCCGCGGTGCCGGCCGGCCAGTACCCCGAACATTCGCGCCCGGTGATGGTGCGCCATGGGAAGCTGGCGCCCGCCAGGTCCAGTTCCTTGGCCCGGTCCCGGGCCTCATCGAGCATGGTGTGGCGCCAGCGCAGGTGATCGCGCACCGCGTGCGGCACCGTGTAGGTGAGCATCGGCAACACGAACGTCTCGGCATCCCAGAAGGTGTGCCCGTCATAGCCCAGGGCGGTCAGGCCCTTGGCGCCGATTCCCTGACCCTCACCGCGGGCACCGGCCTGCAGCACGTGGAACATCGAGAACCGGACCGCCTGCTGCAGTGCGGTGTCGCCTTCGATGTCCACATCGGCGCGGTGCCAGAAGTCATCGAGGAACTCCTGCTGCTCTTCCACCAGGCCATCCCAGCCGGTGAGGCGGGCGACGGCGACGGCGGCTTCCACCTGATCGCGCAGCGCGGGCGCCGAGCGCCGGTGAGACCAGCCGTAGCCCAGGAACTTGGTCAACGACACCTTCGACCCGGCCGGAATCTTGGCGGTCACGGTGTACCGGGCCAGGTCCCCGCCGGCTTCAATGATGGCCTCGGAGTTATCGGGCACCTCGATGATGTGATCCATCGCCGCGGCAACCTTGAGCTCGGAGCGGTTGGTGGTGTGCACCAGCGTCGCCCGGGTTTCGCGGGCCGCGGCCAGCAGTGGGGCCAGCGGCCGCTCCAAAGCCGAACCGGCACGCGGATCGTCTGAATCGAACGCACCGGGCTCATTGGCCAACAGGTCCGATTGCAGGGCGATCGTGACGCCGTCGTCCAGGGCCTCAACTTCGTAACTGATCGCCGCCACCGAACGCTGGGTGAAGGAGACCAACCGCTTGGACGTCACGCGCACGGTGTGCCCGTTGGGGGAGGTCCATTCGGTGACCCGGCTGAGGATGCCCGAGCGCATGTCGAGCATCCGCTCGTGGCGCAGCAGGGTGCCGTAGCGCATGTCGAACGGTGAATCGCCGAGGACCAGGCGGATCAGCTTGCCGTCGGTGACATTGACGATCGTCTCGCCAACCTCGGGGTAGCCATAGCCGCGCTCGGCGTAAGGGAGCTTGATCTGCTCGAAGATCCCGTTCATGTAGGTGCCGGGCATGTGCCGCGGTTCGCCCTCATCCAGGGAACCGCGCAGCCCGATGTGGCCGTTGGCCAGGGAGAACAGGGACTCCAGTTGGCCCAGGCGCTCCACGTTCAAGCCGTGGTACTTCAACCGCCAGGGGTCAACCTGGTACTCATCGGCGGCGGAGACGGGGATCATGAGGTCCCTTCAAGTAGATCTGCCAGGTCATTGACGACGACGTCGGCTCCCGCGGCGGAGAGTTCAACGGCCTGGTTCAGGCGGTCTACTCCGATGACGTAACCGAAACCGCCTGCGCGTCCGGCCTGAACGCCGGCGATCGCGTCTTCCACCACGACGGCTTCCCCGGGTGCCACGCCCAACGCTTCGGCGCCGGCGAGGAAGGTGTCCGGGGCGGGCTTGCCCGGCAGGTTCTGCTCGGCGGCGATCACGCCATCGACGCGCGCGTCCAGGTATTCACCCAGGCCGGTGACTTCCAGGACCGCTTCTCCGTTGGCCGAGGCGGTGACGACGGCGGTCTTCAGACCCGCTTCGCGAACCTTCTTCAGGTAAGCGACGGTGCCGGGGAAGGTTTCCACGCCGTCGTTCTCGATCGCGTGCTCCACCGCGATGTTCTTGCGGTTCCCGATGCCGCACACAGTCTCGGCGTCCGGGCCGTCCTCGGGGCTGCCTTCGGGCGGGTGAATCCCGCGGGAGGCGAGGAATCCGCGCACCCCGTCATACCGCCGTCGGCCATCGACGAACTCGGCGTATTCAGCCGTGGTGAACTCGTCTTGCCCGGCTTCTTTGAGGATCGGATCGAACGTGGCTTTCCACGCCGAGCGGTGCAGCGTGGAGGTTTGGGTCAGGACGCCGTCCATGTCGAACAGCACGGCCCGGATGGTGCCGGGCAGTCCAAGGTCAGCGCGGGCGTTAAGGGTAGCAGCCATAAGAAAAACGTAGTGCCATCGGGCCGGTGCCCTCTACGCCGGGCGTGCCGGTTCGGGCGTGTCGTTCGCCAGCTGAGGCTATGGGTGCAGCGCACCGGCGCTTTCGCGTTCGTGGTGCTCGGCCGTTTCAAGCTGGAAGGTGGTGTGGTGGATGGCGACATCGAAGTGCTCGGCCACGCACGTGCGGATCGCCTCCAGGCGCTGCACCGCGTGGCCATCCTCGAAGCAGGAATCGTCGAGGACCACGTGCGCCGAGAGGATCGGCAGGCCGGTGGCCACGGTGGAAGCGTGCAGGTCGTGAACGTCCTTGACGTGCTCCAGCGCCAGCAGGTGCTCACGAACCTCATCCAGGTCCAGGCCCTTGGGGGTGTACTCCATGAGTACCCGCAGGGTGTCGCGGATGAGCAGGCCGGCGCGCGGGATGATCATCGCGGCGATCACGAATGCCGCGATCGTGTCCACGCGCTGGTAGCCAGTCGTCATCAAGATGAGCGCCGAGGCGATCACGGCCACGGTGCCCAGGGCATCCATGAGCACCTCGAGGAACGCGGCCTTCATGTTCATGTTCGCGTTGCGGCCCGAGGACAGCACCCACATGGCGGCGATGTTCAGCGCCAGGCCAGCAAATCCGAAGAACAATAGCTGCGCGCCGGCAACTTCGGGCGGGCTGGACCAGCGGCCGATGCCTTCGATGACCGCGTAGATTGCCACGCCGATCAGCAGCAGCGCCTGCCCCAGTGCCGCGAGCACCTCGATGCGGCGAAACCCCCACGTGCGGGTGCTGCTGGCCGGGCGAACCATGAGAGTCGCGGCGACCAGGGCCACCAGTAGCCCGATGGAGTCGGTGAGGGAGTGCACCATATCCACCAGCAGCGCCAGGGAGCCGGTGATGGCGGCGCCGATGGCCTGGGCCAGCACGATGGTGAACACCAGCCCGAACGCGATCGCGAGCTTGCGGCGAAAGTCCGGCGCCTGCGCCGCTTCGGTCGGGCTCGGCGTGTGGGAGTGGGTGTGGCCCATGTGCGTGTCCTATTCAGGTCGGATTCGATCTGGACATGACGATAACATCGTTAAATGACGATGTAAAAGGTGTGGGTGTGATGTGAGGTACTCGGCGGTGCCGCTAGGCGCTCTGCGCGCCGACCCAGTCCGGCTCGGCGGCGATCTGGAACGGGTGTCGTTCCCACCCACGCCACCAGTCGCCGGCGGCAGCCGGCAGGTGGGCGCTCGCCTCATCCTCGATCAGTGAGCGCAGCCGGACCTTCAGATCCCGGATCTCTTCATGCGATGCCTCGGCCGCTTTAACACCACCGGCACCACCGGCCGACTTTGCACCACCAGCTGACTTTGCCTCGCCGGCCGCCTTGGCCTCGCCGCGGTTCTCCTCGTGCGCTTCCTTGGGACCGAACGCGGCATCCTCGGCGGTCCAGATGAGTCGCCGGAGTTGGATCACGTCGCGGGTGCGGGCGTGGCGCTCGGCGCTCGCCTGCTCGCAGATGTCTTTGGCCCGCAGATACCCGTAGTCCATGGCGATCTGGATCAAACCTGGATCGATGGTGACCAGATCGTGGATGTCCAGCTCCGGCTGAATGACGATCGCCCCACGCGAGCGGGCGTAGGCGATCTCGTCACGCTGAATCTCATCGGAGGTGATCAGGGTGGCCGAGCGCAGCACGATCTCCATCAGGTCCTTATTGGCAAACGAATCCGACGGTGGCACTCCCTGCGGCGAAGCCGCCACCACAAAACACCGGTCCAAGTCACCGGGTTCAAGGACGACGGCGGCCGGTACGTTTTCGCGCACGCCACCGTCGACGTAGTGCTCACCTGCCAGCAGCACCGGTTCGAACACACCGGGGATCGAGCACGAGGCCCGGACCGCGTCGACCATGTCCACCGGCCCGAGGCCCTCGATGACATGGTCGTCGCGGTCCCGGATCTGCCCGGCCTCATCGACGTACCGCAGCTCACCGCTCTCCAGTCCAACAATGGCGATCCGCAGCCGCAGCGAGCTAGTCGCGACCCGTTCGCCCTGGAACACCTGAGGGTCCAAGAGCTGGTCGACGATCGGCCCGGGCGTGAAGGCGGAGCGTG
>JBMDWZ010000112.1:0-8721 GCA_048594865.1 Beutenbergiaceae bacterium
TACCCCTGTCCAGACGCTCACTGCTGGTCTCCGCCGGCGCCATGGCGGGGCTGACCACCATGTCGATCGCGGCTTGCAGCGGAGACGAATCACCCACCGACAGCAACGATGAGCCCGATCCCGACCGGTTGCATGAGGCCCCGGAGCTCACCGAGCTGGTGGAGTCCGGTGACCTGCCGCCGTTGGAGGAAAGGCTTCCGGTCGAGTCCGATCGGCTGGTCGTTGAAACCGATGAGTACGGCGAATATGGCGGCACGTACAGCGGTGCGTCGATGGGTCCGGGTGATGAGGTCTGGCTGCACCGGATCGTGGCGTATGAACCCTTGCTTCGCGCGAGTGGTGATTTGAGCGAAAACGGCCTGCCCGGGATCGCCAAGGAAGTCGAAACCCACGATGACGGTGCGCGGTACACGGTGCACCTTCGCGAGGGGCTGCGGTGGTCTGACGGTGAGCCGGTGACGGCCGACGACGCAGTCTTCGCCATCGATGAGGTGTACTCCAACACCGAGCTGTACCCCACCCCGCCCGGGATGCTCTCGGTGGAGGGTGAGATCTGCACCTGCGAGCGCATCGATGACTACACCTTTGAGCTGACGTTCGCCGGACCCAAGGGAAACTTCATCGAAAACGCTTCCCGCAACCACGGCAACAGCGGCAACCCCTTCCACTTCCCCAAGCACTACATGTCCCAGTTCCACCCGGACCTGAACGACGAGGCCGAGGACCTCGCCGAGGAGGCCGGCTTCACCGACTGGCTTGCTCACTGGGAGGACCGGGCGCAGTATCACAACAACCCAGACAAGCCCACGCTGCACCCCTGGGTCATCACCAACCCCCTCAACGCCGGTGGCGTCACCACCTTTGAGCGCAACCCCTACTACTGGAAGGTCGACGACGACGGCGCCCAGTTGCCGTTCATCAGTCGCCTGGAGTTCGAGGTAGTCCAGGAAGAGGAAGTGATGCTCCTCAAGGCCCTCAACGGTGAGCTCGACTTCCACGCCCGGCACTTCACCACCGATCAGAACCGGCCGGTGCTTGCGGAGTCCCGAGAGTCTGGCGGGTATGAATTCTTCGAGATCAAGCGGTTGTCTTCCAACCTCATGGTCATCTGCCTCAACCTCAACCACGAAGATGAAGACGTTCGCGAGATCTTCCAGAACAAGGACTTCCGAATTGGGCTGTCGCACGCTATCGACCGCCAGGAGATCATCGACACCGTCTACCAACGTCAGGGCCAGCCATGGCAGGTGGCGCCGACACCGGACTCTGATTACTACGACGAGGAGTTCGCCACCCAGTTCACCGAGTTCGACCTGGACTTGGCCAACGAGTACCTGGACGCCGCAGGCCTGACGGAGAAGGACTCCGATGGGTTCCGGCTTAAGCCTGATGGCCAGCGGTTGAGCATCAACGTGGACGTCACCACGATTGAGCCCACGTGGGCTGATGCCATGAACATGATCACCTCAACATGGGCGGACGTGGGCGTGCACGCTCGGGTCAACACCATTGAGCGCACGTTGTTCTATGACCGCAAGGCGCCCGCGGCCAACCAACAGGACGCCAACGTGTGGGGCGGCGACGGCGGTTTCGCCATCGAAATGCAGGAGACCCGGTGGTGGTTCCCCACGAACGATGAGTCGAACTACGCCACCAAATGGGCACAGTGGTACAGCAGCCGAGGGACGGGCGAGAACGCAGAAGAGCCGCCAGAGGAAGTGCGCCGGCAGATGGAGCTGTACTGGCAGATCCAAACTGAGCCCGATGAGACCGCTCAGACCGATCTGCTGCGGGAGATCCTGCAGATCGCCAAGGAACAGTTCTATGCGATCGGTGTGGTGCTCCCCAGCCCCGGCTACGGGATCGTGTCTAACGCCCTGCGCAACGTGACCGAGGGCTTCCCCGACAGCTCCCTGCACATCCACCCTGGGCCTACCAACCCGCCGGTGTGGTTCTTCGAGGAGTAATGGTTGTGCGCTGCCCGGGGCGCCGTTGAATACCGGGCTTGAGTGAGGTTAGGTTCTGATCGGCGCTGGGCCACCATGGCTCGGCGCCGATCGGGCGTTGAGGCGCCGATCACCGGTAGGAGACGCCGATCACCCGTGAGACATATGGAGGCATACCGTGGCACGTGAGACCCACCGCGAACTCGATCCCCAGATCGCGGCCACCCTCGATGAGGCCGTGCAGCAGGTGCGCGCCAGCTCAGGTGACCGGATCGCGGACATGGTGTCCGCCGCGCTGCGCCGCACGCTGAGTGACACGATCACCATCGGCGCCGACGGCAGCGCATTCGTCATCACCGGCGACATCCCGGCGATGTGGATGCGTGATTCCACCACCCAGCTCACCCCGTACCTGCGCTTCTTGGGGCAGTGCCCACCGCTGGCCGACCTGGTGGCCGCGGTGATCCATCGGCAGTTCGCGTGCCTGGCGCATGACTCCTACGCCAACGCGTTCAATGACGGCCCCACTGGCGCGCACTATGAGCCCGATGACGTCTGCGACGATCCGCACATCTGGGAGCAGAAGTATGAGATCGACTCCCTGGCTTACCCGGTGACGCTCGCGCAAACCTGGTGGAAGCAGACTGGCTCCACAGCGATCTTCACCGCGGGAGTGCACCAGGTGCTGCGCACCATCGTTGATCAACTGCGCACCGAGCAGCGCCACGAGAACTCGCCCTACCGTTTTGAGCGGCCTACGGCGATCCCCACCGAAACGCTGGCGCGCCAGGGTCGGGGAACCGAGGTCGGGTACACGGGGATGACGTGGGCGGGGTTTCGGCCCTCCGATGATGCCTGCACCTACGGCTACAACATCCCGGCGAACCTCTTTGCCGCCCAGGCGCTGCTGGCGATCGGTGAGTTCGCCGAGCAGGTGTTCGACGACGGCGAGCTCGCTTCCGATGCCCGGTCACTGAGCGCAGAACTCGTGTTGGGCGTGCAGGAGTTTGGCATCGTTGAGCATGACGGCGGGCGTATTTATGCCTATGAAGTGGACGGGCTCGGTGGGGTGCTTCGCATGGACGATGCGAATACGCCGTCGTTGCTGTCCTTGCCGCTGATCGCCCCGGACGTGGTTGATGACGGGGTTTGGCAGGCCACCCGGTCCTTCGTGCTGAGCGAGGCCAACCCCTACTTCTACGCCGGAAGCGTCGCTCAGGGTGTGGGCAGCCCGCACACCGACCCCAATCGGATCTGGCCGATCGCGCTGGCGGTGCAGGGGCTGACCGGGCCTGCTTCGGAGCGGCCGGCGTTGCTTCAACTGATCGCCGATACCGATGGCGGCACCGGCCAGATCCACGAGGGCTTCGACGTGGACGATCCGACTAAGTTCACCCGGCCGTGGTTCTCCTGGGCGGACTCAATGTTCTGCGAACTGGCGCTGGCAGTGGCCGAGGATCGTTACATTTCTGAGGCCAATCGCTCTTCCATCAATTGACTGTGGCTGGCTAATGTTCATTCGCATTGGGGCAATCCTTTAAAGGAGTTTGCGATGACTCATGACGCCCAACCGCTATGGAGCGAGTTTCAGCCACTTCCTCCCGAGCCGGACCCGCCGAAGCGGACCGGTCGGATGCGCAAAGTATTGATGTGGTCAATCTCCTGCGTCTCGGTTCTCCTCGCGTTTGTGGTTGGTGTCGCCGCGGCAGGCATACCCATTGATCCCACAACCACCGATGAATACAAGTCTCTGGAGAGCGCGCTGGTCCAAGCCGTAGAGGATTTGGATTTGGCCGCGATCGATATCGAAGACTTGAAAGAAGAGCGCGACGATGCGATTTCCAACGCCGAGACCGCGACGTCTGAGGCCGAAGAATTACAGGCCGCCGTCGTGGTGCGCGAAGAAGCGGTCGCGGAAAAGGAAAACGACGTCAGCGAGCGGGAAGATGCGGTTGCCGACAAAGAGATCGAGGTCAGCGAGCGGGAAGAAGAGGCGAAGGAACTCCATGAGACCGCCGAGAGTGCGCTGGTGGCTCTGGAAACCCGCGAGTCGGACGTGCAGGTTCTGGAGGCGGACCTCGATGAGAGAGAACGTGTAGTCGCCGCGAGGGAGGACGCCGTGGAGCAGTCGAACGCAGCGGGCACCGCGCCGGCCGCTTCGTCTGCTTCCCAAGGCACCTCTGTGAATCGGCCGTTCAGGAACTGCACCGAGGCTCGGGAGGCGGGTGCCGCGCCGGTCTATCGAGGTGACCCGGGCTACGGCCCACACCTGGACCGCGACAATGACGGCATCGGCTGCGAGTAACAGGGCCATCGCCGCCGGTTGATTCGATCCAGATCCGGGTTACGGACGCTACCGCCGGTTATAACGACGTCAGGCCGGATCTGGCCGGGAGTCTCGCTGGGCGAGAAGCCACCCCGAGCCCCTGCCGCCAGCAACGCCCCGCTGTTAGCGTTCAAAAGTCGAGCCGGCAGCACATGACGACTGACGCCGTCGTCGGCTCGAATGGCACTCCATTTGCCCGCGATCCCGTAAGGAACCCGATGGCCGACGCCGCCCCCGCTACCCCGTTCGCAGCCCGCCTAGATGAGATTCTGACCAGCCTCACGCCGCGGCTTCGGCAGCTGGCCGATGAGCTGCACGATCATCCCGAGACGGCGTATGAGGAGCACGAGTCGGTCGCCCGGATCATCGCGTTGCTGGCCGAGTACGGTGTCACCGCTGAGGGTGGAACCTTCGGATTGCCGACGTCGTTCCGTGCCTTGGCAGGGTCCGGTGAGCCGCGAGTGGCGATCTTGGCGGAGTACGACGCGCTGCCAGAGATCGGTCAGGCGTGCGGGCACAACCTCATCGCTGCCGGGTCCATCGGTGCGTTCCTGGCAGCCAAGGCCGTGCTCGAGGAAGAGGGCATCAGCGGCACGATCGAGCTGATCGGGACCCCCGCCGAAGAGGGCGGCGGCGGTAAGCAGAAGATCCTGGACGCCGGCGGCTTTGAGGGCATCACCGCGGCGATGATGGTGCACCCGGGGCGGATCAACAACATGTACAGCACCGGCCTGGGGATGCGGCACGTGGAGGCGGTGTATCGCGGGGTGGAGTCGCATGCGTCGAGTTCGCCGGCGCGCGGGTACAACGCGTTGGATGCTGCGGTGACGGCGTATCAGTCGATCGCGCAGGCCCGGCAGCACACCGAGAGCGCGGACCGGGTGCACGGGATTTTCACCGACGGTGGCCAGGCGCCGAACATCGTGCCCGGGCGCGCGGCGCTGCATTACTTTGTGCGCAGCGCCAGCATCGAGGGGCTGGAGGCGCTCTCCTCTCGGGTCGATGCCGCGCTGCAGGGGGCCGCGGTATCCACGCAGACCGAGGCCGACATCACCTGGGACTCCCAGCCTGCATATCTGCCCGTGAAGGCCAACATCGCGATCGCCGACCGGTTCGTGGCGAACATGGCTGGCAAGCGGGAGTTCCCGCCGGCCTCGACCGCCAGCGCTGGTGGCGGATCGACCGACATGGGCAACGTGACTCAGGTGATTCCAGGGATTCACCCGACCATCTCCACCACCAGCCAAAACGTGGTGGGGCACAGCTCGGCGTTTACCGCGACCACGCTGCTGCCAGAGGCCACGGCCGGGTTTGTGGATTCGGCGTTCGGGATGGCCGCGACCACCTTGGACATCCTGCGCGACCCGGAGTTGCGGGAGGCTATTGCGGCAGAGTTCGCGGGTGGTTCTGCGGGTGAGTCTGCGGGTGGCGACGGCGCTTAACGCTGGCCCTTCGGGTCACGCGCCTTCGGTTGCGTCGCTGCAGGTTGGTCGCTGACCCAGCCCCTAACTGAGCTTAGCCAGCCCAAACCGCTCCAGCAAATACTGAAACTCCCGGGCCATGTCGAAGTCCTGGCTGTAGAGCCACTGCACCTGAAGGCCCTCGCACGCGGCCACGAGCAGGCGTGCCTCACGGTCGGCATCGCGGCCGGCGTCCACTGCGCCGCGTTGCTGCAGGGTGCGGATGTCTGCGGCGATATCTGACCGGAGCTTGGCGTAGCGGTCGGTGAAATAGGACCTGGATGGATGGTCCGGGTCGCAGGCTTCAACGACGAACACGGTGTACAGGTGCACCAGGCCGGGGATGTCTGAGTTGCGGCGAATTGCGGCCACAAAGTGCTGGGTGAAGGTCAACCCCTCAGCGTCGGCGCTGAGGTGGGAAGCGTCCCATGCCTCGATGACGGCCATCAGCAGCGCTTCGCGCGAAGAGAAGTAGTGCCGCAACAGGCTGGGGCTGATTCCCACGCTGGCAGCGATCGACCGAAGTGACGTGCCAGCCGCGCCGAATTGGGAGAACGCCGCGAGCGTCGTCTCCAAGATCGCCTCTCGCCGCTCCACCCCCTTGGCGTAGGGGCCCCTCTCCATTCCACCGCTCATGCACCGAGCCTACCCAAAGTTGTCCATTGCACCATTTTGAAAGTTGCCCTATAGTCAGTTTTCGTCGCTGGACACGATGGAGTGAGGACGACACATGAAGACACCACACAGAGCAGGCCGACGCCCCGCACGGGGATTGTTGGCGTTTGGGGTAGCAAGCGCGCTGGCGATAGCGGGGTGCTCCGCCAGCGATGACCGCGAAACCGTGGTCTTTTGGCAGTTCGACACCGCCGAGCCGGCGATCGAAGCGTACGAAGCCGCAATCACCGAATTCGAAGCCGAGAATCCCGACATCCGCATCGATATGCAGATCGTTCCCTGGACCGACCAACAACAACGGATCACCACCGCTTTGGCGACCGGCACCCTGCCGGACGTGTCGATGATGGGGAACAACGTCGTCGCCCAATACGCCGCCGCCGGTCACCTACGCCCGCTCACCGAATACCTCCCGCAGTGGTCCGCAAACCAGGGCGGCGACGTTCTGGAAGACATGTACGACGGCGACATCGGTTACTACGTGCTGGACGGCGAGCTCTACGGTTCCCCGATCGCGGTCGAAACTCGGATGCTCTACTACAACCGCGACATCTTCGAGCAGGCCGGGCTAGACCCCGATTCCCCGCCGGACACGTGGGATGAGATGCATGAGGCCGCTACGCAACTGCGCCAGACCGGCGTCGTCCCGTGGAGCGCCCCAATGAGCCGCGAATACATCACCGTGCAGACGTTTATGTCGGTGTACCTGTCCTATGGCGCCAGACTCTTCGACGACGACGGCACATGCGGCATGGACACCCCACAGTTCCGGGATGCCTTGACCAGCTACACCTCGATCGCCGAGGACGGGCTCACGTCACCGGATGCCGCCAACGCCACTCAAGACGACGTCAGCAACCAGTTCGTCACCGGCCAAGCAGGCATGCTGATCGAGGGACCGTACGTCTACAACGCGATCGCCGAGCAGAACCCAGACCTCATCGACGACGTCGGAATCGCACCAATCCCCGCCGGTCCAGAAGGCCGGTTCGGCTTCTTGGGTGGATGGCCGCTGGTGATGTGGGACGCCACCGACGTGCCCGACGCCTCGGCCGCCTGGATCGAATTCGTCACCAGCCCCGACGGCGCGCTCGATGAGATCGCCGCCTCCAGCGGGTTGCTGCCCGGACGGGTATCCATGGCCGGGCAACCGCCGTGGGACGAAGCCCCGTACACGGCCTTCGCCGAGCAACTGACCGATGCTTACCCCTACCAGTATCCCAGCGAGCCCAGCGCTCGGATGGGTGAGATCGAGGCAACGGTCATCCAAGGCGCCGTGCAGCAGGTCGCCACCAATTTGGCCGATGTGGATCAGGCAACCCAGCAGTTGTGCACCACGGTCAACGAGATTGTGGAGGGCTGAGATGACGAACGCCGCCACCGCCAGCGCGCCCACCAAGCGGCCTGCTCGCGCGACCTCAGATAAGAACACCGGCTCACCCAATCGCGCCTGGGCCTATGTGGGCCCCGCCGTCATCGTCGTCGGACTGCTCACGATCGCACCGCTCATCTATGGCCTGTATCTGTCGTTCACAGACTGGTCGCTGCTGGATTCCGCTTCTCCCAGCCTGCAGGGTGCGGGCGCCTATGAACGCGTGGTGTCCAATCCCGAGTTCGTGGGCAACCTCTTGCGGACCCTGGTCTGGACGGCTGGCACCCTACTTATCGAGATCGCTATCGCGGTCCCGCTCGCCATGCTGCTAAACGTGCGCACCAAGGCAACCGGGGTGGTCACCGGCGCGTTGATGATTCCCTGGATCACGCCGTTTGTGGTGCTGTCCTACTCCTGGCTGTACCTGTACGACGCTCAGTCCGGACCGCTGCACGCTCTGCTGCAACCACTGGGCCTGGTCGGTGACTCCTCGCCGTTGGCCGATCCCAGTCGCGCGCTGCTGGCGATCATCGTGATCAGTGGATGGAAGGGCATCCCATTCCTCACCATCGCCCTGATCGCGGCCCGCAAAGGGATCCCCGAAGAGGTCTACGAGGCCGCCTCGCTGGATGGCACCGGACACCTCGGCGCCTTCCGGTATGTCACCCTGCCGATGCTCATTCCAACCCTCGGGGCCATGAGCGTGGTGCTCGGGGTGCAAGCGTTCTACAGCTTCGACCTGGTCTGGATCCTCACCCAAGGTGGACCGGGTTCGGCGTCAACGATCTTCGGTGTGGAGATCTTCCAAGCATTCTTCATCGCCGCCCGGCCCGGTGAGGCGGCCGCGCTCGGGGTCATCATGCTGCTGCTGGCGGTGGTGTGCGTGATACCCGTCCTGCGCGCCTCAGCAAGGAGGTTCCGATGAGCACCACGGCAAGCGGC
>JBMDWZ010000113.1:0-3335 GCA_048594865.1 Beutenbergiaceae bacterium
TCACCCTGCTGAGCAACGACGGCACCTTGCCCCTCGGCCCGGCGCAGCAGCGGATCGCGGTCATCGGTGAGTTCGCCCGCACGCCCCGGTTCCAAGGCGGTGGCTCCTCTCGGGTGGTGCCCACCCGCACGGTGAACGCGCTGGAGGCGCTGGGAGAACTCAGCGACGCCCAGATCGACTTCGCCCCCGGCTTTACGTTCGAGGCCGGACCCGGCACCGCCGACGCCGACTTGACCCTCGCGGAAGAGGCCGTGAACGTGGCCCGCGGAGCCGACGTCGTCGTCGCTTTCCTCGGTTTGCCAGAATCGGCAGAATCTGAAGGTTTCGACCGCACCCACCTGGGCCTTCCGGCCGCTCAACTCGATCTACTGGCCAGCCTCACCGCCCTAGACGCACCCGTGGTCGTGGTGCTCTCCAGCGGCTCGGTCGTGGAACTGCCATGGCACGACGACGTAGCCGCGGTCATGCAGGGGTGGCTCCTTGGTCAGGAGGGCGGCCGGGCGTTGGCCGAGGTGTTGCTCGGGCTGGTCAACCCCAGTGGGCGACTCAATGAGACCATTCCGCTGCGGCTGCAGGATCACCCCAGCTACCCGACCTTCCCGGGCTCGGACGGTGTGGTGACCTACGGCGAAGACATCTTCGTTGGCTACCGCGGCTTCGACCTGCGCGGCACCGACGTGGCTTTTCCCTTCGGCCACGGATTGAGCTACACCCGCTTCGACTACTCCGATCTCAGCGTCACCGGCGGCGAGGCCGGTACCCGGGAGGTCAGCGTCACCGTTGCCAATACCGGCGATCGAGGGGGTGCGGAGGTGGTCCAGCTCTACCTCGGCGGGCCCGATGAGTCCGCAGCGCGTGCGGTTCGCGAGCTGCGCGGCTTTTCCAAGGTCAGCCTCCAGGCCGGGGAGAGCCGGACGGTCAGGTTCGAACTATCACCGCGGGATTTGTCTCGGTGGAACACCCGCGCCGAGCGGTGGCAGGTGGACGCCGGTGACTACCGGGTGCAGGTCGGCGCCTCGAGCCGGGATATCCGGCTGCAGCAGGTGTTCACCTCCGAGGGCGATGGCATCATCGACCCGCTCACCGAAGACTCCACGGTCGCCGAATGGGCCGCCCACCCAGTGGCCTCGGCGGCCATCGCTCGGTTGCGTGAGCACGCCCCAGCTTCGGTGCAAAACGCGCCGGAGATGGCGGCGATGATCGCGCAGATGCCGGTGATGAAGCTGACCACGTTCGGGTTGGGCTTCACCGCGCAGGACGTACGGGACGTGATCGCCGCGGCCAATGCGCCGGCGCGCGGCGAGGAACTCTAGGGCTTAGGAGACTCCGAGCGCCGCTCGGAACTCCTCGGGGGTCCACCACGTGACATCGCGGCCCTCGGAGTCAGCGAACTGCGGCACGGTGCCGTCGGGGTCCACCAGGATGATCCGGTGGCCGGTGTCGATGAGTTTGGTGGCCATCTGCGCCGCGGTTCGGCGTGCCACCGGTGCGACCTCATCCACCCGGCTCATGTCGAACAGCACGGTTCGCTCGGTGGGCGGATGGTCGATGAGTTCCTTCACCAGGGACTCGATACCGGAGAGCACCATGTCTCCCTGCAGGACGTACACGGTGGTGGGTTCGCCGTTCAGTTCCTTGGAGTACACCTCCCTGATCGCTGAGCGCGCCGGCCGGCTGGCCTCCATGAGGTGCAGGCCCATGTCTTCGGACATCAGCCGCATCATCTCCACACCGCGTGCGCTGTTGCCGTGAGAGTCCAGCCGCGGGGAAAACACCGCGACGCCCACCTGGCCGGGCAGGACGCCGATGATCCCGCCAGCGACTCCGCTCTTTGCGGGGATGCCCACCGTGGTGAACCAGTCACCGGCGGCGTCATACATGCCGCAGGAGGCCATCACGCTCAGCACCTGGCGGACGGTGAGCCGGTCCAAAACCCGCTCCCCGGTGTTGGGTTGCACGCCGCCGTTGGCCAAGGTGGCGGCCATCAGCGCGAGGTCGCAGACGCTGACCAGCGCCGAGCATTGCCGGATGTACCCCTCCACGGCCTTTTCGGGGTGGGCGGGTAACCGCTCTTTGGCGGCGAGTAGATACGCCAGGCCCAGGTTCCGCTGGCCGGTGTCCAGTTCGGACTGTGCCAAGCCCTCATCGAGCTCCACGGTCCGGTCGCTCAACTGGGAGTACAGCCGCAGCATCCGCTCACTGCCAGACATCTCGGACTCATCGATGAGGGCGTGAGTAGCGATCGCCCCGGCATTGATCATCGGGTTGCGTGGGCGGCCAGTCTCCGGATCGAGCGAGAGTTCGTTGAAGGCTTCGCCGCTCGGTTCCACCCCCACCGCGTCCAGCACCCGGTCCAGACCCCGGTCCTCGATGGCCAGGGCGTAGGCGAAGGGCTTGGACATCGATTGGATGCTGAAGGTGTCCTCGACGTCTCCGCGGGAGTACACGGTGCCGTTGACCGTGCAGATCGCGATCGCTGCCCGGTCGGAATCGGCGGAGGCGAGTTCGGGAATGTAGTCGGCGTTGTGGCCGGAATCGATTCCTGAGGTCTGCTCGAGGATGCCGTCGAGGTAGTCCAGAATTGGCGATTGCATCATCAGTCGAACCTACCTTGCGGCGCGCCGGGCGGTGGCGATTCCTCCGGTGACCGCATGCGGCCACACTAAGCACTAGAGTCGGCCGGTGGTATTTCGGATAACTCCGATACAGTGCCCGAGCCTACGAAACTATTTAGCATCCGGAGAAGGCCGTTGAGTAACGAATCCCAAGGACACCCCCCGCACGGCGAGCAGCCCTCAGATCACGAAGGTGAGCAGCCGACGGCGCAGCCTCCGCACGCTCCTGATCCCCAGACTCCCGGTCCCCAGTCGCCCGGTCCCGAGTCGCCCGGTCCCGAGTCCGAGGCGGGGCAATATCCGCAGTCCTCGCAGGATTCCGGCCAGTACGGCCAGGGGGAATATGGCCAAGCGGAGTACGGCCAGGGTGGGTACGACCAGGCCGGCCAGGCGGAGCAGGGCTATGCACAGCCCCAGCAGGGGTATCAGGGCCAGCAGGGGTATCAGGGCCAGCAGGGGTATCAGGGCCAGCCCGAGCAGGGCTACGCCCCTCCCGCGGCGGGTTACAGCCAGCCCGACCCCGAGTCGGGTTACAGCCAGCCCGACCCCGCGGCCGGCTACAGCCAGCCGGGAGCCGCGCCAGCGGGCTACGGCCAGCCCGGCGCTCAGGCCACCGCTACCCCCAGCACCCTTCCGCAACTGATCAAGATGCCGCTGACCGTGTTGCAGTTGCTGTGGCAGGGCAACGTCGCCGGCGCCCTGGGTACCCCCGAACAGACC
>JBMDWZ010000114.1:0-12475 GCA_048594865.1 Beutenbergiaceae bacterium
GTGACGTGCGTGGGGTCGCCAACGACCTGGGGCCCGAGCTCGCCGCTGCGCCACTCCCACTCGGATGCGATCAGCGCGTGCAAGGTCTGTCCGGCATCCGTCTGGTTCGACTGGTGGCTCACGGGGTGGCTCCTTTGGTTCGCGGGTAATGGCTGGTTCGCGGTGGATGGCTGGTTCGTGGTGGTGAAAGCGCCATCTCACTCACCCTACTTGAGACAGTGCAATGTCACAGTTGACATGCTGAGATGACTAGTCGAGACTGGTTGTCATGTGCAGAAGGTCTGCACCGTGACGTAGGTCGCCCCCATTGGCGTGGCGATCAGAGGAGTAGCGCGAATGAGCGAGCGCAAGCCCTGGCACGGCGTGATCGTAGCGACCGCCTTGCCTTTCAACGACGACCTGTCCGTAGACTTCGACACTTTCGGTGAGCATGTTCAGTTCCTCGCCGAGAACGGGTGCGACGGAGTCGCTCCCAATGGGTCGTTGGGCGAGTACCAGACCCTGACCGACGCCGAGCGCGCCAAGGTGGTTGAAGTAGCCATCGACGCCGCACCGGATGGCTTTACCGTGATGCCCGGCGTCGGCGCTTATGGAGGTTTGGAGACCCAGCGTTGGGCGAACCAGGCCGCTGAAGCTGGTGCCCAGGCGCTCATGCTGCTGCCGCCGAACTCCTACCGCGCCAATGAGGAGGAAGTGGTTGAACACTTCCGGCTCGCCGGTGAGGTCGGTCTTCCGGTGGTCGGGTACAACAACCCGATCGACACCAAGGTGGACCTCACGCCCTCACTGATCGCGCGGATTCACGGCGAAGGCAACATGGTGGGCGTCAAGGAGTTCTCCGGTGACGTGCGCCGTGCGTACGAAATCAAAGAACTTGCCCCCGAGATGGACATCCTCATCGGTACCGACGACACGGTGCTGGAAACCGGGATCGCCGGGGCAGTGGGCTGGGTTGCCGGCTACCCCAACATGATTCCCCAGATCACCGTGGAACTGTTCCGCCTCTCGACCTCCGGCGATCCCGCCGATCTGCCTCGCGCCAAGGAGCTCTACACCGACCTGCACTCCCTGATGCGGTGGGACTCCAAGACCGTATTCGTGCAGGCCATCAAGCTGTCCATGGACATCGTTGGCATGAAGGGCGGCCCGTGCCGTCCGCCTCGTGGGCCTCTGGAACAATGGATGCACGAGTCCATCACCAAGGACACCGAAAGGGCCGTGGCCAAGGGGTACAAGTGAGAACTTCCCGCGTGTTTCATGCCGTCGACTCCCACACCGAGGGCATGCCCACCCGTGTGATCACCGGTGGCGTCGGCGTGATCCCCGGGGACAGCATGGCGCAGCGCCGGTTGTGGTTCATGGAGAACTCCGACCACATCCGGCGCCTGCTGATGCGCGAACCCCGCGGGCACAACGCCATGAGCGGGGCGATCTTGCAACACCCCACCCATCCCGAAGCGGACTGGGGTGTGCTGTTCATCGAAGTCTCCGGGCTTTTGCCAATGTGCGGGCACGGCACGATGGGCGTGGCCACCGTGCTGGTGGAGACCGGCATGGTGGAGGTCACCGAACCGGTCACCACCATCAAGCTAGAGACACCGGCGGGCCTCATTGAGGCCACCGTGGCCGTGTCCGATGGCCAGGCGACCTCGGTCACCCTTCGAAACGTGCCGTCCTTTGCCACACGGCTAGGTGCCAACGTGCAGGTACCCGGGCTCGGCGTCGTGCCTTACGACTTGGCATTTGGTGGGAATTTCTACGCGATCGTGCGTACCGAGGATCTTGGCTTGCCGTTCGACCGAGCAGCCAAGACCGAACTGCTGGACGCTGGACTTGCCATCATGGCCGCGATAAACGAGGCCGATGAGCCGGTTCATCCGCAGCGCGACGACATTCGGGGTTGTCACCACGTGTACCTGGAGGCGCCCGGCTCAACGGCGCAACACTCCAGGCACGCGATGGCGATCCACCCTGGCTGGTTTGACCGTTCGCCGTGCGGCACAGGCACAAGTGCACGGATGGCGCAATTGCATGCACGCGGTGAGCTCGATTTGGGTGCCGAGTTCGTCAACGAGTCCTTCATCGGCTCGCGGTTCATCGGAAAACTCACCGACGCCACCACCGTCGGTTCCTTGGACGCCGTCGTGCCGGAAGTGACCGGACGCGCCTGGATCACCGGGACCGCCCAGTACTTCCTGGACCCCACCGATCCGTATCCCGAGGGCTTCGACCTATGATGCGGCGCGAGTCGAACTCAGTAGGGTTTGGGTTACCCCAAGGTTGGAGAGCACGATGGCATTGACGCAGGACATTCCGCTGCACAGCATTCAGCAATACAAGTCTCTGCGCAGCAGCGTCACCGAGGCTCTACGAACCGCGATCATCGTGGGGGACCTGAACGAGGGCGAGCTGTACTCGGCACCGGCCTTAGCCGAACCGCTCGGCGTCTCGGCAACTCCGGTGCGCGAAGCGATGATGGACCTGGCCGCCGAAGGCATGGTCACGCCGGTGAAGAACAAGGGATTCCGGGTCACCACCATGACCCTGCGGGATCTAGAGCAGATGGCCGAAGTGCGCCAGCTTCTCGAAGCCCCGGTGGTGCGTTCCCTGGTCGGCAAGATCCCGGATGCCGACTTCGCCGCCTTGCACGAGCTGGCCAACCGGATCGGTAAGTCCGCCCAGGCCGGGGACCTGCGTGCCTACCTCACCGAGGACCGCGAGTTTCACGCCGCCCTGCTGCAGTACTCGGGCAACACGATGCTCGTTGACCTGGCCACGAAGCTCCGCGGACAGACCCGGCTGAAGGCCCTGCGTCCGCTCGCCGAGGCCGGAGTCCTGGTGGAATCTGCCCAGGAGCACAACGAACTGCTCAACCGGATTCAGGCGGGCGATGAGGACGGCACCTACGAGCTCATCCTCACCCACCTTGGGCACACCTCGAGGTTGTGGTCGCAGGGCACGGGGAAGCACGACGGGTCGCAGACGCTTCTAGAGAACCAGACGCTTCTAGAAAACAACAGCGGTCGGTCGGGATAGCGGTGCCACCTTCTTCCTCAGCTGGCCCGGCGGACGTTATCGTCATCGGTGCTGGCGCTGTTGGCGCTGCCATCGCGTACTTCTGCACGCGGTCGGGACTGTCGGTGCTGGTCATCGATCGTGATGAGATCGCTGGTGGGACGTCCTCACGGTGCGAGGGCAACATCCTGGTCTCGGACAAGGAACGCGGCCCCGAACTGGACCTCGCGACGTACTCCCTGTCCCTGTGGCACGGTGAGCTCGCGGAGTTCGCCCATCTTTGGGAATTTGAACGTAAGGGCGGAATCATCGTGGCCTCGGCGGAGTCGTCGATGGTTTCGCTGCAACGGGCGCTGGCCGCCCAACGCGAGCACGGCATCGAAGTCGAAGAGATCGATACCGAAACCCTGCGCCAGCATGAGCCGTTTGTGACCGATGCGGCGTTGGGGGCGGCCTACTACCCGCAGGACTGCCAAGTGATGCCGATGTTGCTCACCGCGCACCTGATGGCGATGGCCACCGAGGGTGGTGCGCGGGTTCTCACCGGCACCGAGGTGCTGGGCTTCGAACGGGCCGGTGAGGCCATCACGGGAGTGCGGACGAACTCGGGAACATTCACCGCAGCAGCGGTGGTCAACGCCGCTGGTCCCTGGTCTGGGCAGGTGGCGGCCTTGGCAGACGTCGATGTCCCGATCGCGCCCCGGCGAGGCTACGTGCTGGTCTCCGAGCCACTGCCGCCGCGGATACATCACAAGGTCTACGCGGCCGAATACATCGACAACGTGGGTAGCTCCGATGAATCGCTGCAGGCATCTCCGGTGGTGGAAGGGACCCCATCGGGGACGATTCTTGTTGGCTCCTCGCGCGAACGCGTTGGCTTCGATGACCGCGTGAACTCCGAGGCGTTGGCGTTGATCGCGCAGCAGGGCATCACGTTGTTCCCATTCTTGGCCCAGGTGCGTCTGTTGCGGCACTACTTCGGCTTCCGGCCCTACAGCCCCGACCACGTTCCGGTCATCGGGCCCGACCCGCGCGCCCCGGGACTCTGGCACGCGTGCGGACATGAGGGCGCCGGTATCGGGCTGTCCGTGGGCACCGGAAAGCTCATCGCACAGGCGATTAGTGGCGATGTCCCGGACCTTGCGCTGGCGGCATTCGCACCGGAGCGCTTCGAGCTGGCCGGTATGGGGGCGGAGGCATGAGTACCGAGATCACCATGACCGTCGACGGCGAACCGCTCCGTGTGCCGGCCGGGCGCACGGTCGCAGCCGCGCTGATGATCGAGCGCGACCGTCTCGCATGGCGCGCTACCCGCAAGGATTCCGAGCCTCGGGGTCTGTTCTGCGGGATCGGCGTGTGCTTCGACTGCCTGGTAAGGGTCGACGGCGGATCACCGGTTCGGGCGTGCCTGGTTCCGGTTGCGCAGGGGATGGTCGTGCAGACCGAGGCAGCACCCGAAGGACCCTCCGATGCCGAAGGACCCTCCGATGACTGAGGTAACGGCCGCCGCGGCACTGGTGCGGCGCCCGCTCGTGGTCATCGGCGCTGGGCCCGCAGGTCTGGCGGCAGCGGTGAGCGCTGCCGGATCCGGAGTCCGCGTCCTGCTGCTGGACTCCGCGCCACGTACCGGCGGCCAGTACTGGCGCAACGCCGACCCGGCGCTGAAGGACCAGATTCCTGCGGGGCTTCATCACGGCTGGTCGACCTACCGCAAGCTTGTCTCCAATGTGGAGCGGTTTGAGTCCCATGGACTGATCGAGTACCGCAGTGGCACGCAGGTCTGGTCAGTTACACGGTCCGACGGCGAGGGGTACCTCATCCATGCGGGTGCCACTCCTGAGTTGGCGGCCCAGCAGGGCGGCGACGGCGGCGCGATTCAGATCCACGCCGAACGTCTGGTGCTGTGCCCGGGCGCTTACGACCGGCAGCTTCCGGTTCCTGGTTGGACCTTGCCGGGCGTGATGGCGGCCGGGGGAGTGCAGGCATTCATTAAGACTCAAGGGGTGAGTCCCGGACAGCGGGTAGTGATCGCCGGGACCGGGCCCTTCCTGCTTTCGGCGGCAGCATCCGTTCTCAGGGCCGGGGCGAACGTCGCCGCGGTGGTCGAGTCGTCACGGCTTTCGGCCTGGGTACCCCGCGGTGCCCTGGGAGCCTTGGTCCCGGATAAGGTGATCGAAGGCGCCGGGTACGCCGCACTGCTCGCACGGCACAAGGTGAGCGTCCGCACCGGTTCGGCCGTCGTGGAGGTCCACGGATCGGCACGGGTTCAAAGCGTCTCCGTCGCTCGCCTGGGCCGCGATGGCCACCCGAGACCGGACTCGCTCGAGGTGATCTCCGACGTCGACGTGCTTGGACTTGGATGGGGATTCACCCCGCAGACCGAGTTACTGACACAGGTCGGCGCCAGCACCCGAGTGGACGTCGATGGGTCACTGGTGGGGACTGTCGACGGCGATCAGCGTTCGGACCTGCCGGGCCTGTACTTGGCCGGTGAGATTACTGGGGTTGCCGGCGCGACCAGCGCGGTGGCCCAGGGGACGGTCGCCGGGGCGGCCGCCGCGTCGGACGTTCTGGGGCGCGCCGTACCGGCCATGCGGGCCGTGCGCGCCAGGCGCCGTCGTCATCAGACCTTCGCCAAGGCGATGCACACGGCGCATCCGATTCCGGCGCACTGGGCCGGGTGGCTGACGCCGCAGACCGTGGTGTGCCGCTGTGAAGAGGTGCCGTGGTCAGAAGTAAAGAACGCGACGGCATCGCTCGGGGCACGTGACCCGCGCGGACTTAAAGGCGTGAGCCGCGTGGGGATGGGCTGGTGCCAGGGCCGGATGTGCGCGTTGGCCGCCGTTTGTGCAACCGAGCCCGAGTCCCGCGACATCACGGCTGCACACCGGCCGCTCACCACCACCAGCAAGCGGCCGATCGCCCAACCCATCACGTTTGCAGACCTCGCCGGGACCCGGCCCGTTAGCCCGGCCCCGGACGAACACGTAGAAACCGAATCACCCACCACGGGAATGAAGGAGCAGCAGTAATGCGACCAGAGTCCGAGACCGACCTCACCACGCCATCGGCGCAACTTGAGGAAATGCTGGCCGCCGCGCAACGGGCCGCAGGCCCCTTCGGTGCCATGACCGGACCCGCACGGGCGCAGGCGCTTGAAGCCGTCGCCGCCGCGTTGGAGTCTTCTGCCGAGGAACTCATCGAGGTGGCGAAGGCCGAGACGAATCTTCCCCAGGCGCGCCTGGAAGGTGAACTGAAGCGCACCGCATTCCAGTTGCGACTGTTTGGCGAGACAATCCGAGACGGTTCATACCTGCAAGTGCGAATTGATCACCCCGATGCGCAATGGCCGATGGGTGCCCCGCGTCCGGACCTGCGCCGTTATCTGCGCCCGGTTGGACCGACGGCCGTATTCGCGGCCAGCAACTTCCCGTTTGCGTTCTCCGTGGCCGGTGGCGACACCGCCTCAGCGTTGGCAGCCGGTAACCCAGTGATTCTTAAGGCGCACCCTGGGCACCCGCGACTGTCCGATCTGACCGGCAGTCTCGTGCAGCGGGCACTGGAAGGTGCTGGTGCACCGAAGGGAACCTTCGCCGTGGTGCATGGGCGTGATGCTGGAGCGGCGCTGATTCAGGACTCGCGGATCAAAGCCGCCGGGTTCACTGGATCGATCGCCGGCGGCCGTGCGCTGTTCGACCTGGCCGTGAGCCGACCGGACCCGATCCCGTTCTACGGTGAACTGGGCAGCAACAACCCGGTGTTCGTCACCCCGAAGGCCGCCACCGAGCGGGCCGCTGAGATCGCCGAAGGGTTTATCGGCTCTTACACAATGGGCGCCGGACAGTTCTGCACCAAGCCCGGCACCCTGTTCGTACCTGCGGACTCGGAGCTGGCGAAGGCGCTTCGAAGCAGTACTTTGCCCGCGGTGCACCCGATGCTCAATACGGGCATCGAGGAGGGGTACACCCGGGTGCTCGGTGAGCTGCGCTACCACGCCGACGTCAGTGAGATCGCTCAGGGTGAGCCGCAGGACGCCGGCCAGGCTCCGACCCTTCTGCTCACCACGGCCAAAGCGCTGCTTGAAGATCCGAAGGTCTTGCAGGCCGAATGCTTTGGACCGGCCGCGCTGGTGGTTGAGTACGCCGACTGGGAGCAAGCGTTGAGTGCAGCCGCCAGTTTCGAGGGACAACTGACGACGTCTATTTTCGGTGAGGACGACTGCCCGGTCTCCGAACTGGTCGAGACACTGGCGGGAATCTCCGGACGGGTCATCTGGAACCAGTGGCCGACGGGAGTGTCGGTGACCTACGCCCAGAACCACGGAGGCCCATACCCGGCGACCACCGCACCACTGACCACCTCGGTTGGGACAGCGGCGATCGAGCGGTTCCTTCGCCCGGTGGCGTTCCAAAACTTGCCGACGCATCTGTTGCCAGAGCCCCTGCGTGAAGGCGCGGGCGCCGAGGTGCCGCAGAGCATCGATGGTGCCAGCGCAGGGTAGGCGCCGGGTCGGTGCCTGCCTAGGTGTAGCGCCCGTCTCGGGTCGGTGCCCGCCTAGGCGGGGTGCTCGTCTCGAAACGGCACCTGCCTAGGCGGGGTGCTCCTCTCGCGGCGGGGTGCCAGCCTCGAGACCGGTGCACTTCCTAGAAGGGCGGCGGGTCGGGATCTTCGGTGGCCGGAATATGGATGGTCTTGCCACCCTCAACGAGGTAGGTGTGGCCCGCCGGGGTGGTCCACCGGTAGGTGCCGGTCTCTGGGGCGGAGTAGTCCAAGTCGCTATGGGTCTTAAGGACGTGGTGATGCCTGCACAGCGGATGCAGATTCCACGCCTCGGTTGGGCCCTGGGGGAATGGGATCCCGTGGTCTAGATCGGCGTGCCGCGAGGACGTGTTGCACGTGGGCGCGACACAGTAGGGAATCTGGGCAAGGATCTGCTCTCGTAACCAGGCCGGTGGCGTATACGTCATCGGCGAGCGCTCGACGGGACGATTGGTCACCGGATCGGTGACCATGCGTTTCCAGACTCCGCCCGCGGCGTGCGCTCGGGCGACGTCTGCGGGGATCGGGCCATAACCCTCCAGCTCGGCGCCGGAATCCGAGAGCCCCATGAGGACGCTCAGCGGCATGGTGATGCGGATCTGGGCCGGGGCACCCCCGACCGCGCCGAGGATGAACTGTTCGACCTCGGCAAACCCTCCCGGACAGTCGATCGGGTCTTGGGAACAGTCCACGTTCGCGGCCAGGCCGAAGATCGAACCGGGCGCGGCGCTGACAGCCGCAGGACCGGAGCAGTCTGGCCAAGGCTTGCCCAGGTCTGACCCAGACTCGACGGTGATTGGCCCGGGCTTGCCCGGGCCGGGCCCGGGCGCGGACGATTCGCCGGTGTTGGGCGACGCTGGCTTGATCGGGCCGAAGGGTGACTCGGCCTGGCGGTGTGCGGGCGCTTGCCCGATTCGCCCGGTCACGAGCGCGTTCTGCGCCATCGCGGCCAGCGCGTCCGTCCGCAGCTGGTCAAGGGTGCGCGAGTCACCGTCGTGTTTTGCGCTTCGAGCTGCCGCCTCGAGGGCCAGGTGCATCGAATGGGCATCGGTGGCGGGCCAGGTGATCGAGGTCGACGCCATTCCGTCCGGGAGCGGGCGCGGCGGACTCACGCGCCGCTACTGGCGGGCTCGACGATGCCGCGTGTGGTGATCCTCGGGATCCAGATTTGCGATGATCCGCGTGATGTGACGCTGTAATTGCGGGACCGTGCATCCCGGTGCGAGGTCGAGGGCCTCGTTTTGGGCGTCGAACGACAACTCGGCCGGCAGATGTTTAGTGGAACTGATGAGGACGTCGGCCTTTCGGGCATCGATCACACCATCGGACAAGGCGTCTCCGGTGCAGATGCCCGACCCGGTGGTCATCGTGGTGCCCGCGTCGATAAACGCGGTGGCCTGCTGCCGGGTGACGCCGAGCCGAAAGGAAATCTCGGTGGCGGCAACGGGATTGGTGAGTTTGGCGGCCGCATCCAACTCTGGATGCTTGAACATGGAAACCTGGGGGCGTTTGGCCAGCTCCGCCGCAAGCGTCCGGACGTGGTAGCTGGCCTGGGACTCCACTCGGCGCCAGGCGGCAATCGCCTCGATGAGTGTGTAGGGGTCGGTGGCATCTACATCGAGTGCCAGGAGATCGGCCATCGTGGCCGCGGTGGCAGGAGTGCGTGCGAGATGCCCGACATCAGCGACCTTTCCTGTGACCAAGGGGGCTACGCCGACCGGAAGCCGTTCACTCGTGGGTGGCAGCTCCCAACCACCTCCGACAACGGGGGAGGTCTGGCTCAGGTCACACTCTTTTTGGGAGTCCTCTTCCTCGCTGAGTTCCGGCAGCCAGTCCATGACGCTAAAAAAAAGTCCTCGACGTCTTCTGGGCTGGGATAGGGGCCTAGGTAGGCGGCGATCTCCTCTTCGGTGGAATCCGGGGTGGGCGCTGCGCCATCGAGCACGGCCCCCCGAGGCAGGATTCGGGTCTCCTCTCGCCATGCGCGCGTACGCGCAGCTGCGTCCGCTGGTCCGAGAACTAATGCGCGTCGAGCGCCAACCTGACCCGAGCCGTGCTGACCCGAGCCGTGCTGACTGGCGTCAGTGGCTTCGGGTTCCGGGGGAACGGCTGCTTCGTACATGTGTCCCACTCTAGAACGTGGGTATGACAACCGCCATACCCAAAAGAAATTTGTGGACAGAGGATTCTCGGACGACCGAACTGTGGATAAACGCCGCGAAGAAACCTCGCCGGAGGCAGAGCGCACCGCGGGTACCAGAGCGCTCCACCGGAAGCACTGAGCGCCTCGCCAGACTGAGCGCCGTGCTCGAGACTGAGCGCCTCGCCGCCGGGGCCTTGAGGAATCCGCCGTCGCCCCCTACTGTGAACGCGTGCCGGCCATCCGCAGTACGGGGCGGAGCCGAGGGGGCAGGGCCGGCGCACCGAACAGCAAGCGAGGGGGTTCGAGCGCGGATCCGCGCCCGGCGGCGCCCACCAGGGCAGCCGCGTGGGATGTCTGCACCGCTCGAAGTTATGGGTCGACACACATCGAAGCCAAGTATCGGCTGGCGCATCCGGGCTGCCTTTAGTGCCCTCATCCTTCTCATCGGCGGACAGGGCTCTGGTTCGCCAGTCCCCTGAACGCTAGTAGCGAGGGCCTGACGTCCAACGTCGTGGAGATCTCGGACGCTTCAGGCGTCTTGGGAGGGGAGTCCAGCCTTGGTGACACCCCGGAGGTGGTCGATCGCACCCGATCTTCGGTCTCCCTGGAGTGGGACGATTCGCAATGGGCCGAGCACTACCGCGTGTACGTAGGCGAGGATCCCGAGGACAAGGACCCCGCCGTTCACGAGGTCGATGAGGCATCCGCAACCGTGAGCGAACTGGAACCCGAAACCGACTACTGGTTCCAGGTAGTGCCGGAAGGCGTGGACCGCGCGAACACCAACTATCACCGGCCCTTTTAGGTCTCCACCTTGGCGACGGATGTGCCGCAATGGTCGGCGGCCCCCGCCTTTGCCGACGACGGCATCGATCTGCAATGGCACGAGGTCGCCGGCGCGAGCGCCTACATCGTCGAGATCACCGCCAGGGCCTACGGGGCAGACGGCGACGACGGAGCAGACGGCGCCGACGTCGAACAGGTCTACGTGGAGTCCACGGCCCCGACGCTCGATGACCTGCCCGCGTCGCAGGAGTACCACTTCCGCGTCGCGGTGGCGGACGCGTCCACCGGTGAGCGGTCGGGGGATTGGAGCCAGTCGACGGACCTGGTGCGCAGCGTGGATGCTTCCGATCTGGAGATCGGCGCGAGTACCGAGGTCACAGCCGATGACGACGACGGCGGTAGCGCCGGTAGCGCAGGCGAGGACGGCGATAGTGCGGGTAGCGCAGGCGAAGTCACCGCAGACGGCCAAGCGGGCAATGCGGACAATGCGGGCAACGGCAGTTCCGAAGACGAGAACACCGACGGCCAAGACACCCAAACAGAGCATTCCCAAGATGAGAACTCCGAAGGTGAGCAGGACCCACCAGCTGGCGAGACGTCGTCGTCCGGTAGCAATGACGACAACGTCGCGCCACGCACCGATCTCGACACGCTGCGAGCCGGAACCTTCAACGTTGCCGGGGTGTTCACCGATCCGGAGCACGCGCCGAACCAGCAGTGGGCGGCGCGACTGCCGGTGGTGGTGGATCAGATCACCCGCACGGATTTGGACGTGGTCGGCGTGCAAGAGGCCAATCCGGTGGACAGCGGGTTATATGCCGAGAGCTTGGTGGGGGATAACAGCCAGTTCCTGGACGTGCGTGATGCGCTGCGTGACAACGGGCCCTGGGAGGTCACCGACACCGAGCGGCACGGCGCGAACGACAACAGGATCTATTACCGAACCGACCGGCTGCAGGTGCTGGACTACGGCAGCCACTCCTTCACTAACCGCATCGACGAGAACGATCGGACTCTTGCCTGGGCACGCTTCCGCCAGGTCCAAACCGGCGCCGAGTTCATGTTCGTCACCACGCACCTATCGCCCGCAGACCGAGACCTGGCGCTCCGCCAGGCCCAGGAATTGCGGGACGTCGTGGCTGGTATCGCTGGAGACTTGCCGGTGGTGATCGGCGGCGATTTCAATGCATCCAAGTTTACCGATCAGGGCGAGGCGATGCTGGCCCTGATGGCTGAGGCGGGGTGGAGCGACACGCTCGGTCACCTCCCTGGCACCTGGGATGGCAGCGGCGTTCGTGCGAATGAGGTCATCAATGGCCAATACAGCACCTACAACGGCTTCGACACCTCGGTGGACGTGCGGCCGCAGGATCAGCTGGGCTCCGGGATCGACTACATCTTCGCTTCCGACGAATTCGAGGTGGAGCGGTGGAAGCTCGTCGGCAACTTCGACGGCGACCGCCAGCAGGGCACGATTGCCTCAGATCACTTCTTGCTCGTTGCTGACCTGAGTTTGGGCTAACCGGCGGTGCTACTCAAGCGCCTTCAAAAGTTAGGTGCAGCACCTCGAACAGTCCTAGCTCAGGGGTCGTGATCTCCAGGTAGCCGTCGCGATGGGTCCACTGGGGCTCGGTCTGCGCCACCAATGCCTGAACGGTCGTGGGAGCTTGTGGAACTCTGACCCGGAGTGTGGCGCCAGCTATCGGCAGCGTGGAGGTGAAACGTTGCGGGGCGTCCCCAGACCGATTGAGTAGATGAACCACGGTGTCCCCGGCCCGGTTGCTGCCGAGCACCACATGAGCTTGCTGGGGGAGCTTGGTGTCGATCTGCTGCAACTCCGAGCCCAGGGCCAGCATTTTGGCCACCCAGGAGTCGCGTACCCGGCGGTGCCCGAGCTCTAGGTAGCTCAAGCCTGGCAGCCACGGTGCGACCGCCAACTTCCCAGCGCCGAGCCCGGCCTCAACCCATCCAGGATGGGAGGTGGGCACGTTG
>JBMDWZ010000115.1:0-5571 GCA_048594865.1 Beutenbergiaceae bacterium
ACAACAGCCAGCACGCAACCAAGACGAGCCACGGCAGAACCGGCCAACACCCCTCAAACCGAAAAGCCCAAGGCCGAAACCGGAGCAACCGACCCCGAAGCAACACCACCAGCCCCGACGACGACCCACCCTTCTGACCGCATCAACCGGCATCACCAACTAGGCGACCGCGCGCGCCCGAAAGATGGCCTCAGCGCGCCCAGAACAACTCAGGAGCGAGATCCCAGCGTGCCTAGAACAACGCGGTAGCGAGGTCCCGGCGCGCCTTGAGCAGCTCGGGGGTGTCCTCCGGCACGAGCAAGAACAACTCGAGCAGGCGCTTGCGCACAGTCTCACGGTCGTCGCCGAACGTCACTCGGATGACGTTGATCAGCCGTGTGTAGGCCTGCTCAAACTGCCCACTCGCAGCCTCGACGTCGGCCGCCTGCAGTTTGGCATCAAGGTCACCGACGTTCGGGTCCTCGAGCGTCGGACGCAGGGCGTCTGTGTCCACATCGTTCAACCGCTGGCCCAATTCGACCTGGGCGAGTCCGGCCTTGGCTTCACCGTCGGACGGGTTCTCCTTGAGCGCTTCGCGAAAAGCGTCGGCGGCGCCGTCGAGGTCGTCATTCTCCAGCGCGTCATACGCGGCCTGGATGTGCGGCGGAAGCGGCTCTTCGACCACTTCCTCCTCGACCTCCTGGGCCTCGTCGTCCATGCCTTCGACCTTGCCGGTCACACCATTTTCGGCAGCGACCTTCAGCACCTCGTCCAAGACCGCACGGATCTGCTCCTGCGGAGCCGATCCCTGGAACAGCGGGAATGGCTGGCCATTGAGCACCGCCACAACGGTCGGTACGCCCTGAACCTGAAACGCCTGCACGATCTGCGGGTTCGCGTCAGCATCAACGCGAGCAAGCAGGAACCGCCCGCCGTACTCTTTGGCCATCTTCGCCAGCAGCGCGCTCAACTCAACCGAAGACGGCGAACGAGTCGAGCGCAGGTCGATCACAACCGGCACCTGACTCGAACGCTGCACCAGCTCCTGGAAGGTCTGCATCGTCACGTCGATGACGGCAGGCGAGTCCGTGGCCGCAGCCTCCGCGGCCGTCTGAGGCGGAGCGGCGAGACTCGAAAGGTCGATCGCACCCTGCAGGTTGACTGAACGCTGACTCATTACAATTCCTCGCTGGATCGCACGGTGGAGGCTCTACTCCTCAGAGACGGACGCTAGAACGCGCTCAACGCCAATCACCGTGATCTGGGCATCGTCACTGGGCGGTGGCACGTAAAGCGACACCATCACATCGTAGGTCCCACGGAGACTTTCGTTCACAACGCCGTCGCTCTCCGACAACGCCGCCAACTGCCCCCCAACTTCAAGCTCGCCGTCAGCCTCGGTCTTGGTGAACGCATACGTCGTCTGCAACGAACCGACCACGATCACGCCGCCGTCGGCGGTTTGCATTGCCACGGGGGGCTCTTCGTCCAGCACCTCGGTGTTGTGGTTGAAGCGCCCTGCCTCATCAACGCCGTCGGCCAAGGACTGCACCTCTTCGCCGGCCAACTCCCGGAAGGGCTCCTCGACGAAGTCGCCAGCGAACTCGCTGTCCCCACGATTGGTGAGCACGTCGGCGTACTGCTCAAGGGCCGCATTCGGCGACACCATGAAGTCTTCGGAGTCCGGGGCCACGGGCACGCTGCCAACCTCGGGGATCTCCGTTTGAGGCATGGTGACCTCCGGGAGCATCCGCACCCAGGAGAACATCTTGTACGCATCCCGCGGCGCTTCCTGCCGCAAACCCACAAGCAGCGGCGTGTTCGCACCATCGGGGATGTGCGTCACCACCAACACCGTGCGCGGCCAGTCTTGCGTCGCCGAAACGATCGACACCTGCGTATCGGTGGTCAGCGGCTGGATCCCGGTCTCGGAATCGGTGCCCGCCGTCGCCGACTGCAGTCGATACTCCGCCTCACGAACGCGCAGCGCCGGGTTATCCATCCGTGGCTCGAGCAACTCGGCGTCGGAGTTCTCATCGGCCTCGGCGATGCGCTCCTCGATGTCGGTCAACACCCGCAGCAGTCGAGGATCGTCGAGGACCGGTTCTGCCACCGTCGCTTCGGGATCTGGCTCGATCTCGGGAATGTCAGGAGTGCAGGCCGCCAATCCCGCGGCGAGCGCCGCAGCCACAACGATTGCACCAATACGACCGCGCTTCATCGGCCCTCCTCCCGTTCGCTCTCGTCATTCGAGCGATCATCGGAATCGGCAGATTCGGCCGACACCGTGGTCTCAGCAGTTTGCGCGGTCTGCGCAAACCACGAGATCTCCGAGAACTCGGTCGAGCGATGTCCAGTGCCCGACGACGTCGCCTCGCCGTTCCCGGGTCCGTCACCTTCGGAGCCAGTGGAGCCCGTATCGGAGGCACCCATCCCCCAGGTCTGGCGCCACCGCTCACCCGAAGCGTGCGGATCGCCCGCAGGTTCATCGGTTTCGGGAGTAGCAGAGTCCGGCTCCACGCTGTCGTGCACGGGACCCGGCACCGCGTCCTGCCGCTTACCGAACCTCCGCCACAAGGGACGCGAGTCCGCACTCGGCTGGTCGGCACTCGCGTCCGCAGCGGGCTCTTCGGTGGGATAGCCAGCGCCGTAGGTGTAGCCCGAACCGGGGGCCGGGGCCTCGGCGGTCGCCGACTGTTCGGGGCCTTGCTCAGGTTGGTTGATCGGTCCGGCTTGCTCACGCCGCGCGCGACGGCCCGAGGCCACCCACTGCGACAACTCCGGAGCCCCAGAGTCACCCTCTTGGACCTCTGCAGATTCGGTGGCCACGACCGACTCCGAGCCCGGCGTACCGGCATTGGCCGAGTGGCTGGTGGCGGAAACCGCATCGGCCGACGGATCAGTGCCCGCGTTGACCGCACCGGTTTCGGTGGCCGCGTCGGTTGCGCTGCCCGCAGCCGTCGCTTCAGGGTCGCGTCCTCGACGGCGGGAGCGCTTGGACTTCTGCCGCTCGGCCTCTTGACGTGCCCGTTCTTGCTCGCGCAACTGACGGCGGGTAACGACTTCGCCGGTACCAGTAGCAGTGGCTGCCGAGTCGTCCGCCCCAGCCGCGGCGGGATCGAGCGCCGTGGTGTCGTCGGTATCGAGCGCGGCCTCGTCGGGCTGCGGTTCGCCGCCCTCATCGTCTCGCGGACTGGGCCAACCAAGGCGTTCGGCGTAACTGAGTTCGCGGTCATCGGAGGCAAGGCGGTGACGCGCTTCGCGCCGTGCCGGGACTTCGGCCCCAGCGAGTGCCCGCTCCTCGCGCACCGCGTCGGCACGCTCCTTCTCGCGGCTGACCAGCGTGGTCAGAATCAACCACGCGGCGCCAATAAGAATCAGTAGGACACCGATGATGATGCCGGGGATCAGCCACGGGGTGGTGACCTCACGGTCCCAGGTGAGCTCCAACTGCGGTGCAGGTTCCTGCCCATCGCTGGCAACCAACATCACCCAGCGTCCGGGTACCGACGTCCACTGGTAGTCCAATTCACCGGTGCCGGTGGCTTCCTCGACCCAAAGGTCGGAGCCTGCGGGGTTGGCTGCGGCAGGTGCACCCTCGGCGTCGCCTTCTTCGGCTCCCTCGGTTCCCTCGTCCCCCTCGGCGCCTTCGTCCCCTTCAGTGCTTTCGTCCCCTTCAGTGCTTTCGGCCCCCTCGTCGCCCTCGGTGCCTTCATCCCCTTCAGTACCTTCGCCGCCATCTTCTTCGGTGCCGTCGTCGGTCTCTGTTCCCTCGCCGTCGCCAGCGTCTTCTGCGGCAACGGAACGGACCTCAAATTCGTCCCAGCTCCCCAGGCCGGTTACCTCCAGGTAGTCCGTGCCCTGAACCCAGGCGTACACATCGGCCTCGCGACCGACCGCCACCACAATCGGGGTGTCATCATTCGCACCCACAACGCGAACATCCACGACGTCGTGCACGGCGTCCAAGACGCCAGGAGCCGTCACTACAACCGGTTCGTCGGGCGCGCTCGGTAGGGTGGTCGTCACCCGGTCGGCGGGCCGCCACAAGGTAGCTGAGCCAATCGCCCCGACCAAGGCGCACACACCAACCACGATTACCGCGATGGCCAAAATGCGTCGAAGCACGAGCCGGTAGTCCTCCCATGAGATACGCCATCCGGATAGATTCCGGCGACGGTACACAATACGTGACCTATCTGTGATCTAGCACGACTATGTGCCCCTAACCACAAAATGTCACTTCCTGCAACGGGCTAGGCTGGGTCGTAGGCCCCGCGCCTGAACTCGATTAAGCGAGACTCGGCGCCCATCCCGAACTACCGAGGAGCAGTCCGTGGCTGATGCCGACCAAACCTTCCCTGTTGTCATGCGCGGCTATGACCGAGCGCAAGTCGACCACCACGTCAAGGCGTTGCAGGAGCAGCTGGCTCAGATACGCCGCCAGGTTGAGGACCTCGATGCCAGTCAGATGCAACTGTCGGGCGAGCTCTCCCAGGCCAAGGCCCAGCTTCAAGAGGCCGATAAGCCCTCCTACTCCGGCCTCGGCTCACGCATCGAGCAGTTGTTCCGCTCGGCCGAAGAGCAGTCCACCGACGTCCTGAGCCAGGCCGACGCCCAAGCCCGAGAGATCGCCGCGCGGGCCCAGGCCGACGCCGAGCAACTCACCCAGCAGGCCGAGTCCGAGGCGTCCGAAGTGCTCTCAGCTGCGCGCCGCGACGCCACCGCACAGTTGGAATCGGCACAGACTCAAGCCGAGGGAACGGTTTCCGCCGCCCAGAACCGCGCCGAAGAACTGGTCTCCTCCGCCGAGCGTGAGGCTGCTCGGATCGATAGCGAAACCAACGCCGAGTTGAGCGAGAAGCGCGCCAGCTTGGATCGCGAGCTCGGCACGTTGCGTGCCAACACCGAGAACGACGCCACCCAGACGCGGGTCAATAGTGAGCGCGCGGCCCGCGAGCTGAAGGCCTCCACCGAGGCCGAAGCCGAGGAACTGCGCACCTCCACCCGCGCCGAGGCCGAGCAAATCCGGGAGGACGCGCTCCGGGAGGCCGAGACCCTGCGCAACACCGCCCAGCGCGAAGCCAGTGAAATTCTGCGGGCCGCAAACGCCGAGGCCGACGCGAATCGTCAGAGCGCCGCCGAAGCCTCGGAGAACGCCGATCTGGAAATCGCCGCCCGCCGTCAGGCCGCCGAGGAGGCAGACGCCGCTACTCACGCGCAAGCCAAGGCCGACACCGAGAAGATGATCAGCGACGCCCAGCAGCACGCTCAGGACGCCGAGACCCGGGTGGCTGAAGCCCTGTCACAGGCGGAGAAGGTGCGGTCGACGGCGGAAGAACAGGCCGCTCAGATCGTCGCCGACGCCCATGGTTCAGCCGACCGCATCGTGTCTGAAGCACGCCAGCAGGCCGACCGGTTGAACACCGATACCCGCTCCACGATCGACCGCGAGCGCCGCACGGCTCAACGACACCTGGATGAGCTCAACACCCAGCGGGAATCGATCACCTCCTACCTCGACGAGCTGCGCGGACTGCTCGGCTCGGGGCAGATCACCGAAGCCGCCCGGCTCGCCGATAGCGCCGCCAG
>JBMDWZ010000116.1:0-10763 GCA_048594865.1 Beutenbergiaceae bacterium
ATGACCTGCGCAGGTGGGCCCGTGGTGAGGACCTGCCCATCGCGCATCACGATCAGATGGTCGGCGTAGCGCGCGGCCTGGTTGATGTCGTGCAGCACCGCCACGATGGTCTTGCCGCGCTGATGGAAGGTACGGAAGAGCTCCATCAGGTCGTACTGATGCGCAATGTCTAGGAACGTCGTCGGCTCGTCCAACAACATCACCGGAGTGTCCTGTGCCAACAGCATGGCCACCCAAACTCGCTGGCGTTGCCCACCGGAGAGTTCATCCACCAAGCGGTGTGACAAGTCGGTCAATCGAGCGGCAGCCAACGACGCCGTAACCGCGGTTTCGTCGGATTCTCGCCATTGATGAAACAGGCCTTGGTAAGGGGCGCGGCCTCGTGCGACCAAGTCCGCCACCCGGATCCCGTCGGGCGCTAGCGAACTTTGGGGCAGGAGCCCCACCCGGCGCGCGACCTCCTTGGACGGGTAGGAGCCGATCTCCTTGCCATCCAGCAACACCCGCCCGGCAGACGGGGTCAGCACTCGGGCCAGGGCGCGCAGCAAGGTCGACTTCCCGCAGCCGTTGGGGCCGATGATAGCGGTGAAGGAGTGCTCCGGGATCTGCACGGAGAGGTCCGCGGAGATGACGCGCTTGTCGTACCCGATGGTCGCGTCGTCCACGGCAATCTCGTTACCTCCACCACCGGCGGCTCCACCACCAGCAGCCCCGGCCCCACCACCAGCCGCCCCAGAACTTAACGTCATCGGTTCACTCCATATCGGGTGCGAGCTTCACGGATCAGCAGCCAGATCAGGTAGATGCCGCCCAGGCACACGGTGATCAGGCCCACCGGGATAGGTCGATAGGTGGATTGGATGATGAGGCCGAGCAGGTGCGCGGCCGAAAGCAGCACCGCCCCCATCGCAGCCGCGGCGATCAGGCTCACACCGGGGGATCGGGTCAATCGGCGGGCCAGTTGCGGCGCAACCAGGGCGATGAACCCAATCGGCCCGGCGATGGCGGTCACCAGAGCCACGGTGGCGACCCCGGTAATGATCAGCGCCAGCCGGCTGAGACCGGGGCGTGCGCCCTGGGTGATCGCGGCGTCGTCACCGAGTTCGAGTCGGCGGAGTTCGCGCCCCAGCACCAGGCACGCCAGCCCAATGAGCAATGCCATCACCAGCGTGGGTTTCATACTCGACCACCCGATGCGGTGCAGCGACCCGGCGCCCCAGAAGCCCACGCTCATCGCCTCATCGATGTCGGCCCGGGTGATGAGGTAGGCATTGAGCGAGCCGAGCATGGCCGAGATTCCGATCCCCACGATGATCAGCCGAAACCCCTGGATCCCCCCGCGGTAGGCCAATAGGTACACGGCCACCGCGGTGAGCAATCCGCCGATGATCGCCGCCCCGGCAACCTGCCAGTAGCCGCGTACGCCGAGGATCAGCATGGCGATCACCACGGCGGTGTAGGAACCGGCGGAGAAACCGATGATGTCGGGGGAGCCCAGTGGGTTGCGGGTCAGGGATTGGAAGATCGCCCCGCCCACTCCGAGCAGCGCCCCCAGCACAACGGCCGCCATCGCGATCGGCAGCCGCCACTGCAGCACGATCATCCGCCCCGTGCCCTCGCCGCCGCCGAGCACGATCCCGATCACTCGGTCCAGGGAGATCCGGTAGTCGCCCAGGGTGATGGACACCAGCGAGAGCAGGATGGCCAGGGCGAACAACCCCACGGAAACCGCGCTGACCCGGATCGGAAGGCGGCCGGAAAACCCGGCGGTGCGGATCGTGCGAACGGCGTACCCGAAGTTAATGGTCCCCTTACTTGACGCGCTCACAGACCACTCGCCTTACGCCGTCGGACAAGCGCAATAAGCACCGGCGCACCGATGACGGCGGTGACGATGCCAACCTCGATCTCACCCGGCCTGCCCAGGACCCGCCCGAGCACGTCGGCGATAAGGATCAACACCGGCGCCCCCAGCGCCGCATAGGCCATGATCCAGCGCTGATCCGGCCCCACGAACCAGCGAACGATGTGCGGCACCATCAATCCAACGAAGCCGATCCCGCCGGTCAGCGCGGTCGCGCCGCCGGCCAGCAGGGTGACGGCGATGATGCCGAGCACCCTGGCCCGCACCACCTTGGTGCCCAGGGAGGCTGCGAGGTCATCCCCCAGGGCGATCGAGTTCAGCGCACCGGACAGGCTGAGCGCCAACAGCAAGCCGACCACCAGGAACGGCAGCACGGTCAGGGTGTCTTCCAATCGGACGCGCGCGATCGAACCCAGCCCCCACCGGTGAATCGCGCGGAAGGTGTCCGGGTCCATCAAGGTCAGCAGGGTGGAGAAGCCGCTGAGCACGGCGCCCAGGGCCACCCCGGCCAGCACCAACGTCACCGGTGAGGCCCCGCCGCGCCCGGCGGAGCCGATGAGGTAGACCAGCACGGTCGCGACCGCGGCCCCAGCGAATGCTGCCCAAATGAAGCTGGTGATCCCGCTCAGGCCAAAGATCCCTACCCCGAGGGTCACGGCGAACCCGGCTCCGGCGTTCACCCCGAGCAGGCCGGGGTCTGCCAGCGGGTTTCGGGTCAGCGCCTGGATCAGTGCGCCGGCCACCCCGAACGCGGCCCCGGCCCACAACCCGGCGAAGGTGCGCGGCCAGCGCTGAGTCCACACGATGGTGTGGGCTTCGGAGCCGTCGCGCTCCCAGATCACCCGCCACACCTCGCCGTAGCCCAGCGGGTTGGAGCCGTAGGCGAGACTGGCGATCACGGCCACGAACCCGATTCCAAGGATCACCAAGAGACCCAATGCCCGACGGCGGTACAGGCGGTTTGGTGCGTCCTGCTCGGTGACGTGGTGGTCGTCACCGGGCGTCGACGCCGTCGTTCGGGCCCTCAGGAGAGATCGATCTGCGCGAGCCACTGGTTCGCGACCACATCGACCGCCCACGGCATGCTCAGTGCGCTGCGGCCACCGCGAAGCACCCACACCGCGTTGGGCAGCTCGGCACCATCGGCGGTGTCGAGCGTGTTGTTCTCGTTGAAGGTCAGGGACAGGTAGCGGCCCTCGCTGACCGGGGCCAGGTCCTGGAAAAGTGCCTGTTCTTCGCGCGTCTGCCGGTCGTCGTCGTTGCTGTAGACCATGATCAGCGCATCGGCGTCCAGCAGGTTCTGGTTCTCATCGGAGACCGTTGGATCGTCAACGAAGTCCTCTGCCAGCGGGTTGGGGCTGAAGCCAAGGTCGATCATGACCTCCTCGGTGGGCCCGCCGGTGTAGGTGTAATAGTCGATGCCGTATTCCTGGCCATAGTCGTAGGCCATCGTGATGGTCTTGTCGGCGAACGCCTCGTTGTCTTGCGCGATTCTTTCGATGCTGGCCTCGGCCTCGGTCACCACGGCCTCGGCCGCTTCGCTCAGGTCCAACGCGTCGCCGACCATCCGCTGGGTGTCCTGCCACGGCAGGTCGCTTTGACGCTCGGGAGCCTCCGGGGCATCCAGAACAGGGGCGATTTCGCTGAGCTTTTGGAACTCGGCCTCATCGGCCACCGCTCCGTTGGCCACGATCAGGTCCGGGTCGGCAAGCGCAATGGCTTCGAAGTTGATCGGATCCCGGCGGGTGGCGGTGTCCACGGTCTCAATCCGTTCCTGCCACGCCTCATCGCTCCACTCGTAATCGAAATCGGGGCCGATCGTGTACACCGGCGCGACGTCGAGTGCCTCCAGGGCATCGACATTCGGTGAAAGCCCGACGACGGCGATCCTCTCCGGGCGCTCTTGGAGCACGCTCTCCCCGAATGTAGTGGGGAGGGTCAGCGGGTATTCGGTGGTGCCTTCCCCTGCAGGCATGAGGCCGTCGGAGTCATTGGCTGCCTGTTCTTCGCCGTTGCCGTCGCTTGAGTTGCCGCCCGACTCGCTGCCGCCGTCCCCGTCCTCGGAGTTGGCGCACCCACCCAGTACAACCATCGCCGAGACCGCTATGGCCAGTGCCGCCTTTGGGACGGTGTGAAACTTGGCGGACGAGTTCATCTGTTGTGCCTCCTGGGGTACGAGCGGGGACGGGCCGTCGGACACATTAGGCGAGGCTATCCTTAGTTCGTACGCACTATCCGACAACCCTGCACAGTTCGCGACAGATGGGGGAGCGCCGACGATGTGGATTCCGCCGGTCACCGTTTCCGACAAGCTCGAGAAGCGCGTCAATGTGCTGCTCTGGCAGGTGCGCGGGCACGCTGACCTCTGCGTTGCTGGGGGTTCCTGGCACCTCGGCACCGGTCAGGCGATGTGGGTGCCAGTGGGGTATCGCCACAGTTTCACTGTGGGGCAGAACTCGGTCACGATGCCGCTGTTCTTCTCCTCCGACGTGGCGACCACTATGACCCAACCGAGGCTGATCCCGGTGAGTGCTGACCTGCGCACGTTGATGCTGGCGTACTCGGTCTCAAGCACGACGGCGATCAAGCCGGCTGCCAACCTGGCTCGCCAAATCCTGACCTTGCTTGAGCGTGCCGGCCTGGACCATGACATGTTGCCGGTGCCGGTGAGCCCGGCCGCGCGCAGCATCGCCGAGGCTCTGCGCCGCAATCCGGCGGACACTCGCACGGTGGAGCAGCTCGCGGCCTCGGTGTTCAGCAGCTCGCGCACGATCGGCAGGGCTTTCCTGACCGAAACCAAGATGACCTTGCAGCAGTGGCGCATCCACAACCGCATGCAGGTGGCCGCGAACCTGCTCACCGATGGGGTGTCGCTCACGGCGGTAGCCCGGCGGGTTGGCTACACCAACGTCAACGCCCTGCGACGTGCTTTTACCGCGCACTTCGGAGTCACGCCGTACGAGTACACCAGGGGCAATCGCATCAGTGCGTGATCTGGGGGCCGCTGTAGTGCGTGCTGTTGATCCCTGAGTGCTGATCGCTGACTGCCGTGCTTTCGCGGCGCCTTCGTGGTGGCGTGGCCGTCTGACCCAATCCAAATAGTGTTAACAAAAATGTTGACAGTTCTGTCAACACTCTGCCAGTGTTGCCGGATGGCGCAGAAATCAGGTCAAAGTGGACGCACCCTCAGGGAGCGCTGCACAAGTGAGATTCGGGACAAGGTCATCTCCGGCGTGCTGTCTCCGGGCGAGCACATCGTGGAGACTCGACTTGGCGAGGAGCTCGGCGTCAGTCGCGGAACCATCCGCGAGTCGCTGCGGCCGCTCGAGGCTGAGGGTCTAGTCGTCTCGGACGGGCGCGGACACCTTCTGGTTCGCAAACTCTCGGCAGCCGAGGTTCTCGAGGTGTTTGAGGTGCGTGAGATCCACGAGATCTTGGCGGCCAAGAAGCTGGCGGCTCGTTCCGACCGGGTTGCTATTGCGGACGAACTCCGGTCCGCACTGGAGCCACTGCGCGATGAGAGCCTGCCGTTCGCCGAGCAGATTGAGATCGATGTCGCGTTCCACTCTCGACTCTGTGAACTCACCGACCACGAGACGTTGATGACTTCATGGCGACGGCTGGTTGGCCAGATCGAGATGGTCATCATCGCGGCCGGACCCGCTCGCGCTTCGAACCGGATGCGCTACGCCGATCACGAACGCCTGGTCGCGGCCATCGAGAGCGGTGATGAGAGCCGCGTGGAAGATGAGTTCAAGACCCACATGGCCAAGTTCTGCGCCAAGTACGTGGGCGACGCGCTCGAGTCGGAAGTCGGCCAGGAATGACGGAAGCCGACCGGCCAGCGGCGACCGCGCCGGCGGACACCGCGCCTGGCCCGCGATTCGCGCTCTCCACGGTGGCCCTCCGTCATCTTGCGCTTACGGATGCGCTCGAAGAGGCCCGTGATCTCGGGTTCCGCAGTGTGGACCTCGCCGCATTGCGCGGCCTATGCGAACACGTCCCACCGGAGGGCAACGCGGCGGACCTAAAAGACGTCGCGGACGTCGTGGCCAGCGCCGGGCTCAATGTCGTGAGCGTGAACTCCGATCCTGGTTCTTTGACCGGTCCTGAGCCGCGAGCGATCATCGATGCGCGGGTGGACAGGTTGACCGACTTCTGCGCATCCCTCGGAATCGACCGCCTGGTGGTGCCGTGCGGTGAGAAATCCACGGTCGCAGACCTGAGCCCACTCGCCCGCGGCCTCAATGCGGCGGCCCTCCGGGCTCAACCCAAAGGCGTTCAGATCGTCGTCGAAGCCCCCTACTTCGGGCGACCCGTGAGCACGATGGACCGAGCGCGAAAGTTGCTTGATCAAGTCGATCCTGGGGTCGGGCTGGCGTTCGATGTCTCCCACGTTGCTGCTGCGGCACAGGACCTTGACGAGGCCTTCGCGTCCGTGGCAGATCGAGTCGCTGTGGTTCATCTTCGTGACGCCGTGCCCGGTGACATTCGTCGCCCGATCGGGCACGGATCCATCGACTTCTCTAACTTCTTCGAAACCGCGCAGGGCTGTGGATACACCGGAGAGTTTGTGTACGAACTCGAGACCACACGCGGGTACTACCCCTCGAAGGCGGCCGAAATCAGTGACGCAGTCTCCCGGCTCGGCACCCTCGTGGGGAGTGCCGCATGAAGATCGGATTCATCGGTGTGGGATCCATGGGCGCGCCCATGGCCGCTCACCTTGTCGCCGCCGGTCACCAGGTGCTCGCATTCGACATCGACCCAAGCCGAAAGGCGGTCATTGAGGGCGCCGGTGCTCACTTCGCGCAGAGTGTGGAACAGGTTGGCCGCAGCACGGAACAGGTGATTGTGATGGTCGCAAACGGCGACCAACTTCACGCGGTCATGCGCGACGGACTCACGCGGAGCATGGGGGCCGCAAGCAAGCTCATCGTGATGAGTTCCGTTGGTCGTGAGGCGATCGACGGCGTCATGGCGCAGGTTGCACAGTCTGGTGCGGCCGTAGTCGATGCACCAGTCACCGGTGGTGTGACGCGAGCGATCACCGGTGAGCTGACGATCCTGGTCGGCGCGCAGCCGGCGGCGTTCGAAGCGGTGAGAACCGTCTTGGAATGCATGGGCAAGCCGGTCATCTGCGGAAGCGACGTGGGGGACGGGCAGGCTTTCAAACTCGTTAACCAACTGCTCTGCTCGGTTCACCTGGCTGCAGCCGGCGAAGCCCTAGAGTTCGCTAAATCCCTTGGATTGGACCCCGAACACGTACTGGACACGGTAGGCGGCGGCGCCGCGGCGTCGTTCATGCTTAGCGATCGCGGGCCAAGGATGCTCAGTGACTCCGACCCGCCTGTGCTGAGCGCGATTGACATCTTCGTCAAGGATTCCTCGTTGGTGCTCGACGCCGCAGCCTCCTCGGGCGCGGACGTGCCGATTGTGCGCAAGGCATCGGAAATCTACAAACGAGCCCAAGATTCGGGCCTTGGGCGGGCCGATGACTCGGCCGTCATCAAGGTGTTCGCAGGCAACCGAGCGAGCAACCGAACCGAAGTGGAGGAGAACGTATGAGGCATAACCGAGTGGGTAAAAGCGGACTCGACATCTCGGCGGTGACGTTGGGTTGCATGAGTTACGGCGACCCCGACCAAGGTGCCCACGGATGGACCCTGCCCGAGGAGCAGAGTCGTCCATTCATTAAGGAAGCGCTGGAACTTGGAATCCACAGCTTCGACACAGCCAACATCTATTCACTCGGGCGGAGCGAGGAGATCCTCGGCGCGGCAATTCGCGACTTTGCCCGGCGCGAAGAGGTCGTCATCGCCACCAAGGTTCACGGCGTGATGCGCGAGGGCCTCAACGGCGGTGGCCTATCCCGTGGGCACATTCTTGAGCAGGTGGACGCGAGCCTGCGCCGACTGGGCACCGACTACATCGACCTGTACCAGGTGCACCGTTGGGACCCCTCAGTTGGCATCGAGGAAACTTTGGAGGCACTCCACGACGTCGTGAAGGCCGGCAAGGTGAGGTACATCGGGGCCTCGTCAATGTATGCATGGCAGTTCGCCAAGGCTTTGTACACATCCCGACTAAATGGCTGGACCGAGTTCATTTCCATGCAGGCGCAGTACAACCTGCTCAATCGTGAAGACGAGCGCGAGATGTATCCGCTCTGCCTTGACCAAGGCATTGGCGCGCTCCCGTGGAGTCCGCTCGCGCGCGGCAAACTCACACGGCCCTGGGATGAGGTCTCGGCCCGGTTCGACTCAGACCCGCTGGCGCCAACGCTTTACCACCAGCAGGAGAACGGCGATCGGAAGATCGTCGATGAGGTCTTCGCGATTGCTGAAGAGCGAGAGGTCTCAGCCGCACAGGTAGCACTGAGCTGGACCATGCACCAACCCCACGTGGCATCCCCGATCGTCGGTGCCACCAAACCGCATCACCTGCGGGAAGCGGCGGCCGCAGTTGAGCTCGACCTCACTGAGTCCGAACTTGGGCGACTCAATGAGCATTACCTGCCCCGCACCGTCGAAGGCTTCTGATCACTCAGATCGAACGCAATCCATTCAAAGGAGAATGAACCAAATCATGACCACAGTTGCAATTCAAGGCGACGTCTTTCTTATCGATGGAGAAGTGGCGAACCAGGGTCGCACCATTAGAGGGGTCGACGTTTCCGGGCTGCTAATGAACAGTCGGATGATCAATGGCATCTTTGACGACCTGAATGCCGAAAGCCGGGAGCAGTGGGCCTACCCGGATACCGGCACCTGGGACGCAGAACGCAACGTCACCGAGTTCATTGAGGCAATGCCTGCGTGGCGTGCAGCCGGTCTGGATGCCTTCACCGTGGGCATTCAGGGTGGCAGCCCCCAGGGCTACAGCAAAGAGCAACCGTGGGACTCAAGCGGTTTCACTCCCGAGGGGCACTTGCGCGAGGCGTTCGCAGACCGCCTATCGCGAATCATTAGCGAGGCCGATCGCCTCGGTCTCGTCGTCATCGTGGACCTGTTCTACTTCGGTCAAGAAGCTAGGCTCGACGGCGATGATGCGGTCCGTCGAGCGACCCGCGAGGCCGTGCAGTTCATCCTCGATGGGGGTTGGCGCAACGTCATCGTCGAGATCGCTAATGAGTGCAACCTGCACCGGCTCTATGCGAAGAACACGATCCTGCGTTCGGACCGCATCCACGAACTCATTGAGTTGGCCCAGTCGATCGACGCCGATGGCCGCCGACTCCTCGTCAGCTCAAGCTTTGCCGCTTACGACCCCATCGTGACCCCGGAAGTGCTGCAGTGCGCCGACTGGATCCTGCTGCACGGCAACGGTGAACGGTTCCACGGACGACTCGGTGACATGGTTCAGCAGGTCCGAGAGCACCCGCAGTATGAGCCAAAGCCCATCATGTTCAACGAGGATGACCACTTCGACTTCGCCGATGAGTCCAATCATCTGATGGACGCCATCCGTGCGAAGGCTTCATGGGGCTATTTCGATCCCGGCTCGGTGACGACGTCGCCTCCCCAACCGACCTACGGAAACTACGTCGATGGGTACCAGGCGGTCCCGATCAATTGGGGTATCAACACAGACTTGAAGAAATCGTTCTTCGAGGTGTTAACACAACACTAAACAGGCTCTTTCCGAATAATCGAGGGAGATTATTATGAACCGGAAGACATTCTTACAAGTGGCCGCTCTCTTCGGTGGTGGCGCGGTCCTGGCCTCATGTTCCAGGGACGGCGGTGCGGGAGGCGGCAACGCGCGGTTGAGCCTCTCCCAGTTTGGTTCTGCCAACCGCATGCAGGTGTTCGAGGATCTCTTCGAGCTTTACGCCGATGAGAACCCTGACGCGGAGATCGTTCTGGATTCGGCGAGCAACGAGAACTACCTGGACCGGTTAAGCACGCAGGTGAGTGGCGGAAACGCGCCAGACATCATGGGGCTATTCCATTCATCGGTTCCCGTGTTCGGTCGCCAAGGTGCCCTCGCAGACATCGAGTCGTATCTAGGTGATGGATTGGACACCTCGGACTTTGAACCAGGCATCGTCGAGCTGGGTGAAGTTGGAGGAAGCGTTCGTGGGCTGAGCTACGGGGACAACGTGATGGGCTCCATCTACGACGCTGACCTGATGGACTCCGTTGGGATCGCGATTCCTGAGCCGGGGTACACCTGGGAAGACTTTGTCCAGATCAGTGCGGATATCTCGCGGGCCACCGAAGGCGACATGTACGGCAGTGAAGACCGTGCCAGTGCGATGGACCAGATGTTCCGGGCGTTCATCATGCAGCGGGGCAAGACCGCGTTCACAGACTCGGGCGAGCTCGGGTTCGAGAAGCAAGACCTACTCGCGTGGCTCGAGTTCTGGGAGCTTATGCGCGAAGAGGGCGCCAGCCCTCCCGCCAGCATCGTCGCGGAGGCTAGCGGAGCTTTTGAGGACTCTGGCCTGATCCGTGGGTACACCGCCAACCACATCCTGTTCTCAAACGTCATGTCATCGACTCAGTCACTGACGGACTCACGCCTTGAACTGACGACGATGCCCGTGGACCCGGATGGTGAGGGAACTGGCCACTACGTGCGCGGTTCGAACTGGGTTGGAATTTCCGAGGGTTCAGCGAACGTGGACGTCGCGATCGGGTTCCTCGACTTCGTCTTCAACCACGAAGCCGGAGCGACCCGACTGGGTGCTGAACTCGGTGCACCGGCTAACCGCGCAATCAGGGACACCCTTGAGTACAACGAAGCGGACGCCAAGTTCATCGATTACGTCAACTTCGTGACTGACAATTTCTCGCACCCATCTGAGCCGCTGGACCGCGATATCCCACCGGCGTGGAACGACGTCAACCAAGTCTTCACCTCGACCGCCGATGAGCACAGGTTCGGTCGCATC
>JBMDWZ010000117.1:0-3217 GCA_048594865.1 Beutenbergiaceae bacterium
AGAACTCCAACTCGTCAACCTCCCCGTCATCTTCCGCACCGAACCCGGCACCCAAACCTTCACCACCGAACTCATCGGCCTACCCGTAGAAATCCAAGCCCACCCCGCCTCCTACACCTGGGACTACGGCGACAACACCCCCGTCCTCAACACCACCGACCCCGGCACCCCCTACCCCAACCACACCATCGAACACACCTACACCGCCCCGGGGCAGTACCAAGCACCCCTGTTCACCTACTGGTCCGGGCGCTTTCGCATCGCCGACTCCGACTGGATCCCCATCGACGGCCTGGGTATCACCGCCACCACCTCACCCAACCTCGACGTCCAAGAACGCACCACCCGCCTCACCCAATAAAAGGGCAGGCAGCGCAGGTGAAGGGCAACTACCGCCCAGCACCACCGCGGGTGGCGACCGCCCTCAGGACTGGCACCACGCCGTCGTCCTCGACAGTTCCGGTGGAGACGTCTGCGGCCTCGAAAGCCTCGTCGTCCCCGTTGCCCATCGCCACCCCGAGGCCGGCCCAGGTCAGCATCTCCACATCGTTGCGGCCATCGCCGATGGCGACGCTCGCACCGGGCGCCAAGCCCAGTTTGGTGCGCACGAACTCTAGGCCGCTGGCTTTGCTCACGCCGTCGGGCATCACGTCCATCCAGGAACTCCAGCCGACCGCGTAGGACACGTCGTTCAAACCGGCCTCAACGGCCGTGGAGTGGAACTCGTCGTGCTCGATCTCCGGGGCCCGCAGCACCAGCCGGGTGGTCGGGGTGTGCAGCAACTCCTCGAAGTCGACCACCTCGATCTCGCCCGTCAGCTCACCCGCAGGGAATTCCCCGGTCACCCGGTAGCCGCGGCCCAGCACCTCGGCGGCGAACAGGCCATCGGGGATCGCCCGCTGCAGGGCGTGCATCGCCTCGCCCGGCACGAACGTGTGCGCCTGGGCGATCTCGTACCCGTCCGGCTGCGAGGGGTCCAATCGGATCACCACCGCGCCGTTGGAGCACACCGCCCACCCGGTCGTCAGCGACAACGCATCGATCGCGACCTGCGCCGGCAGGATCGCCCGGCCCGTGGAAATGACCACATGCGCGCCGGAGGCGACCACGTGCGCGACGGCGTCCCGCACAGCAGCACTGACCGAGCCATCGTTCTCTAGCAACGTGCCATCGACGTCGAGCGCCACCATCACCTCGCCGCCGCCGGGGATACCAGCAGGCAACTCCGAGAAAGTAGGCCTCACGATGGTGCGAGCGGTGAACGGTTCAGACACTCGGCTCCAGCACTTCCAACCCGCCCAGGTAGGGGCGCAAACCTTCGGGCACGACGACGGAGCCATCGGCCTGCTGGTGATTTTCCAGGATGGCCACGATCCAGCGAGTAGTGCCCAGGGTGCCGTTCAGCGTGGCCACCGGCTCGGTGCCGTTCTCGCCGCGCTCGCGCACACCCAAGCGGCGCGCCTGGTAGGTGGTGCAGTTGGAGGTGGAGGTCAGCTCCAGGTAGCGGTTTTGGCTCGGCAGCCACGCCTCGCAGTCGAAGCGGCGGGTGGCCGAGAGCGACAGGTCCCCGGCGGCCGAGTCGATAACCCGGTAGGGCACGTCGATGAGGCGCAGCATCTCCTCTTCCCACTCCAACAGCCGGGCGTGCTCAGCCTCGGCGTCGGCGGCCCGCACGTAGCTGAACATCTCCACCTTTTGGAACTGGTGCACGCGGATGATGCCGCGGGTGTCCTTGCCGTAGGAGCCGGCCTCGCGGCGGTAGCACGCCGACCAGCCCGCATACCGCTTGGGGCCGTCTGAGAGATCGAGAATCTCGCCCGAGTGGTACCCGGCCAACGGCACCTCGCTGGTGCCCACCAGGTAGAGCTCGTCGCGCTCCAAGTAGTAAATCTCATCGGCGTGCGCGCCAAGGAACCCGGTGCCGTCCATCACCTGCGGGGTCACCAGCGTCGGGGTGATCATGGGCGTGAACCCGGCGGCGATCGCCCGATCCATCGCGGCGTTCAGGATCGCCAACTCCAGGCGCGCGCCCACCCCAGTGAGGAAGTAGAACCGTGCGCCGGAGACCTTCACGCCGCGCTCGGTATCGATCGCGCCCAGGTTCTTACCGAGCACCGAGTGGTCCACGGCCTCGAAGCCCTCGGCGGCGAAATCCCGGGGGGTGCCGTGGGTGGCGAGCACCTCGAAGTCATCCTCACCACCGGCCGGAACCGCGGGGTGCACGATGTTGCCGAACACCGACAGCAGCTTGGCGGCCTTCTCACCAGCCTCCTGAGCGGCGGCTTCGGCTTCCTTGACCTTCTCGGCGAGCTCCTTGGCCTGCGCGAGCACTGCGGGGCGGTCTTCCGGTGAAGCCTGCCCGATCGACTTGGACAGCGCCTTGTGCTCCGCCCGCATCGACTCAAACTCCGAAAGCAGAGAGCGACGCTGAGCATCGGCGTCGATGACTTCAGCGACGCTAGCCGCGTCGGCTCCACGCGCTATCTGGCTGGCGCGTGCGGTTTCGGGGTCTTCGCGCAGTGCTTTGAGGTCAATCACGCCTCACAGCGTAGCCGCCTTCGCCTGTCGTCCTTGGCCCTGCGGCACTACGGTGTAAGCCATGGGTTGGGAACAGTGGGTGAGCATCATCGCCCTAGTGCTCGCGGTCATCGCGCTAATCGTTGGCGGGGTGCTGCTGGGCAAGCTGCGCGCGGCCCGGGCGCAGGTGCCCGCGAACACCGAACCAGCGCCGGCGCCGTCGGAGCCCGCGCCCCCAGGACCAGCCGCGTTCGTGGTGAACCCCATCAAGGTCACCCACCCCGAAACACTGCGCACCCAGGCCAACGCCATCAGCGCCGAGCTTGGCCTGCCCGAACCGTTGTGGTTTGAGACCACGCCGGATGATCCGGGCCTGGGCCAAGCGAAGGACGCACTCGAGCAGGGCGCTTCGGTGGTGGTCGCGGCCGGCGGCGATGGCACGGTGCGCGCGGTGGCCACGGCCCTGGCTGGCACCGGCAAGCCGATGGGCCTGGTGCCCAGCGGCACCGGCAACCTCCTGGCGCACAACATCGACCTGCCCTCCGACGGGATCCGTGCGCTGGTCTACACCGCACTGTCAGGGGTGGACCGCCCGATCGACGTGGGCTGGATCAAACCGCATGACCTGGTTCGCGACGAGGAAGAGATCGTCGAAGAATTCGGTGAGGACGCCGCGGACGACGTCGATGACAACATCGAC
>JBMDWZ010000118.1:0-6571 GCA_048594865.1 Beutenbergiaceae bacterium
GGCGCTGCCCACCAGACAACTCGTGCGGCAGCCGATCAGCGAAGCCTCCATCCAGGTGCACGGCGTCCAACATCTGCCGGGCCCGCCGCTCACGCTCGCTAGGGGAGTGCAGGCGGTGGATCACCATCGGCTCTTCGATGCACTCCAGCACTGTCATCCGAGGATTGAGCGACGCCCGCGGATCTTGGAACACCATTCCAATCCGCGACCGTAGCTGCCGAAGCCCACGGCGGCTGATCGCATACGGGTTATGCCCATCTATCTCCACCAGCCCCGCCACCGGCGCCTGCAGTCCGATGATCGCCCGAGTCAGCGTGGTCTTACCCGAGCCGGACTCCCCCACCAGGCCCAAGGTCTCACCGGGGTAAATCTGCAAGGTGGCGCCCTGCACCGCCGTCACCGACCCATATGCCAGGTCCACACCGCGAAGGTCCACCGCCGGGGCACCGGACTTGGTGCGAGGTTTGAGGTCGATGCCTGCACTGGGTTGCGCCGCATCTTGCACACCACCATCGTCCACCCCGACGACGGCGGGAGCCTCGGTCCGAAAGTCCGGTACCGCGGCCAGCAACTGCTTGGTGTACTGCGCCTGCGGATTAGCGAACAACGCATCGACCTGCGCCTGCTCCACGATTTCCCCAGCGCGCATCACCAATGCCCGGTCGGCGATATCGGCGACAACCCCGAGGTTGTGGGTAATCATCACCACGGCCATCCCATGCTCGGCCCGCAACTCCTTCAGCAGCCCCAAGATTCCCGCCTGCACGGTCACATCAAGCGCCGTAGTTGGCTCGTCGGCGAGCAACAGATTGGGGTTGTGAGCCATCGCCATCGCGATCATTACGCGCTGCTTCTGCCCACCAGACAACTGGTGCGGATAAGACCGCAACCGATCCTTCGCCTGCGGAATCCGTACCAACTCGAGCAACTCCAAGGCTCGCGCGTGCGCCGCGGCGCGGCCCATCGTGCCCGGCACCCGCAGCACCTCCACCAACTGCGAACCGATAGAACGCACCGGGTTCAGCGCCGCCCCCGGGTCCTGGAAGATCATGGAGATCTCCGAGCCCCGCAGCGCCCGCAACTCGGCCGGGCTCAACTCGGCAACATCACGGCCCTGATACCGAATCGATCCGCGCACCTGTGCGTGATCGGGAAGCAGCCGCATCGCCGCCCGGGTGGAAACCGACTTGCCGGACCCCGACTCCCCCACGATCGCCAGTATCTCCCCCGCGGCCACCTCGAAGCTCACGTCCTTAACCGCGTTCACCACACCATTGCGGGTATGAAAGTCCACCGCGAGCGATTCGACCTCGAGCAAGCTCACGGTAGTTCCCTCGCATCATCGGCTCGGGGATCACTGCCGGCCGCCGTGGACTCACCGAACCGGGCGATCACCTGCGCGTGACCCATACGGTTGTCCAGATCGCCCACCAACTCCGCCGGGTAGGTTGCCACGAGCTCTTGCACCGGCCCATCGGGCAAACCCTGCTCGTGCAAGAGCGTGGGCTCTTCGGCGTCGATGACCGCCCACCGCGGGTTGGCCACAGCCTGCTGCGGATGCTGCCCCTGGACCAAACCGAAGATCACCTGCGCCAAGACTGCCGGCTGGTTACGGCCACCCATCGTGGCCACCGCGGCCTTCGTCGTCGTCCCTTGACGCACCATTCCCGGCATCAGGGTGTGCGGTGGCCGAGCGCCACCGACCAGCTGCGACGGCGCCCCCGGAATGAACGTGAACCCCCCGGCCCGGTTGTGGCCAAGGATTCCGGTAGTTGGCTCTAGAACTCCCGAACCGAAAGTTCCGGCCACGCTTTGCACCGAACTAGCCCACAGCCCGTTGCTATCCAGTGCCACGATCGCGGCGGTATCGCCGTTCAACCGTTGCCGGTGCCGTGGGATCTGGCCACCGGACACCGCGGTAGCTAGCGCCCCAGCCGATTGCTGCACGGCTTCTTCACCGAGGATCGTCACCACGTCTGCGCGCTCGCCCCACATCACATCCCGCTCGGCACAGGCCAGCGCGGCGGCCCCCACCGCCTTGATCAGCCCATCACCGGAGCGCGGATCGCTGACGCTCGCGGCGCTGAGCGTGGCCAGAATCTTCATCAAGGTGAAGCCTTGGGAGTTGGCGGGCGTGGTGTACACATCAACGCCCTGCCAAGAGGTGCACAGCGGCTCGCGTTCACCGGTATCCACGGCTGCCAGATCCTCGTGGGTCATCTGACTGCCTAGGTCACGCAACCCGCGCAGATAGGCGGCGCCCACGTCACCGCGATACAGCGCATCAGCACCCTGCTCGGCGATAGCCCCCAAAGAGCGCTCCAACGCGGACTGGCGGAGCACACCACCGGCGCCGAGCAGCTTGCCACCGGGCATGAAGACCTGCGCACACCCAGGATCTTTGGCGAGCCGGTCGATGCTGGCATTGAGATCCTTGACCAGCGACGGCGCCACGTCGCACCCGCGAGCGTAGGTGATCGCGTCGGCGAACAAGTCCGCCCACGGCAGCAAACCATGGGCCTGGTGCAAGTCCCACCAGGAACTGACAATCCCCGGTGTGCTGATCGAGTGGATGCCGTCGTTGGGCATCTGCTCGTAGCCGGCTTCGCGGAGGAAGTCGATGCTCAGACCCGCCGGAGCACGGCCGGTGCCGTCATAGGCCCGAACTCGATCTTCGCTGTCTTGGGAGGTCAGGATCCACGCATCTCCGCCGAGGGTCACCATGTGCGGGTAGATGACGCACAGGGTCGCGGTGGCCGCGATCATCGCATCGGTGGCACTGCCACCGGCATCGAGCACCTTTCGACCAGCAGCAGAGGCGCGAGGATCGGGGGTAGCGACGTCGGGTTGCAACACGGATGAGTCCATTTCAGTAGGTGTGGATATCGGAGGCGTCCCGAAGTCGGTCACCGAAAGCGTTAAACGCGAAACAAATCCCGGCCAGCACAACTCCAGGAATGATCGCCGCAGACAGAGAGACCATGTAGTACTGCTGCGCCTCGGCCAACATGACCCCTAGGCTCGGTGCCGGGGGCTGGATGCCCAGCCCCAGGAAAGACAGGCCCGCCTCACCCAGAATCACCACCGGAATCATCACTGTGACCTGCACGATCAACGCCGCTAGGGAGTTCGGCAGTACGTAGCGCAGCATGATTCGACCAGTGCCCGCACCCTGCACGATCGCGGAGGTGACGAAGTCCAGCCCCCGGATTCGCATCGTTTCCACGCGCACCACCCTCACGATCTTTGGAACCTGAGATAGCCCCAGGGCCACGGCCACGGTCGTGACGCCGGGGCGCGCGATTGATGCCAGTCCAACCGCCACGATCAGCGAGGGGAAGGCGAGCACGATGTCGGTAAAGCGAGCGATGATCGCATCGGCCAGCCGCCACGTGCCGGCCGCGAGCCCCAGAGGCAGACCGACCGACAGGGTCAACGCTACTGCGAGCGCCGCAGTGGCCAGCGATGACCTCAAGGCATACAAGGTTCGGGTGAGGATGTCTCGGCCGAGGTTGTCAGTCCCGAGCCAGAACCCCTGAGTTCCGGGGCGTTGGAACACTGCATCCAGGTGAGCGGTGGCGCCGCCATACGGGCTCACCCAGGGGCCGATGATCGCCAGGGCAACGATGGCTCCCACGGCGATCAAGCTGAACCGTCCGGCAGCGGTGCTCCACAGCCGGGCGAAGGTTCGGCCCCTGCCTCGGGACCGGGTGGGGCCGGTGGGGGTATTCGCGGTAGTCGACATCATGATTTCCGATCTACTCGCACGCGCGGGTCGATAACCCCGTACAGCACGTCAACGAGCAGGTTGACGATCACGAAGACCAGCACCGTAATGAGCACGCTGGCTTGCACGACGGCGTAGTCACGTTGGGCAACGGCATCGATCGTGAGTTTTCCGATCCCTGGGATGCCGAAGAGTTGCTCGGTGATCACCGCACCGGACAACAGCGACCCTAGTTCCATGGCCATCAGAGTGACCAGCACCGTGAGGCTGTTGCGCATACCGTGGTTAAGCACCACCCGGGGCTCGGACATCCCGTGCGACCGGGCCGCCAGGACGTAATCTGATTCCAGGGCTTCGATGAGACTGGATCGGGTTTGGCGCAGCAGCACCGCCATGAACTGCACCGCCAGCACCACCGCCGGCATAAGCAGGTGCCGCAAGGCTTGCCACGGCGATTCCCACGGAGACACATATCCCGAGGCGGGCAACCACCCCAATGTCACCGCGAGCAGGATGATGCCCAGTAACCCCATCCAAAAGTTGGGTACCGACATTCCCGCCAAGGCCACCAGGTTGGCGCCCCGCTCGGGCCAGCGGCCTCGCCAATAAGCGGCCACGATCCCCAGACCCACACCGGCAACTGTGGCGATCACCATCGCCAGGGCGGCCAGCTGGATCGTGACAGGGAAGGTTGCCAGCAGCAGATCCGATACCCGCGCATTGCTGCGCAACGACACTCCAAGGTCTCCCGAAAGCAGAGTGCGGACCCACGCGAAATACTGCATCGGGAGCGACTCGTCCAAACCGAGCCGCTCCCGTGCAGCCGCAATCACCGCGGGGTCTTGGTTCTCCCCGGCCAAGGTCACCGCCGGGTCACCCGGCAGCGCGCGGACGCCAATGAAGACGATGATCGAGGCCACGTACAAGGTGATGAGGGCGTGGATGCCCTTACGTGCTATGTGAAGAATCATGTGGTCGCTGAGGCGTCCTCACTCCACCAAACCGGCACGCGCAAGTCGCACGACGCCGTCGGGGAAGACCTGTACGCCTTCGATACCGTCAGCCACGCCGGTGAGGTTGCGCGGACGGAACAGGTACACCCGCGGCACCTCCTCGTAGATGATGTCCATCGCGCCTTGGTACAGGCCGATCCGTTCATCGACGTCGCTGACCTGGCTGGCCTGCACCAGGATCTCCTCCAGCTCGGGGTTGTTGTAGACCCCGGAGTTGCTCGATCCGCCGATGGTGAAGAACTGCCGCAGGTTGGTATCGGGGTCTACCCGGCCAGACCATTCCTGCAAGTAGCTCTCGTAATCACCGTTGCGGACGTTGTCCACCATGGTGCCTTCTTCCATGGAGTCCACAACGATCTCAAAACCTGCGTCAGCAACCTGAGCCTGAAGGGCCTGGACCAGGCGGACACTGTCCGGGTTGTTGGACGTGGAGACTTCCAACGTGAATGGCACATCGACGCCGGCTTCTTCGAGTAGTTCGTTAGAGCGCTGCGGGTCATATTCCGGGCAGCCATCAACGGTTCCCACATAGGGCGCCGCGGTCAGCGGGTCGCAGGCGGCGGTGTAGTAACCGCCGTAGGCCGCGGTCATCAGCGCGTCTCGATCGATCGCGTGACTGAACGCTTGGCGAACCAGGGTGTTCGACGAGATCTCCAGCCCGGTGTCACCCGCCTCATTTCCGGTGCCGTTGGCGTTGCCGATGTTGAAGGCGATCGAGCGGATGCCGAGCGCCGCCGAGGCGAGCATGTTCACGCCGTCATCTGCCAGCAGTGAATCCACTTGTTGGGTGGAGAGGTTATCGGCAACCTGCACGTCACCGGACTGCAGGTTGGACGCCCGGATTCCGGAGTCGACGATGATCCGGTACTCGATCTCCTCGAAGTTCACCTGATCGGCGTCGTAGTAGTTCTCATCGGCTTCCAAGGTGATGGAAGTTTGCGGCACCCAGTTGGAGAAGACGAATGGGCCAACACAGCTGGGCTGTGAGCCAAAGTCTGCGCCAAGTTCATCGATCCGCTCGGGGCTCAGAATCATCCCAGCGCGGTCCGAGAGCACCGCGGGCAACGGGGCGAACGGCTCGCTCAGCTCGATGGTGACGGTGTACTCATCGCTGGCGCTCACCTCGGTGATCGGGCCGAGCTCCGAACGCCGGTTGGAATCTTCTTGTAGATGACGCTCCAGGCTGGTGACAACCGCCTCGGCGTTCAGCGGGGAACCATCGGAGAAGGTTGCATCCTGGCGAATCGGCAGGGTGTAGGTGAGGCCGTCCTCGGACAGTTCGGGCAGCCCGGCCGCCAACTGCGGGACGAGTTCGGCGTTCTGATCGGTGTCATAGAGCTTTTCGCACATGGCGTTCATGACGAACCGCGAGTAGAACGAGCCCGAATAGGTTGCGTCCAGCGTGTCCGGTTCGGAGGACAACGCCATCACCAAACGGCCACCCTCGACGACGTCAGAAGAGACTGGCTCCCCGAATGATTCGGTGAGTTCGGTGCTGGATTCGCCTGAACCATCGCTATTGCCGTTGGCGGAATCCGATCGGTCTTCCACCGGTGAGCATGCGGCTAGTAGCCCCAGAGCAAGGCCCGCGGCACATACGGATAGGAACGGTGTTTGTTTCATTGGGCTTCCTTAGGATGTGGCAGTGGTGAGGAGAAAAGAATCCGCTTGCTGTTCCAGCACATCGCGCACCTGATCACTCACTGGCGCGCTGTTGGAGCCCCCTAGCCCCTGAACCGAAAGACTCGCTGTGGCGACCGCCCATTGCAGCGTTCGCTCCAGCGGCCACCCCCGTAAAACCCCTGAGATAAAACCAGAAGTAAAGACATCG
>JBMDWZ010000119.1:0-12890 GCA_048594865.1 Beutenbergiaceae bacterium
CAGCCGACCTTCGAGTTCACCATGCAGCGCACCCAGTCCGTCGGCCCAGGTGGAGCTAACCCGATCGATGAGCGAGTCGATTTCTTTTTCACCAGCCGCTCGTGGACGGGCCAGCCCTCAGTTCAGGAACCGCACAAAGTAGCCGATCTTCGCTGGTGGCCGCTGACCGAACTGCCACCCGCCGTCGTCCCTCATGAGGCCTACGCGCTAACGCACCTCGGCACCGCCACCCGCTACCTAACGTTCGGGTTCTGATTCGCCGAACCGCCTAGGCCACCCGGGCGCCCTTGGGCAGTTTTCGATACGGAACCGCCAGGCGCCTGATCGCCAGCGCCACCCCGCCAGCACCAATGAGTAGGTTCAGGCCCAGTCCCCACGGCCAGATCGCCGCATCGGACACCTCATTGGGACCGAGCTGCGCCGGTGCGTCGTCACCGTAGTTGTCAGACCAGCACTGGTCGATGTTCATCTCAGGTCCGGTGCGGGCGGCCTGCACGGCAAACCGGATCCCGTCCAGCGGGCCACCGGCCGAAAAGAAGTCGGCATCGGTCCGGGGTGCGGCGGCGTCGGCGAGCACCACGAACGGGTTGACCACCAGCAACCACCAGGTGCGATCGGTGTGCACCACCGGGCGGACTTGCTCCTCCCAGACGCATTCATCGTTGGAGTTGGAGGGCACCACGTACACATCCACGGTGCGATCGGTGGTGACCAGCGGCACCGTCAGCCCAAAGATGATCAGCCCGATCACGGTGAGCGAGCCGACCATCAGGTAGGACAGCACGCTCGAGCCGGCGGGCCGGTTGGTGATCGCGGAGAACCCCAAGGAGAAGGCGCACACCACCACGAGCAGCAACGCCAGGGTGACCAAGCCGAAGATGAAGCGCCCGAACCCGAACTCGCTGATGAGCCAGGTCCAGATCAGGAAGGGCAGCGAGACCACAAGGAACGCCAGGGAGGCAACCCACCCGGCGAGCAGCTTCCCGAAGGCCAGATCGGCGGGGCTGAGCTTGGTGATCTGCAGGATCGCTAGGGTCCCGGCTTGGCGGTCACCGTTGATGGCCGTGGAAGACAGCGTCGGGGTCACCAGCAGGCCCAGGCCGAGCACGAACAGCAGGATCAGCTCATAAACCCAGCGCCCGGCATCCATGTCCTCGGTAGCCAGAAACGAGACCATCAAGATGGTGACGAGCCCGACGATGCCAAAGAACGCACCCAGGGCAATCTTCCACCGCGTGGAGCGAACCCGTTGCCGCAGTTCCAGGGTCATGACGGTTTGAATGCCCTGCCAGGACAAGAAGCGGGCGGGCTTACCGGTGCCGGCTTGGCCGGGGGCGCCGCCGTTCGGTCCAGCGTGAGGGACGAAGGCGCCGCTGGGCGCCAAGGCCGCGGCCGGTGCGGGCGCCGGGCCGGCCGGGCCGGCCGGGCCGGATTCGGCCGGGCCGGATTCGGCGGGGCCGTATGGGGAGTCTGGGTGAGTCATCGGCGATCAGCATCCAAGGTCAAGTAGGCCTGCTCCAGCAGCCCGCCAACTGGGGCCAGCGAACTGATGGGGATTCCGGCGTGCACCGCATCACGCAGCAACCTGGCGGCGGTCTGTTCATCGGGTAACTCCACCAGCACGTGCGCGGCACCGGGTGGGGCGTCGGTATCGGGTAATAACCGCAGGTTCACCTGATCGGCCCAGGCCCGCAGCGCATCAGCGTCCAGACTCTGCAGCCGCCAGCGCCGCCGGGCCGTGGTGCTGGCCATCAACGCCGCGGAGGACACGGTGGCGCCACGGGAGATGAACACCGCGTCGTCAACCATTTCGTCTAGTTCGGCGAGCACGTGAGACGAAATGAGTACCGTGGTGCCGGCGTCGGCGAGGCCGCGCAGCAGCACCCGCAGGTCGATCCTGGACCGCGGGTCTAGCCCGGATGCCGGTTCGTCCAGGAGCAGCACCGGAGGCCGATTGACCAGCACCCGGGCCATACCCAACCGTTGCTTTTGGCCGCGGGACAGTACTTGCGCCGGCGCATCGGCGTACTCAGACAGGTGCACCGTGTGCAAAAGTTCAGCGGCCCGGGCCCGGGACTCCTCCCCCGGCAGCCGGTAGGCCGCGCCCATGGTGGTGAGCACCTCCATCGCCGTCAAGGACTCCCAGACCCCGAACGCATCGGGCATCCAGCCGATCTGCGCGCGTGCCTGGGCCGAGGTGGCCGGATCGTGGCCGACCATCTGAATCTGCCCGACGTCCGGGCGCAGCAACCCGGCGAGCATCAGCATCAGGGTGGTTTTGCCCGACCCGTTGGGGCCGATCAGGGCGGTCACGGTGCCCCGGCGGACGTCCAGGTTTACCCCGGCGACCGCGCGCACCGCGCCAAAGCTGCGGTGCACGTCTCGAGCCCAAATGCCCAGGTCACCCGGACTGCCCGACGACGGCGCGGGCGCGCCTTGGTACTGATCCGCACCCGGGTAGCGCTGCTGGACGGGTGCCTGCGGGGGCCCCGGAGGCGGCTCCGATGAACCCTGGTACCGTTGCCTCTGGTCTACGCGCCACTGATCGGGTGGCGACTCGTGGTGCGGTGCTTCGCCGTCGGGATTCATCGACATGCGCATACGCTACGCCCAGGTCGCCCTTAACTGCTGCAACACCGCGGTTATCAACTGGTCTGGCGCGCCTGGGTAAAGCCTGCCGCCTGTCGGTCCGTGATGCGGACCCTCATGTCCTGGCGTGGCCAAAGTGCATACACTTTCTTTTGCCCAGCCCAATGCCCCACAAAGAGAAAACGGAGTTCTGGTGCCCACCATCGTCCAAAAGTTCGGCGGCTCATCCGTGGCGGATGCGACCAGCATCGCGCGCGTGGCAAAGCGGATCGTGGACACGAAACACGCGGGGAACGACGTGGTCGTCGTGGTCTCCGCGATGGGAGACACCACCGATGAGCTTCTGGACTTAGCCAAGCAGATCAGCCCCAAGCCACCGGACCGGGAGTTGGACATCCTGCTGACCGCCGGTGAGCGGATCTCGATGTCCCTGCTGGCGATGGCGATCCACGAACTGGGCGTGCCCGCGCAGGCGTTCACCGGCCAGCAAGCCGGAGTCATCACCGACGACTCCCACGGCAATGCGCGGATCGTGGACGTCACCCCGAGCCGTATTCAGGAAACCCTCAACGAGGGTGGCGTGGCGATCGTGGCCGGGTTCCAAGGCGTCACCACGTCCACCAACGACGTCACCACCCTGGGCCGTGGCGGCTCGGACACCACCGCCGTGGCCCTGGCCGCCGCGGTGAAGGCCGACGTGTGTGAGATCTACTCCGACGTTGACGGCCTGTTCACCGCCGACCCCCGGATCGTGCCCACGGCCCGACGAATCGAACGTATTAGCACCGAAGAGACCCTGGAACTGGCCGCCCACGGCGCCAAGATCCTGTACCTGCGCGCGGTGGAATATGCGCGACGCTACGGCGTCACCATCCACGTCCGCAGCTCGTTCTCGAACAACGAGGGCACCCTGGTCACCGATGAGGAAATTGAAGAGGGAAACATGGAAGCACCACTGATCTCCGGCGTCGCCCACGATCGCTCGCAGGGCAAGGTCACGCTGACCGGTGTGCCCGACGTTCCAGGCATGGCCGCCCGCGTCTTCGAAGTGGTCGCAGCCGCCGGAGCAAACCTGGACATGATCGTCCAGAACGTCTCCCCCGCTAAGACCGGCGTCACCGACATCTCCTTCACCCTGCCGCACGAGCACGCCGAGAGTGCGGTTGCCGCACTGCACGAGCTCGCAGATGAGCGGAACTTCGATGAGGTCATCTACGAAGAGACCGTCGGAAAGCTGTCTTTGGTGGGCGCCGGAATGCGGTCACACCCCGGGGTTTCTGCAACGCTGTTCGCTGCGCTTCGCGACGCGGGTATCAACATCGAGATGATCTCCACCTCCGAGATCCGCCTCTCGGTGGTCACCCGCCTGGAGGACCTGGACAAGGCCGTGCTCGCTGCACACAAGGCCTTCAACCTGGACGCCGAAGAGATCGAAGCGGTCGTCTACGGCGGGACTGGCCGCTGATGGGCGCCTCGATCGGAGTAGTCGGCGCGACCGGACAGGTCGGCGCCGTGATGCGCACCCTGCTCGCCGAACGCAACGTCCCGGCAGATTCCATCCGGTTCTTTGCCTCGGCGCGCTCGGCCGGCTCGACGCTTCCCTGGGGCGAGCGCGAAATCGTTGTCGAAGACACCGCCACCGCCGACCCCTCGGGCCTGGACATTGCCCTGTTCTCCGCCGGTGGCGCCACGTCCCGTGAGCACGCGCCGCGGTTCGCCGCCGCCGGAGCCACCGTGGTGGACAACTCCTCGGCATGGCGCAAGGACCCCGAGGTGCCCCTGGTGGTCAGCGAGGTGAACCCGCACGCCCTGCGCAACATCCCCAAGGGCATCGTGGCGAACCCCAACTGCACCACGATGGCCGCGATGCCGGTGCTGAAGGTCCTGCACGAAGAAGCGGGGCTGCAGCGCCTCATCGTCTCCACCTATCAGGCCGTTTCTGGAAGCGGCCTGGCCGGTGTGGAAGAACTGGAATCCCAGGTGCGTACGGCTGTGTCCGGCGACCTGACCGGCCTGGTCCAAGACGGCCACGCGGTGAGCTTTGAGGAACCGAGCACCTACACCGCTCCCATCGCGTTCAACGTGCTGCCGCTAGCCGGGAATCTGGTTGATGACGGCTCCGGTGAGACCGATGAGGACCAGAAACTGCGCAACGAGTCACGCAAGATTCTGGAACTGCCCGAACTGCTGGTCTCCGGCACGTGCGTGCGGGTGCCGGTGTTCACCGGGCACTCGTTGTCCATCAACGCCGAGTTCGATCGCCCGATTTCGCCGCAGCGCGCCGCCGAGATCCTCGGCAACGCACCGGGCGTGCGGGTTGCGGACGTTCCCACCCCGTTGGATGCCGCCGGCATCGATGAGAGCATCGTGGGCCGCATCCGCACCGATCCGGGTGTGCCGGATGGTCGCGGCCTGGCGCTGTTCGTGGCCGGGGACAACCTGCGCAAGGGCGCTGCCCTGAACACCATTCAGATCGCCGAACTGCTGACGCAAGCCGGCTGATCCGCGGCGCTCACCACTATGGGAGCCCTAGTGCACATCTGGATCGGTGACCCCACCGATCCAGATGTGCGAGCAATGCTCGACGAGCACCTGGCGGACATGTACGGCACCAGTCCCGCCGAAAGCGTGCACGCCATGGACCACCAGGCCTTGGCTGAGCCGTCGATCACCCTGTGGGTGGCGCGCTCTGAGACCGGAGAGCTATTAGGTTTCGGTGCCCTGAAGGAGCACAGCAAACAGCTGGGCGAACTGAAGTCCATGCGCACCACCGCGCAAGCCCGTGGAAGAGGCATCGCCTCACAGATCCTGAGCGCGATCCTCTCCGAAGCTAGGCGGCGCGGGATCGCCCAGGTGAAACTTGAGACCGGATCCGAGGACTTCTACGCCCCGGCCCGCAGGCTCTATGAACGCCACGGATTCAGTTCCTGTGAACCGTTCGCCGACTACACCGACGATCCGCTCAGCGCCTATTACGTCCTGGACCTGCGCGGCGGTTAGATGCCACTGCTCGGTTAGGCGCCTGCCCGGTCAGCCGCAGCGCCGGGCACCGTGCATACCTGCACCCACCCGGTGGCTCCGGAGTACTCCTGCAAATCTGCCAGGGTCAGTTCGATCGCAGAGTTCGCGCTGCCCGCTGCGGGGAACACGGAATCGAATCGTCGCAATGACTCATCGAGATACACCGTGGCCACCTCGGGGTTAGCGAAGGGGCACACTCCCCCGGCCTCGTGCCCGGTGAGCGCCGGCAAATCGTCGGCTTTGATCATCTTGGCCTTGAGCCCGAAGGTCGTCTTGAACGCGGCATTCGCCGACCGAGCGTCGCCCGCGGCGACCACCAGGATCGAGGTGCCCGGCTCCGGGCCGTAGAAGGCCAACGTTTTGGCTATCCGCTCTGGCTGCACCCCGAGCCGCTGCGCGGCCAACGCCACCGTTGCGCTGGAGTCCTCGAAGACCCGGACCTCACCACCGCGGCCGCAGCCGTCAAAGAACTCTTGGACTGCTTGCAGACTCAACGCGTGCCTCCACGTTCTAGGTGCTCATAAACAAAGGACAACTGAGCCCGCATTTGGGTGATCCGGTCGGCATCGACAAACGTGCCGTGACCGCCGTCGTCGAACACGGTTTTCACCTGCCCGCCGGCGCCGTCGAGCCGTTTGGCGTATTCGCGGATCTGGTCCAGCGGCCCACGGGCGTCGTTGCGTGAGCCCATGATGAGCACCGGGACCTGCACGTCGCTGACGTAACTCATGGGCGATGCCTTGCGGTAGGCCTCCGGTTGCTGCCCGGGGGTTCCGCCGTACAGGGAGCGGTCCTGGGCCTGTTGGGTGATGGTTTCGCTGGAGTAGGCGCCCACGGTGTCGGCGACCGGTGCGATGGCGATCCCCAGGCTCCACCGATCGCCCTGCACACCGAGGCCGAGCAGGGTGAGGAATCCACCCCAGCCCTTGCCCGAGAGCACCGAGCGGGCGGGGTCGATCAGGCCCTGGGCGATGAGTTCGTCGTGCACGGCGGCAATGTCGGACAGCTCGGCGAAGCCGACGTCGCCGGCCACGGCGTCTCGCCACTGGTTGCCGTATCCGGCAGAGCCGCGGTAGTTCACGTTCAGCACCGCGAGGCCGTGGTCCACCCAAGCGGCGGATTCCTCATCGAACTCATCGGAGTCACGCTGGTTCGGCCCGGCGTGCGCGCGCACGATCAGCGGGTGCGGGCCCTCGCCGCGCGGCAGCCGGAGCAGGCCATGGACGTCACCGGTGGCGCCCTGCGCCCACACGTCCTGGATCTGCACGGACACCGGCGCACGGGTGCCCACGTGCAGCAGCTCGGTGCCGGTGTCGGTAGAGATCACCTGCGGCGGGGAGGCCGCTGAGGACCACTGCGCCCAGGCGTCATCCGCCGGGCGCGGGATGGCGCCGGTGACCGTGCCGGAGTCCGGCCCCACCTCGCTCACCGCACCATCGGCCAAGTCGTAGCGGTAAACCAGAGTGCGGGCCTGGTGGTGCACGCGCACCATCACCGAGCGCGCATCGGGGGTCCAGTGGGCATCGGCCACATCCCCGGCAAGGCCCAGTTCGATCGGCCGCTGGAGGGAGGTTTTAGCGTCCCAGATCACCAGTGATTGCACGCCGGTGCGTTCGTGGCGCACCAACAACCGGGCGTCGCCGTCCACGGGTGCGAACTGTTGCGGCCACAAGCCCTTGCCGGGGCCGTCAAACAGGTCACTGACGACCGCGCCGGTGTCCGCGCGCACCACCCGGATCGCCGGGTGCAGGCTGTCACCGTGTTCGCTATGGCGGATCGCGACCAGGTCCCCGTCGTTGCTGAGCGCCGCGGCCTGCGCGGGTTGCGGGTGGCTGTACAGCAGCACCGGCGCGGTCGCGCCGTACCCGGCGGCCCCCACCAGGACCTGGTGAATCTGGGTGCCCCACCTGGTGTCGGCCCGGCCGACGACGGCGCTTCCGTCCGATCCGAGAAGGAGCCCGGCGTCGTGGGCGGGTGGGAGTTCGATCGCCAGCTCGGGCCGGCGGGCCGCCGTGGACCCAAAGGGTTGGCGACGCCACTGACCAACTTCGTCGCCGTCGTCGTCGCCGAACCACCAGATCCATTCGCCGGTGGGATCGATCGTTGCCTTCGTGGCGCCGCGCGGTTGGTTGGTGGCGCGCACCAGCCTGCGGGTGGCGGTGTCATAGGAGTGCACCTGCAGCACGCCACTGGCGGTGGCGATGAGTACCGCGCGATGTGGGGCGAGCCGGGCCCAGTCCGGGAGCAGCACCTGGCCCGCGCGGAAGCGCTGTTCCCACTGCGGGGGTGGGTACAGTCCGGGGCGGTCAGGCGCTCGCATCACAGATCACTTGGTGGATCGTATTCTGCGGTAACCCAGAATTCCTAGGACTACGACCGCCGCTGCGCCGCCGATCGCGAAAGCCGCGCCCAGGCCAAATCCGCCGTCGTCATCGTCTTCGGAGGCGTCGGTGGAAGTGTCGGTGGCCTCTTCGGTGGCGTCTTCTTCGGTCACATCTTCGGTGGCTTCCTCGGTCGCTTCCTCGGTGGTCTCTTCCTCCGTGGCGTCCTCGGTGGGCTCTTCGGTGGCGTCCTCAGTTGCCTCTTCGGTGGATTCACCGCCAGCGGGTGCCGCGGCCTCGAAGGTGAATTCCCCGTCGATCGGGTGGCCATCGGCGGACACCACCCGCCACTGCACGGAGTACGAGCCGGCGGGCGCGTCGTCGCTGACCGGCTGGGTCAGGACCATGCCGTCCACGCTCGGCTCGCCGTCTTGGACTTCGTCGCCGTCGGGGCCGGTGATGACCACCAGCGCCCCGATGGACTCGATGTTCTCGTTGTAGCGCAGGGTGATCTCGCCAGGGGCCTCGTCCAGTTCGGCGCCATCAGCCGGGTTGGACTCCAGCAGTTCGCTGTGCGCGCTGGCCGATGTGGTGGTGGCCAGCACGAGCGCGCCGGCTGCCAGAAGCGCCAGCACCATCACCCGCCTGAGTTCAGTCCAACGGCGCGAGAACGGGGAAACCAGGGGCGATTGAGATCGAGCACTGTGCATACCTCGAGCCTAACCTCGCCCGCCGCCCACATTCGCCACTCACCCCGCCCCACCCCGAGCGCGCCCAATTGGTCACGATTTACGACCATTTGGGCGCGCTCGCGGCTGGTTCGGGAGCCCGGGGAGCCCGGGAGGCCCGGGAGCCCGGGGAGCCAGCTACCGGGCAACGCGGCGCGGGAAGATCCGTACGATCAACGCGAACGCCAGCACCGTGAGCCCGGCGCTCCACGCGAGGCCGATCATCGCCTGCGAGCCGGGGGCCTCGCCGAGTAACAGCGAGCGCACCGCCTCCACGATCGGGGTCACCGGCTGGTGGGTGGCAAACCCCTGCAGCCAGCTCGGCATCGACTCCACCGGCGCAAAAGCACTGGAAACATACGGCAGGAACAGCAGGATGAAGCCGTACCCGCTGGCGGCCTGCGGGGATTCGGCGAGCAGGCCAAGCATGGCGAACACCGTGGTAATTGCCAGGATCCAAGCCGCGATCAACAACGCGGCCAACGCCCACTGCCCCACCGAGGCCGGAGACCTGAATCCGATGGCCACGGCCACCACCACCACGATCGCGGTGGCCCACAGGTTCCGAACCAGGCTCGCCACGGTGTGCCCGGCGAGCACGGTGGCCGAGGCGATCGGCATGGTCCGCAGCCGGTTGATCGTTCCGGTGGTCATGTCTTGGCTGACCGACACCCCCGTGAACGAGGCCCCGAACCCGGCGCAGGTGAGCACGATTCCGGGCAGCACGTAGCGCAGGTAGGCGGCGTGCTCACCCGGCCCACCGACGTTGATCGCACCACCGAACACGAAGGTGAACATCAGCATCAACATCACCGGTAGCAGCACTGCCATCAGCACCGACTCCACGTCCCGCATGCTCAAACGCATGCTGCGGGCGGTGAAAATGACGCTGGACCGCAAGGCGCCGGCCCCCTTCGTTGGCTGGGTAACGTGCGCTGGGGTGGGCCGGCGGGTGGCGTCCATGGCGGTAGCGCTCATCGTGAGGCTCCTTGTCGAGTAGAGGTTTCGCCCTGGGGCTTGGCGGTCAGTTGAATGAAGGCCTCATCGAGGCTGGGCCGGCGGATCGCCACTTGAGCCTGCGGGTGCTCGAGCGCCTGGGCAGCCATGGCCTCGCTGATCGATTGAGCAGACCCGTCGGTGGTGACCTCCTTGATCGGGTGACCTTCGCCGTCGAGCAGCTCGATCACCGCCCCACCGACGGAAGATTTGAGCTCGGCGGCGGTGCCCTGGGCGATGATTCGCCCGTCGTTGAGCACCGAGATGCGGTCGGCGAGCACATCGGCCTCTTCGAGGTACTGGGTGGTGAGGAAGACGGCGGTGCCGGCCTGCGCCAGCGCCCGGACCTGGCCCCAGAGGTTCTGGCGGGCCACGGTGTCAAGCCCGGTGGTGGGCTCGTCGAGGAACAGTAGGGCCGGAGCGTTGATCATCGAGATCGCCAGGTCCAGCCGACGGCGCATGCCACCCGAGTAGGTGCGGGCGCGTTTGGTTGCGGCGCCGGTGAGATCGAATTCCTCCAGCAAAGTGGCCGAGCGCGTCCGCGCTGCCCGCGTGGACAGGCCGAGCAGTTTGGCCATCATTTCGATGTTCTCTTTGCCGCTGAGGCCCTCATCCACGGCAGCGAACTGGCCGGTGACGCTGATGTGGCGCTTGATGTCCTTGCGCTGCGTGCGCAGGTCCATGCCCAGGATCTGGGCGGTGCCACCATCGGCAGGGATGAGGGTGGACAGGATGTTGATCAGGGTGGTCTTTCCGGCGCCGTTGGGGCCCAGGAGCGCGTGGATTCGATCGTCGACGGCGAGGTCGAGATCGGCGAGGACGCGTTGTGCGCCGTAGGACTTCTGCAGGCCCGCGATGGAGATAACTGGGGGTCGTGCTGCGACTTCTGTGTGTGCCATACACAGAGTATGACATACACAGTATGCGCGGTACACAGTCACCTCGCGCGCGGCTGCCGCGAGGGTTGCCCAACTAGCCGGGGACGACGCCGCTGCGATCGCATGGAACGATGGCGAGACGAGTGTTGGGAGGCACGATGGCTGATGGCAGCGAGCACGGGATCCCCCGTCCGGTCGCGATCGCGTGGGGCATGTACGAGGCGCCACAACGCGGACCCAGCCGCGGATTGAGCCACGAACGCATCGTGCAGACAGCTATCGAGATCGCCGACGCCGACGGGCTGGATGCGGTCACGATGAAACGCGTCGCCGAAGCCCTCGGATTTACCGCAATGTCGCTGTACCGGTACGTGGCCAATAAGGACGAGTTGCTGGCCCTCATGCAGGATGCGGCGTCGGTGCCCCCCGAGGTCAAGGTGTGGCCCCCGGAGGGTGGGTGGCAGCACGGGCTTCGCGTATGGGCCAGCCATCTGCGCGACATTTACCGGGCCCACCCATGGCTGCTCGAAGTCCCACGAACGGCGGTCAGTGTGCTGATGCCACACACGATGACGGGCGCTGACCGTGGGTTGGCGGTGATCGCGGATTTAGCGATCAACGAGCAGGACCGGGTGGCCGTCATCTTGAATGTCAGCATGATGGCGATGTCCTACGTGGAGTTGGAACTCGACCTGGCCAAGGCCGCCGAGCTCCAATTCGACGCCGAGGGCCTGGAATTGCTCTCGGAGGTGATGACGGATCAGCGGCTACCGTTCGCCGCGCCCCTGATGCTCGCCAGTACCACCGCCGGGCCGCTTGGCCAGGAGGAAGACCCCGAGAGCGTGGAGGTCGAGTACGACTTTGGTCTGGACCGGTTTATCGAGGGCCTCGAAGCACTCGATGCCCGCAACCGCGCGGAGTAATCGGCCTCCCCGTTAGGCTGGCGCCAGCCACACATAAACCTTTTGGAGACCAGCGCCGATGCCGATCAACCACGACCTTCGCGTCCACCCCAGCACCGATGACCTGGCCCGGACCGAACAACTGGCGTGGGCCTTCGCCCAGCTCGCCGCCGATCCAGTAGACGTCGATGCCGACGTCACCGACATGATCATCAACCGGATCATCGATAACGCCTCGGTGGCGGCCGCATCCCTGCTGCGAGCGCCGGTGGTCGCCGCTCGCGCCCAGGCCCTGGCCCACCCCTACTCCCCCGGCGCCACCGTCTTTGGCCGTAGCTCCGATCTGCGGGTGAGCCCCGAGTGGGCCGCGTGGGCCAACGGCGTTGCGGTGCGGGAGTTGGACTTCCACGACACCTACCTTGCCGCAGACTACTCCCACCCAGCGGACAACATTCCCCCGATCCTGGCCGTCGGCCAGCACAAGGGCAGCACCGGCGCCGACCTCATCCGCGGCATCGCCACCGGGTATGAGATCCAGGTGGCGCTGGTCAAAGCGATCAGCCTGCACAAGCACAAGATCGACCACATCGCCCACCTCGGCCCGGCGGCCGCAGCCGGGATCGGAACACTGCTGCACCTGGATGCCGAGACGATCTTTCAGGCCATCGGCCAGGCCCTGCACACCACCACCGCCACCCGGCAGTCCCGCAAGGGCCAGATCTCCACCTGGAAGGCCTACGCCCCGGCACTGGCAGGGAAGGTGGCCGTGGAAGCGGTGGACCGTGCGATGCGCGGCCAGACCTCACCCGAGCCCATCTACGAAGGCGAAGACGGCGTCATCGCCTGGATGCTCGACGGACCGCAGGCCCAGTACACCGTGACTATTCCCGGGCAGGGCGAGCCGAAGCGCGGCATCTTGGAGACCTACACCAAGGAGCACTCCGCGGAGTATCAGTCCCAGGCACTGATCGACCTGGCCCGGCGCCTGCACCGCACTCGGCCCGCCGTCAGCGATCCGGCACAGGTGGAGGCGATCGTGCTGCACACCTCCCACCACACCCACTACGTGATCGGTTCGGGCGCGAACGACCCCCAGAAGTACAGCCCGGAAGCCACCCGCGAGACCCTGGACCACTCCATCCCCTACATCCTGGCCGTGGCCCTGCAGGACGGCACCTGGCACCACGTGGATTCCTACTCCCCCGAGCGCGCCCACCGCGCGGACACCGTGGAGCTGTGGCACAAGATCACCACCGCCGAGGATCCGGAGTGGACCCGCCGCTACCACTCCACCGATCCGGCGGAGAAGGCATTCGGCGGCCGCCTGGAAATCACGATGGCAGACGGCGAAACCATCAGCGAGGAGATCGCGATCGCCGACGCCCACCCCTACGGCGCTCGACCGTTCGGTCGCGAGCAGTACATCGAGAAGTTCCGCACGCTCACCGAGGGAGT
>JBMDWZ010000012.1:0-17296 GCA_048594865.1 Beutenbergiaceae bacterium
TGCATCCATTCGCCCAAGTGCGGCAACGGCAACTCACCGCTAGACAAGGGCGGAGCGCTGGTGGTGCTCAGTCTGCTGCTGGACGCCGCCCCGCCTGTGCGGTCGCACGCCGCAGCCAGGTAAGACCACACCCGAGCGCGCTGTATCACCCAGCCCCGAGCGCGCCGTATCACCCAGCCCCGAGCGCGCGCTCGCGGACGGGTGGGTGTACGGGTGGGAGGCGAAAGTGGGGCGGCGGTGGCTGAGTGGGTACTATGGGCACATGCGGCCAAGCCTGCTCCTTATTTAGCCGCGGCGAGACCACGCACTCACCGCGGCTGCCCCTCATGCCTGAGGGGCTTTTTTGTGCCCGAGCAGCCCCCACCCGCAAACCTCCGAGGAAGAGACCATGAGCACCGAGCACGCGCAGACCCCCACCTACGACGCCCAAGCCATGCAAGAGCGTTGGCAACCCGTGTGGGAAGAGTTGGATGCCTTCCGCGCCGGCACCGCTGGCCCCGATGCGCCCAAGAAGTACGCGCTGACGATGTTCCCCTACCCCTCGGGCGATCTGCACATGGGGCACGCGGAGGTGTTCGCGCTGCATGACGTGCTGGCCCGGTATTGGTGGCTGCGCGGCTATGACGTGCTGAACCCGATCGGCTGGGATTCCTTTGGGCTGCCCGCCGAGAACGCCGCCATCAAGCACGGCGCGAACCCTCGGGACTGGACCTACGCCAACATCGAAACTCAGGCGAAGTCGATCAAGCGCTACGGCATCAGCTTCGACTGGTCCCGGCGCCTGCACACCTCAGACCCCGAGTACTACCGCTGGACCCAGTGGCTGTTCCTGAAGATGCGTGAGCAGGGGCTGGCCTACCGCAAGAACTCACCGGTGAACTGGTGCCCCAATGACCAGACCGTGCTGGCCAACGAACAGGTCGTCGCTGGGCTGTGCGAACGCTGCGGTGCGGTGGTCACCAAGCGCGAACTGACCCAGTGGTACTTCAAGGTCACCGACTATGCTCAGCGGCTGCTGGATGACATGGACCAGCTGAAGGAAACCTGGCCCGAGCGGGTGCTGGCGATGCAGCGCAACTGGATCGGCCGGTCCGAGGGTGCGCACGTGGACTTTACTGTGGAGGGCCGGCAGGAGCCCGTCACGGTATTCACCACCCGTCCCGACACCCTGTTCGGAGCGACGTTCTTTGTGGTTGCCGCCGATGCACCCCTGGCCGCAGAACTGGTCAGCGATGACCAGCGTGAGGCACTGGATGCCTACGTCACCGAGGTGCGCCGCGCCACCGACATCGAGCGCTTGGCCACCGACCGGCCCAAGACCGGAGTGTTCCTGGGCCGCTATGCGATCAACCCGGTCAACGGCGCGCGGCTGCCGATCTGGGCGGCGGACTATGTCCTGGCCGATTACGGCACCGGCGCCATCATGGCCGTGCCCGGGCAGGACGATCGCGACTACGAGTTCGCCACCACCCACGATCTGCCGATCCTGCGCACCGTGCAGCCGCCGGATGACTTCGACGGCGGCGCGTACACCGGTGCCGGCCCGGCGATTAACTCCGCGAATGACGAGGTCAGCCTGAACGGGCTGGAGATCGAAGAAGCCAAGCGGGTGATCACCGATTACCTGGAGCGCCACGAACGCGGGACCGGTGCGATCAACTTCCGGCTGCGCGACTGGCTGCTGTCTCGCCAGCGGTTCTGGGGTGCACCGATCCCGATCATCCACTGCGAGGCGTGCGGTGAAGTGCCGGTCCCGAGCGACCAACTGCCCGTGGTGCTGCCGGACCTGCAGGGCGATGAGCTGAAGCCGCAGGGCGTTTCGCCGCTGGCGGCAGCAACCGACTGGGTCAACGTCGATTGCCCGAAGTGCGGCGGCGCGGCCAAGCGCGACACCGACACGATGGACACCTTCGTGGACTCCTCCTGGTACTTCTTGCGGTACTGCTCTCCGCACGATGACACCCAGGCGTTCGACGTCGAGCAGATCCGCCAGTGGATGCCGGCCGAGCAGTACGTGGGCGGGGTCGAGCACGCGATCCTGCACCTGCTGTACTCGCGGTTCTTCACCAAGGTCCTGAACGACATGGGGCTGTTGGACTTCGGCGAGCCGTTCACCGCGCTACTGAACCAGGGCCAGGTCATCAACCAGGGCAAGGCGATGAGCAAGTCCCTGGGCAATGGGGTGAACCTGGGCGAAATGATCGATGAGTACGGGGTGGACGCCGTTCGGCTGACGCTGGTGTTCGCCGGCCCACCGGAGGACGACATCGACTGGGCCGACCTGTCTCCGGGCGGATCCCTGCGGTTCCTGCAGCGCGCCTGGCGGCTGGCGGGAGACGTGACCTCCGCCGTCGGCTCCGACCCCGCCACCGGTGACGAAGCGCTGCGCCAAGCCACTCACCGGACCATCCGCAATGCCGAAGAACTAATCGAGAGCCGCCGGTTCAACGTCGTCGTCGCGCGCACGATGGAACTGGTCAACACCACCCGTAAGGCGATCGATTCGGGCCCGGGTGGCGCCGATCCGGCCGTGCGTGAAGCGGTCGAGGCGATCACCCTGATGCTGTCGCTGGTTGCGCCCTACACCGCCGAGGATATGTGGGAGCGTCTGGGCCACCAGCCCACCGTTGGCCGCGCGACCTGGCCGCAGGTCGATGAGACCCTGCTCGTGGAGGAGACCGTCACCGCGATCGTGCAGGTGATGGGCAAGGTGCGTGCTCGGTTGGAGGTGTCGCCGGAGATCTCCGAGGCCGATTTGCAGGAGCAGGCTCAGGCTGCCGTGGCCGACGTGATCGGTGAGGCTCAGGTGCGCCGAGTGATCGTGCGGGCGCCGGGGCTGGTCAACTTCGTTGTCGGCTAACTAGCCCGGTTCGCGGGCCCGCGCGAAGCGGCTGCACTGGTGACGGCAAAAACGAATTGACCCGGTAGCGGGTGAGCGGAGAACGTGGGGGTATGACCGCATCCTCTGAGCCCGCTGACCAGCCGAACGAGCCAGCCCAGCCCACTGAGAGCACGATCGACAATGACGCCGTGCTGGCCTTCATCGTCGCTCAGCAGCAGTCCAAGGGGTCAGCGTGCGCCTACCTGGGCACCGAAGCCGCCGATATTCAAAGTGATCTGGAGGGGCTGGACCAGCACTGGACCCAGACAGTCCAGGTCGCCCGCGCCGCCGATGGCGGGATCACCGGTGCTGCGGTCATCGAGTGGGATGAAGAGATGGATCGGTCCTGGGTCTATGGTCCATGGGTCGAAGCCGGACGGTGGGAGACCGACGGCCCGTCCCTGCTCGGCGCGGTGATCGCGCAGGCCGCGGTCTCAAGCCACGAAATGTACGCCGATGTGGCGAATGAAGACCTGGCCACGCTCGCGGCAAAGAGCGGATGGCGTGCAGGGGAGGCGAACTACGAGTTCGCCCGCACCTCCACGCCCGCCAGCACCTCCACGCCGGCCAGTGAATCCGTCCCTGGCCTGCGGCCCGCCACCCCAGCCGATGCCGATGCCATCGGGCAGATGCACGACGCCGAATTCCCAGGCACGTACGCGCCCACCTCCGAGCTCCTCGAGCCGGGCAGCAGTTACTCGACGTTCGTGATCGTGGCCGAGGGTGCGGTGGTTGGCTACATCGCCTACCAACTGCAGGGTGCGGACAGCGTCTACGTCGATTTCGTCGCGGTCCATCCCGATGCTCGGCGTACGGGACTCGGCGCCCAACTCATCAACGGCGCCCAACAGGTGACCGGCCGCCCGCGCGTGGTGCTGACGGTCGATGAGAATCGCGCGGCCGCGCTGGCTTTCTACGAGAAGCTGGGCTTCGACGTCGAAGCGGCAACCCGGCCCTACCGGCTGCGTATTCAGCCGACCCCCTGACCGGTCGGGCAAGTAAGCCTCAGTCGGTCTCCTCTAGCCAGTCCAGCACCGCTTGGGCGGTGTGGCCGGCGTCGCCGCCGGTGGTGTCGAAGATCCGGTGACGCCAACCCCCGATGAGCTCTAGTGCCTCCGGGACCACGGAGGGGTCGGTGGTGTTCAGGGCGTGGCTGTCCAGCTCTCGAACGTTCTGATCGGACCATTCCAGATTCTTCTTGGTGGGCTTGGCCGCGATCCGGTCGGCGCCATGGTTGCGCCGCAGGCGCACCTCCAGCGGCGCGGTCAATTCGGCCACACTGATCTGCGCGCCACGGGAGGTGTACGGGGCGACCAACTCGCGGACGGAGGTGACGTCCTCCGGAACGTCCAAGCCCCACACGAACGTGAAGATCAGGTCTACCTGGTGCTCCGCCGCCTGCGCCACCACCCGATTGCGGAACTCGGCGTTGAGGATGTTGAAAGCCGGAGTGCCGTAACCGAAGACCTCATCGAGAGGTTCGATGGTGTGGTGGTTGTGGAACAGCCGGAAGTTGCTGCTGGCCGCGATTTGGCGGCCGATAGTCATCTTTCCCACGGCCGGTGGCCCGATCAACAGGAGCAATTGCATCAGGCCATGGTGGCCATGCCGGCAGCCGAAAGCAAAGCTAAATCTAGAACACGAACCGGGTGGCATCGCTCGGGTAGTTGAACCACGCCATCGCTACTCGAGGGGTGAAGACCCGCAATCCACCGTCCTCACTCGCCCACGCATCGGCACCAGGTGCGTATCCGTCGTCGTGGTACTTGGCGAATGCCTCCGAAATGCGCAGCCCAAGGCCGGCCGGGTCCGCCGCGGTGGGATGACTGACGCCGTCGAGGATGACCGACTGCTTACCGTTCTCCAAGTGCAGGTTGCAGGCGGGGTTGGTGCGCAGGTTCTGGGCGTGAATGGTGGTCGGTGCACCGTCGTAATACAACGTGTCATCGACCCACACGCCCCAGCGCGGCACCACGTGTGGCCGGCCGTCGGGGCGAACGGTCGCCAACCAATACTCGGTGGCGGCCTCCAGTCGTGGCCGTACCTGGTCCCACCTCAGCAGACCCTCGTCGGTATCGGGCAGTCCATACCCCTCGGGAAATCGTGGCCGCTGCGCTCGCGGCAAGGCTCCGGTGCTCATGGTTGCGAGAGTAGGCACCGGCACTGACATCGACGGCAGCCAGCCGCAAGCACCCCGATGCCCTAGACGCTATTCCTGTCGCGATACCGGCTTGGGGATCGGCGGGGGTTCCTTGGCGGCGATCGCAAACCAGATAGCGGCCACCACACTCACCGAGACCAAGGTGAGGACCGCGAATTGGGAGCCGACGCCGTCGATCATTGCCCCGAGTGCCGCCGGCCCCAGGACGGCACCGACATCCCCGAAGGTGCGGTAGATCCCCACCGAACTGCCGTGTCTGCCGGGTGGGGCCACGTGGGCCAGGAACGCCGCGGGGGCCGGCCCGGAGAAGCTTTGCAAGATCCCGGTAATCGCCAGGATCGCGAGGAATAGCGGCGTGATGTCAGCCCACAGGTAGCCGATCGAGAACAGCCCACCGGCGGCCAGCGTTGGCACGATCACCATCTTGGCGCCGTACCGATCCGTCAGCCAGCCCACCAAGAACGCCAGGCAGATGTTGATGGTGGTGATCCCCCCAAGGATGAGACCGAGTTGGGTGGGGTTGAGACCAGCGGCGTCATAGGCGAGCACCGGAACCAGGAACTGCTGCCCACCGAACCGGGTGAGGAACACCGCGAAGCCCACGATGCACACGGCCAGGAACGTGGCATCGGCCAGCAGCCAACTGCGCCGCGGTGAACCATCGGGCGCGCGGGTCGATGAGCGCGGTAGCGGCGGTGCGGAGTCCAGATGAAACAGCGCCCACACCGTGAACATCAAAGCCACCGCACTGGAGACCAAAAACGCCTCGGCGTACCCCCAGGTGCCGGCCACCACCCCGCCCAGGCTCGGCCCCAGCGCGCCGCCAGCCAGCTGGAATGCGTGCAGCAATCCCATCGCCCGGCCGCGGCTGGAGGGCTCGGAGGTGGAGACGATGTAGGAGTTGCCCACCGTCACCGCGCACCCGCCGGCGATCCCGGTCAGCACCCGCAGCAGCAGGAGTTGCTCCAGGCTTTGGACAAACCCGGTAGCGATCATCAACAACGCCACCGCCACCACCGAGATGATGAGGAAGATTCGCTGATCCACCCGTTCGGCAATCCGCCCCGCCGGGATGTTCGCCGCCAACCGGCCCACCCCAAACAGTGACACCACCAACCCCAGTTGGGTAGCGCTGGCCCCCAGGGACTCCGCGTACACCGGAAGCACCGGGATCACCACGCCCCAGGACATCTGCGTCGCCGAGACCAGCCCGCAGACGATGACGAGATTCCGGTTGAACCTCGGGGAGCGTTTGAGCATGAAGGCACTTTCGTGTCAGGGCAGCACGCAGCCGCCCGGTGGCATGGTTAAGTTGGGGCCAACCGGTGATCTGGACCAGCGGGCCGGTCGGGCCCGTGGTCACCCGGCATGCAGCCGGCTAGGCGTAGTGGCAGGCGACCTTCGCCTGACCCACCTCTCGCAGCACCGGCTCTTGCGTCCGACATCGGTCGGTTGCCATCGGGCACCGGGTGGAAAACCGGCACCCGGGCGGCGGGTTGGTCACGGAGGGGCGCTCGCCGGAGAGCAGGATCTGTTCCCGCTTGGACTCCTGTTCCGGCTCGGGAATGGGGACCGCCGATAGCAGCGCCTGGGTATAAGGGTGTCGCGGCTGATTGAAGATCTCGTCCTTGGGTGCCACCTCCATCACCTTGCCCAGGTACATCACGACGACGTCGTCGCACAGGTAGCGAATCGTGGACATGTCGTGGGAGATGAACAGCAGGGCCACCCCGGTGTCGCGTTGCAAGTCCTGCAGCAGGTTCACCACCTGGGCTCGTACCGAGACGTCCAGGGCGCTGGTCGGTTCATCGGCGACGATCAGATCCGGCCCGATCGCCAGCGCTCGGGCAATACCGATCCGCTGCCGCTGACCGCCGCTGAACTGTGCCGGGAACCTGCCCGCCATGTCCGGCGCCAGACCCACCCGGGTCAGCAGATCGGCGACGCGTTCGCGGCGCTCGGCCGCAGTGCCCAGACGCTGCACGGTGAGCGGTTCGGCGATGCTGGCGCCCACCGTCATCCGAGGGTCCAACGATGCCAAGGGGTCTTGGAACACCATCTGCACTCGGCGGCGCAGGTCGCGCAATTCGCGCCTGGAGGTCCGGTTCTCCTTGCCGGGCCGCACCTCGCGGCCATCGAACACGATGCTCCCTGCGGTCGCCGTTTCTAGGCCTGCGATCAGGCGCCCGGTAGTGGACTTACCGCAGCCTGATTCACCGACCACGCCGAGCACCTGGCCACGGCGCACGGTGAAACTGACGTCCTCCACGGCGCGCACCACCGGGCGGTTCCGGCGCAAGCCCTGGCCGCGCACCTCGAAGTGCTTGGTGACGTCCAACATTTCAAGCAAGGCGCGGTCATGTGGGGGACGGGGTGCTTCCAAGTCCGGCAGGGTCGAGGTCATGACGAGGCTCCGTTCTGATCGAGAAGCCAACAGCTCGCCTCATGGTGATCGGTGTGCTGGATGGTCGGGGGAGTGCTGGAGCACCGGTCCATCGCGCTGGGGCACCTACCGGCGAATGCGCACCCGGGTGGCAGCTTTGCCGGGTCCGGGGGTGAGCCGTCGATCTGGTGCAGGCGCTCGGGCAGGTCGCCGTCTAGGGACGGAATCGAGGCCAACAGGCCCTGGGTGTAAGGGTGTGAGGCAGCGGCGAAGACCTCGCGCACGGGGCCCTGCTCCACGATCCGCCCGGCGTACATCACCGCCACCCGGTCGGCGAACCGGGCCACCAGGCCCATGTCGTGGGTGACGAAGATGACGGCAGAATGGTGCTCTTCGCTCAGGGTCCGCAGGCGTTCCACGATCTGGGCTTGCACGGTGACGTCCAGCGCCGTGGTGGGCTCATCAGCGAGCAGTAGGTGCGGGTCGCAGGACAACGCCATCGCGATCATCACCCGCTGGCGCATTCCGCCACTGAGTTGGTGCGGGTAGTTGCGCAGGTTGCGACCGGGATCGGGAATCCCGGTCTGCTCGAGCAACTCGGCGGCCCGCACCAGGGCGGCCTTGCGCGACAGGCCCAGGTGGAACTGCATCGGGCGAACCATCTGGTCGGCGATCGTCATCACAGGGTTGAGGGAGGTGCTGGGGTCCTGGAAGACCATGGCCACCTCCTGGCCGCGCACCGCCCGCAGCTGCTGCTGGGACAAGGTGGTGAGGTCGCGGCCGCCGAGTTCCACCGAGCCACCGGAGATCCGGCCCGAACCGGGCACCATGCCCATGATCGACAGTGACAGCACGCTCTTGCCCGAACCGCTCTCGCCGACGATAGCGAGCCGCTCACCTCGGTTCAGGGTCAGCGAGACGTCATTGACCGCCCGCACCGGCGTGCCCAGCGGGTGGTCGAACTCCACCGACAGGTCCTGTACCCGCAGCAGCGTGGTGTCCTGCAACTGCTCCTTCGGAGTCATCGTGTGGGTCGGCGTAGCCATGTCATCCCCTTCTTAGAAGCCATCACGGTGGTGCGTAGCGAGGGGTCCAGTTGCTCCCGGATCCCATCGGAGAACAGGTGCAAACAGACGGCGACGACGACGATCACCAGTCCGGGCATGGTGGAGATCCACCAGGCCTCGCGCAGGTAGTCCTGACCGTCGGCCACCAGGTTGCCCAGCGACGGTGTTGGCGGGACCACACCCAACCCGAGGAACGACAGGGCCGCCTCGGCCAAGATGGCCTCTGCTGCGTAGATCGAGGCGATCACCACCATCGGCGACAGCGAGTTGGGCAGCACGTGGCGTAGCAGCACCCACCAGGTGGGCGCGTTCGACATCCGCGCCGCGTCCATGAACGTGCGGGACTTGATCGACAGTGCCAGGGATCGCTGCAGCCGGGTGGCCGAGGGCATCGCCGAGATTCCTAGTGCAATGATCAACTGCAGCGGGCCGCCGCCGAAGACGGCGACGATCGCGATCGCCAGCAACAAACCCGGGAACGCCATCAGGACGTCGACGACGGCGCTGATGGTGCGGTCCACCTTCGTTCCCAAGGTGCCGGCCATCGTTCCGAAAATGATCCCGCCAACGAGCGCTAGCCCGGCGGCACAGAACCCGATCAGCAGAGATACCCGCAGCCCGGCCAAGGTTCGGGCCAGGATGTCGCGCCCGAGTCGGTCGGTGCCCAGCGGGTGTTCCGGGCTCGGCGATTGCAGGGTGGCACCCAAGTTGGATTGGGTGATGTTCGGCAACGGGAGCACCGGCTGCAGGATGGCGGCCACCACGATCGGCACCAGTACGCAGGTCGCGATGAGGTTGTTGCGGTTGCGAAAGAAGCTCCTTAGTGGGGAGCGGTGCAACTCGGGGGCGGTTCCCGGCTCCGGGGGCTGCGGCGATCCGTCGGCGGTTTCTTGACCGTCGGGTGGCGGTTGGTTACCTGGTGGATGCTCGGGCGTCGAGTCGAGCTGGCCATGCTGCGCCAGCACCGATTGTTCTCCGGTCACGGGGGCCTCCGGGACTGCTTTGTAGGTACTCACGCGAGCCGCACACGGGGGTCGACTCGGGTGTAGACGATGTCGGTGATGACGTTGACCGCCACGAAGATCAGTGCGTAGATGAGGACCATGCCCTGCACCACCGGGTAGTCGCGGCCGGTGATCGCACCGATCAGTTCGGTGCCAAGGCCGGGGATGGAGAAGATCGACTCCACGATCACGGTGCCGGCGATCAGCCGGCCCATGCTTAAGCCCGTGATCGTGATGATCGGCAGGGCCGCGTTGGGAAGGGCGTGACGGAACAGGATGGTGCGCTCCGATTCACCCAGGGACCGGGCGGTGCGGATGTAGTCCTCGCCGAGCGTTTGCAGCACCGAGGTCCTGGTGATTCTGGCGATCGCCCCAACCTGCCCGATTCCCAGCACCAGCACCGGCAGGGCCAGTCGCTGAGCCATGTACAGCGGATCGTCCCAGCGCATTGCCCCGCTGACCGGAAAGAGGTGCAGGTTGTAGGACAGCAGCAGCATCAGGATCAGTGCGAGCCAGAACCCGGGGATGTTGTCCAGCACCATCACGGTGCTGGTGATCGCCGAGTCGGTGCGTTCCTTCTTGGTGAACTTGGCGTAGGCCGCGAGCAAGCCGGCGGGTACCGCGATCAGCGTGCCCACCACGATCGCGCTGATCGCGATGGTGAAGGTGATCGGAAACGCCGAGGCGATCACCGACGTCAACGGGATCCCTGTGTGCAGCGAGGTTCCCAGATCGAAGGTCACCAGCCCCAGCACGTAATTGAAGTACTGCTCGTGCAGTGGCTCGGAGAGCCCGAGGCGCTGGCGCAAAGCCTCCAGCGCCTCGGGTCCGGCGTTCTCGCCGCCGATGAATGCGGCGGGGTCTCCGGGGATGGCCCGGAGCATGAGAAACACCAGGGTGATGACTCCGATGACCGCGGGGATCACCGCAAGAAGGCGGCGTGCGGTGTAGGTCAACATGAGTCTGTTCCTCCGTTTAGCAAGCCGTGATCAGTCGGTCGGTTCGAGATACACCGGGAACAGGTCCACGCCGGCCAGCTGGTTCACCTGAATGTTGCGCACACCCTCCCGGGCGGCCCAGGTGTTGTTCATCGTGGTCGCGGCGGGGTAGAGCACCTGCTCGGCGGCGTGCTGCTGGATCTGGGCGTACAACTCCGCTCGGGTATCAGCGTCCAGTTCGGAGCGCGCCGATTCCAGTAGCTCGGTCAGCTCGGGGTCATCGACCTTGAAGCCATTCATGCCCACCGGTGCGGCGTTGTCCGGGTGCAGGTACCCGAATAGCAGGGTGTCGGGGTTGATCGCCGGATACACCCGGAAGGACAGCTCGAAGTCACCCGCCTGCCGGCGCTGGTTGAACACCGGGATCTCCACGATGTCGAACTCCAAGTTGATGCCCACCTGGGAAAGCAGGTCCTGCTGTAATACCTGGGTCTCCGAGGGTGAGGGCGTGATCAACCGAACGGTGAAACCCTCGGGGTAGCCAGCCTGCTCGAGGAGTTCGATGGCACCATCGGGGTCGTAATCGATGTAGGGCACATCGGGATCGTTAACGTCCATCCACGGCGGAAGAATCGCGGTGTAGGGACTGGTCGCGTGCGGTGCGACGGCGTCCACGATCGCCTCGTTGTCCATCGCCATCACGAACGCGCGACGCACATCTGGGTCTTGCCACGGCTCAAAGTCCGAACCAAACAGCCACGCGTTGGTGGTGTAACTGGCGGCGGTGAACACCTCGAACCCCTCGGCCGCCGAGACGCGTTCGTACTGTTCCAGGTTGAAGCTGTTGACTCCGGCCGCAGCGTCCACGTCCCCGTTCAGCAGCGAGGTTTCGGCGCTGGAGGAGTCGGTGATGAGGTCGAAGGTCACCGACTCCAGGTGCGGGGCACCCAGGTGGTAATCCTCGTGCCCGCGCAGCACCAGCGTGGAGTTCTGAGTCCAGGAGTCCAGGTAGAACGGCCCGGTGCCAACGGGGTTACGGGGGTAGTTGTCACCGAAGTCCTCGATCGCCTGCTCGTTGACGATCTGGCCCTGGTGGTTGTTGGTGACCTGGAGCAGGAAGTTGCCATCCGGCTCGGTCAACGTGATCTCAACGGTGTAGTCGTCGATCGCCTCGATGGTGTCGATGAGGTCGAACTCGGCACGGTAGGGCGAACCGGTATCGGGGTCCATGATCCGCTCGTAGCTGTACACCACGTCGGCGGAGGTGAAGTCGCCGTAGTCGAAGTGCCAGGTGGCGTCTTCCACGAGGTAGAAGGTGTAGGTCAGCCCGTCATCGGAGATGTCCCAGTCTTCGGCGAGCCCGGGCAGGGGTTCGGCGGTCAACGGGTCGAAGGAGGTCAACCCGTTGTACAGGTTCAGCGCGATCATCTCGGTGTCGATGCGGAAGATGGTGGCGGGGTCAAAGCCCACTGGTTCGGAGTACTGGCGGATGACGATGTTCTGGTCATCGGCCAGTTCACGATCCTCGGCTGGGATGAGGTCGGGCTGGGGTGCCGGCTCGTAGGAGGCGTCGGGCGTATCGCCGGTCTCCTCGGGTTGCTCGCCGGCAGGGGCGCCGTTCCCGCACGCGGCGAGAACGAGGGCACCGGCGAGTGCTAGCGGGGCAAGGTGGCCGCGCTTTGTGGACATGCAGGCTCCTAGGGGAGGAGGGCGCCACGGGTGGCGCACAGAAAAGAGGGTGGGAGGGGGCGCCGCGCCCGTCAGGTGTGGGCGCGGCGCCAGCGTGGTGGGGTCGGCCACCAAACGTGTGAGTTAGCGCTGTGCTTCTGGGGCTGGAGCTCCGGGGGTGAACTCCACGAGGTCGCTGCGGGTGAAGTCCACGTTGAACGCATACCCCGGGCGCATGTACTGGTGGTAGACCGCTGCTTCGTCTTCGACGCTTCCGGCGGCGGTGCAGTCCATCGGAATGAGGGTCATGTAGTGCCGGTTCGAGGCGCCCAAGGCGCAGGCGTGCGCACACACCGCTGCCGAGACGCCGGTCACTAGCAGGGTGCCGGTTCCGGGCTCTAGTCCGGCGGCCTTGATGGTCTGCTCCAAGGTGGTGCCGGCCCACGGGTCGTGGCCCCATTTCTGCACCACCGGCTCATCGGGCAACGGGGCGATCGCGGGTGCGATCTCAACCCCCGGTGATCCCTCGAGCAGGATCGGGTCGCACCCGAAACGGGTGACTTCCAGGGCCTGCGGCGTGCGCACCGACTGGATGTAGATGACCGGCGCACCGGCGGCGCGGGCCTTGGCGATGAGCGCAGCGTTCGGCTCGATGGTGTCCGACATCCGATCGGGGAACTTGGGATCGGTGAGGAAGTACTGCTCCATGTCCACCACGATCACGCCGGTGGTGGTGGGGTCCAGCAAGAACGGCCGCGGGGTGGGCATCGTGACCTCCAGGGTCACGGTCGACGGCGGGGGAGTCCAAGTCATGGTGTGGGTTCCTTCGCGCTCAGGCCGTGGCCGGGACTTTGCCGGACACCGACGCGAAGTACTCGGTGACGAACGGGATGTCGATCACGTCGGCGTACTTGGTGTCCATGTCGAACAGGTTCATCGCGTGCGAGGCCTCGGTACGGTCGAAGCAGGCCTCGGCAACCACGCCCATCCGGAACCGGAACGTTGCGCCGTCGACCACCGAGGCGCGCACGCACCCACTGGTCGTCTCGCCGCACGCGATCACCGTGTCGATTCGCAAGGCGTTCAGGTGGAACAGCAGTGGGGTGCCATGGAACGACGACGCTGCGGCCTTCTGGATGACGACGTCGCCCGGTTCGGGGGCGATTTCGGCGACGATTTCGTTGCCCATCGACCGTTCGGATTCGCTGAGCAGCTCGGTGGATGGCCGGCGCTGCTCCTGGCCCTTGCCCCAGGGGCTGGGAAATCCGGGAAGTCCGCGCACGTAGATCACCGGGATGTCGTGTTCGCGGGCAACCGCGATGAGCTCAGCGGTACGGTCGATGGCTTCCCAGCCCGCGAGCCCACAGGACATCGGCCACTTCTTCACCGACTCCATCAGCGGCTCCCGGTCCAGCCCGAGCACGCTGTAGTAGTCGTCGATGACCAAGAGCGCGGGATTGGTCCCGAACCCGAACAGCCCTTCCTTCTTCCAGCCCGAGTGCGCCAGGTGCTCGCGGTCCTGGTCGGTGAGGAACGGTTCCCAGATCTGTTCGGTGTTCATGCTGTCTCCAATTCGCTGGCGAAGCGGGGCTGCCTCGCATGAGTTCCTCAGCGTGGAAGCAGGCTGTTTCCTAAACGGACTGGTCCGATATCGTCGCTGTTAATTCACCCCAAAGGTCCAGACAAATGGCTGTGACCTGCGTAGATACAAAGTTTCTCCGGTGTTCCGCCATGCTTACGCGGGTACTGCTTGACGGCAGCGCAGTATTCGGCACCCTCGCATACTGGCGGATCAGTTAGGGCATTCGCGCCCTGGCCGGGACTGCCAGGAGTGGTAGGCCACGTGATCGCCGCGGATGAGGCCGAATCCAAAGTCCACCGGCCGCTCAGAAATGTCATAGACCGTGCGCTGAAAGCGGATGAGTGGGGCGCCCTGCGGCAGTTGCAGCAGGTCGCACACATCGCCGACGCTGCTGACCGCCTCGGTGACAATCTGGGCGCCGCGCACGGGCTGGCCCAAGCAGTCCTCCAGCGCCTGGTAGTAGTCACCGGCCAAGCTCACGGTGCCCTCGATGAGCGGCGCAGCAACATCGGTGGGCACGTAACTGGTCCACAACGCCACCGGGGTGCCGGAGACGACCGTGAGCCGCTCGATCATCACCACGTCCTGGCCCGATTCCAGGCCCAGTGCCTTGGTCACCACCCTGGCTGCCGGTACTTGATGCAACTCCAGCACCTTGTGGTGGGCCCCGGACATCTGGTCGAAGCTTCTGGCCTCGGACAGGTCGCTGACCATTTTGTCCATGGTGAGGAACGTGCCCGCGCCCTGCACTCGTTCGATCGCGCCCTCAGCCTGCAACAAGGCCAGGCAGTCGCGCACCGCGTTGCGGCTCACACCGTAGCGCTGGGCGATGTGTTCTTCGGAGGGCAACCGGCGGCCGGGTTGAACCTGGCTGAGAATCTCCGGCCTAAGGACGTCTCGCAGCCGCCGGGCTGCGGCGGCTCGCCGACCGGGATTCAGCGTCCCGTTGCGCCTCATGGCGGCCAGCCTACGAAGGTCACGTTACGGCGGTGTATCCACGATTTGACCTCCGCAGCACCTGGGCGCCGTCCGGCGTCCACGCAGTGCGTGAACTTACGGCTAGACTCGGCGCGATCCACGCTGGCGAGGATGCCAGCACGATTCTCGAAGAGGAGAACGTATGCTCACGCTCGATGCCACGAGCACCATCATCGTCGTAGTGATCCTTGCGGTTGCGGTCATTGCGTTGATAATCGCCGCTGTCCTACGAGGGCAGGTCTTGGCAGCCAGCGAAGGTACCCCGGCGATGCAAACCATCGGCCAGGCGATCCAAGAAGGCGCAACCGCTTACCTGAACCGGCAGTTCCGCACCTTGGCGATCTTCGCCGTCGTCGCTTTCGGATTGCTCTTCCTGCTCCCGGGAGACTTGGGGGTGAAGATCGGCCGGTCGATCGCGTTCCTCTTCGGGGCCGGGTTCTCCGCGTTCATCGGGTACCTGGGCATGTGGCTGGCCACCCGCGCGAACCTTCGGGTGGCCGCTGCGGCACGCCAACCCGGCGGTCGCGCCGAGGGTGCCCGGATCGCCTTCCGCACCGGCGGCGTCGTGGGAATGAGCGTGGTGGGACTGGGTCTCATCGGCGCCTGCGCCGTGGTCCTGATCTTCCACTCCGATGCCCCCGTGGTTCTGGAAGGGTTCGGATTCGGTGCGGCATTGCTCGCGATGTTCATGCGGGTGGGTGGCGGCATCTTCACCAAAGCGGCCGACGTCGGAGCGGACTTGGTCGGAAAGGTCGAGCACAACATCCCAGAAGATGATCCGCGTAACGCGGCCACCATCGCAGACAACGTTGGCGACAACGTAGGGGACTGCGCCGGAATGGCGGCAGACCTCTTTGAGTCCTACGCGGTGATGCTCGTGGCGGCCCTGATCTTGGGGCGGGCCACGATGGGCGACCAAGGCCTGATCTTCCCCCTCATCGTCACCGCCATCGGCGCCCTGGTGGCGGTACTCGGGGTCTTCATCACCCGGGTGCGTGGCAATGAGTCGGGCCTGAAGGCCATCAACCGCGGGTTCTACCTCTCCGCCCTCGTCGGAGCGGTGCTCGCCGCCGTGGCCGCGTTCGCGTACCTGCCCTCAACTTTCGCGGCCCTCACCCCGGGCACCGTTGACCTGAGCAGTCACACCTCCGATCCGCGGGTGGTCACCGCCGTGGCCGTGCTGATCGGTGTGGTCCTGGCTGGGGTGATCCTGTGGATCACCGGCTATTTCACGAACACCACCTCCAAGCCCACCCTGCACGTGGCGCAAACCTCGCGCACCGGGGCGGCCACGGTGGTGCTCTCCGGGATCGGCGTGGGGTTTGAGTCGGCGGTCTACACCGCTGGGGTCATCGCCGCGTCGCTGTGCGCGGTGTTCCTGCTCGCCGGCGGCTCGGTGTGGCTGTCGCTGTTCCTCATCGCCCTGGCCGGCTGCGGGTTGCTCACCACCGTGGGCGTGATCGTGGCGATGGACACCTTCGGCCCGGTCTCCGACAACGCCCAGGGTATCGCCGAAATGTCCGGTGATGTGGACGAAGAAGGCGCCCAGATCCTCACCGACCTGGACGCCGTCGGCAACACCACCAAGGCGATCACCAAGGGCATTGCGATCGCCACCGCGGTGCTCGCCGCGACCGCACTGTTCGGTTCTTACGCCGATGCCGTGAGCGGCGCGATCCGCAACCTCGGGATCCAGGTCGATGAAATGAGCGACGTGGTCGCCTCGATGCTGTCCTATGAGCTGATCTCCCCGATGACGCTGGTCGGCGTGATCCTCGGAGCCGGAACGGTGTTCCTGTTCTCCGGGCTGGCCGTGGACGCCGTCACCCGGGCCGCCGGGGCGATCGTGTATGAGGTGCGCCGCCAGTTCCGCGAGAACCCCGGCATCATGACCGGTGAGGTCCGCCCCGAATACGGCCGCGTGGTGGACATCTGCACCCGGGACTCCCTGCGGGAACTCGCAACGCCCGGTCTGCTTGCGGCGTTCGCACCGATCGCGGTGGGCTTTGGCCTGGGAGTCGGGCCGCTGGCCGGGTTCCTCGGCGGCGCGATCAGTGCCGGTGTGCTGATGGCCGTGTTCCTGGCCAACTCTGGTGGTGCGTGGGATAACGCCAAGAAGATTGTTGAGGACGGCCACCATGGCGGCAAGGGCTCACCCGCCCACGAGGCCGTGGTGATCGGTGACACCGTGGGTGACCCGTTCAAGGACACCGCCGGCCCGGCGATCAACCCGCTGCTGAAAGTGATGAACCTGGTGGCAGTCCTCATCGCCCCGGCCGTGGTGGCGATGAGCTTGCCGGAGGACGCCAACCACGTGCTGCGGATCGGGATCGCCGTGGGCGCGGCGCTGATCACGTTTGCCGCGATCTTCGCCTCCAAGGCCCGTGCCGCCAAGGCCGACAAGGAGAACGCGGAGTTGGCGCAGGCCGAAGAGGCTGCCACCAACTGAGTCGACGCATTCACCGGCACTGCAACAAGTGGCATTGCAACAAGGAGCATTGCGGCGACATAGAAGCGGTATGAACAGGACCGCTGGTGTCGCCGCAATGCTCATTGCTGGACTCCTGGTGGCCGGATGCGGCCCGGAGCCCCCCATCGGCACCGGCCCGCCAGAGCCCGTCCCATCCCAGCCGC
>JBMDWZ010000120.1:0-34581 GCA_048594865.1 Beutenbergiaceae bacterium
AGCAGGAGGTGGGCGACGCCCTGGTGCTGCAGACCGACCTGTGCCTCGATGAATTCACCGACCACGGCCACTGCGGGGTGCTCGACGACGTAGGGAACGTCGACAACGACGCCACCCTTGCCCGGTATGTCCAGATGGCGCTGGCTCAAGCAGACGCCGGCTCAGCCATGCTCGGACTGAGCGGAATGATGGACGGACAGGTCGCCGTCGTCCGTGATGCGCTCGATGACGCCGGGCACACCGGTGTTGCCCTACTCGCGTACGCGGCCAAGTACGCCTCGGCGTATTACGGTCCATTCCGGGAGGCCGTGGACTCTCAGTTGAAGGGCGATCGGCGCACCTACCAACTCAACCCCGCCAATCGGCGCGAGGGAGTCCGGGAAGCGATGGACGACGTCGAGCAGGGGGCTGACGTGGTGATGGTCAAGCCGGCCTTGGGGTACTTGGATGTGCTGGCCGAAGTCGCAGCGACGAGCGAGGTGCCCGTGTGGGCCTACCAGGTGTCCGGGGAGTACGCGATGGTCGAGGCCGCCGCCGCCAACGGGTGGCTGGACCGTGAGGCCGCGATCGATGAATCCATCACCTCGATCGTGCGAGCCGGGGCCGACGCCTTGCTGACCTATTGGGCCCTGGACGTGGCTCAACGGTCGGGCCGCTAAGCACCACAGTCAACACGCACTACCGAACAGCAATCAGGAGTCTGTAAACCGTGAATTGGATCCAGCGAGCCGCCGACGTTACGCCCGGCGGAGTCAACTCACCCGTGCGCGCCTTCAACGGGGTCGGCGGGCAGCCGGTGTTCATCTCGAGCGCCAAAGGCGCCTACGTCACCGACACCAGCGGCAAGGACTATGTGGACTACATCGGCTCTTGGGGGCCAGCCCTGCTGGGACACGCCCACCCTGAGGTGGTCCAGGCGGTGCAGCAGGCGGCGGACAACGGGCTGTCCTTCGGCGCCCCGAGCGTCGGTGAGGTGGAACTGGCCGAGGAGATTCGTGGCCGCGTCCCGATCGCGGAGCAGGTGCGCCTGGTCTCCACCGGTACCGAAGCGACGATGACGGCGATCCGACTCGCTCGCGGGTTCACCCAACGCGACCTCATCATCAAGTTTGCAGGGCACTATCACGGGCACAGCGATGGCCTGCTCGCCGAGTCCGGCTCCGGGGTAGCAACACTGTCCCTGCCCGGGTCTGCCGGGGTCCCGGCCGCTTTCGCGGCCCAGACCATCGTGCTGCCCTACAACGACCTTGACGCCGTGCGACATGCCTTTGCCGCTCATGCCGGCCAGGTGGCAGCGATCATTACCGAAGCTGCCGCCGCGAACATGGGAGTCATCGCCCCGGACCACGGGTTCAACGCCGCGATCACGCAGATCGCCCACGACAACGGCGCATTGGTGATCGCCGATGAGGTACTCACTGGCTTTCGCGTGGGACCCGCCGGCTGGTGGGGCCTGGAACGAGACGCAGCGAGCGCGGACTCCGCAGACGCTCCCGGCGCCTCGACCTTCACCCCGGACCTGTTGACGTTCGGCAAGGTCATCGGCGGCGGCATGCCGGTGGCGGCCCTCGCCGGCCGCCACGACGTGATGCAGCACCTGGCTCCGGCCGGACCGGTGTACCAAGCCGGAACCCTGTCTGGAAACCCGGTAGCGGTGGCCGCTGGCTTGCAGACGCTGCGCAGCGCGGACGCCTCGGTCTACGCCCATGTGGATGCCACCGCCGCCCGGCTCTCCGATGAGGTCGCTTCGGCGCTGGCACAGGCGGGCGTGGACGTCACGATCCAGCGTGCGGGGAACCTGTTCTCACTCGCGTTCGGGACTGCCGAGCGCTGCGGTTGGTCCGGCCACGGCCCACGCACCTATGACGAGGTGCGGGCCTCGGAGTCCTGGCGCTACCCGCCGTTCTTCCACGCGATGCTGCAGGCGGGAGTGAGCCTGGCGCCGTCTGCGTTCGAGGCGTGGTTCTGCTCCGCGGCGCACGATGACGCCGCTCTGGATCGCACTGTGGCCGCACTTCCGGCCGCTGCCCAGGCGGCCGCCGAGGCAACGCCGCCAGTGCAGTAGCGCCAGCGCATTAGCGCTGCTGCACGCCTGGGTCGTGGGCCGGCAGCACGAGGCCGGCTTCAGGTGGCCGGTAGCACGAGGCCGGCTTAGGCCACGTGCTTGCCGCCCCCGCGCGTCCCCGCCGCACCGAGGCGACCATCGTGCAACTCCAGGACCCGGTCGGCGCGCCCCATCAACACCGGGTCGTGCGTGGACACCACCGCCGCCAGTCCCTGGGTGTGGGTGAGGTCGGCCAGCAGCGTCATGATGGTCGCGGCGGTGCCGGAGTCCAACTGGCCGGTTGGTTCATCGGCCACCAGCACCCGGGGGCCGGTCACCAACGCCCGAGCGATCCCGACCCGTTGCTGTTGCCCACCGGACAGTTCATAGGGGCGTTGATTGGCGTGATCGCTCAGACCCACGAGCTCGAGCGCTTCGGTGACCCGCCGGTCCCGTTCGGCCCCCGCCAGGCGCTCCAACCGCAGCGGCACCTCCACGTTCTCCGCGGCAGACAGCACCGGGATGAGACCGAAGGACTGGAAGATATAGCTCAACGAACTGCGGCGGATCTCGGCCAACTGTGATTCGCGCAGGGAGGCGATGTCATGCCCATCGAGGCGCACGGTGCCAGAAGTGGGGCTATCTAGGCCACTGATCACGTTCAGCAAGGTCGTTTTACCCGACCCGGAGGGGCCGCGGACCACCAGGAGTTCACCGGGGTACAGCTCCAGGTCCACATCGGTCAGGGCGTGCACATCGCCGGCCGGAGTCGGGAAAACCCGGGAGATTCCGGTGGCGGTGATCACCGCACTCTTCTCGGTAGTCATCACTGCTGACCTCCGTGCCTGGGTGAGGGGCCGTCGTCGTCTGTCGCGGGACTAGGTGAGGGGCCGTCGTCGTCTGCGGTTGTTCCGGGCCGTTGACCATCGCGCCATACCCCGATGTGGTCGGGCTCCAGGGCGAGCCGGACCCTGTCCTTGAGGTCCAGGGCGCTGACGAAGTCGTCCGGGAGTTGCATCCGGCCAACCCGGTCCAGCACCGCAAACTCCTCGGCAATGAGCTGCTCGGCACCGCTGGCGTCGGTCTCGGTGCGCCGCAGCACCTCGGTGGAGGTGCGGCCGTCGCGGATCTGCACGGTCCGGTTCACGTGCTCCGAAACGGTCGGGTCGTGGGTGACGATCAGCACCGTGACCCCCAGTTCGCTATTCACCCCGCGCATCGCCTCCAGTACGTCGGCGCTGGTGGCTTCATCCAGCTCACCGGTGGGCTCATCGGCGAGCAACACCTTGGGGGAGTTGGCCACCGCCACCGCGATCGCCACCCGCTGCTGCTCACCACCGGACCTCTGTGCCGGGACCTTGTCCGCACAATGCGAAACCGCCATCAGATCCAGCAAAGCAGCGACCTTGTCGCTCTCCACCTTCCCGGCCAGGCTCATCGGCAGCGCAACGTTCTGGGCGCCGGTCAGGTAGGGGAGCAGGTTCCTGGAGGTCTGCTGCCAGACGAAACCCACCGTGTGCCGCTGAAAGCTCACGCGCTGGGAGCCAGACATCTTCAACAGGTCAACGCCGGCCACGCTCGCTCGCCCGGCGCTCGGGTTATCCAACCCGGACAGGATCGTCAACAGCGTGGACTTCCCCGATCCGGAGGCGCCGACGACCGCCGTCAGGTCACCGGCCGGCACGTGCAGGTTGAGGCCTTGCAGGGCCTGCACTTCAATGCCCTTAGCGGTAAAGATCCGCACCAGGTCCTCGCAGCGAATCTCACCGCCGTGGGCCGCTGTGGCGTCATGGGTGGTGGTAGTCATTGGGGATCTCCGATCCGCAAAGCCGATAAGGACAGTCGTTGGGCGATCATCGACGCCAACAGCACGCAGCCGCTGAGCAGCAGGCCGGTGCCACCGGCGACGGCGAGAATGGCGAGGATCGGGTACTGCAGTTCAGGCGCTTGCGCACCGCCAGTGAACGCTCGCAGGTCGGTGGTGTTGGCCACGAGTAGGGGCAGGACGCACCCGAGCGCGGTGCCGAAGAACAGCGAGACGCCCACGGCGGGGAACGCCTCCCACGCCACGATTCGGCGGGTGAGCTTCCCGGGAGCGCCCAGGGTGCGCAGCACCGCCACCAGGCGCCCACGCGCCGGTGCGCTGAGCACCAAGGTCAGCACCACAGCCAATGCACTAAGCCCCGTGGACAACACCAAAGCAGCGATAAAACTTCGCTCGATTGACGCGTTCGACGGCGAGGCCAAGAAGTCTTGCAAGTTCTGTTCCGGATAGGTGACCGTTCCGGCGTTTTCGGTCACTGCCAGAACCTGGGCACTGACGGCATCTGGATCGGCACCCTGCGCCACCGACATCAGTAGCACCCGCGGTGGCAACACAAGGTCAGCATGTTCACGAAGGAGGTGAACATCCACGAGCACCCATCCGTCGGTGGGACCGACGACGCCCGGGGCACTGTCGGCGCTGCCGAGTACCTCCAGGTCCAAACTGTTGCGCATTTGCAGCCGAGGTTGTCCGGACAGCTCCAAGGAACTGGAGACGAGGGCCGGCAGCCTGTCGCCGTCCATGGCGTGCATGCCCGCTGGAAGCTGGACCGCATCAGGGACCTCGCTTTGGATTTCGCGAAGGACCTCGGTATCGACCGCGTAAACCGTCACCCGGCTGCTACCGCGTTCACCGGCGAGCGGCACCGAGGCCATGGTGCTCACCGGGCTCACTGCGGTGATCTCATCGATCCCGGCGATCTGCTCGACCTGTTCCTCATTCAGCGTGGGCCCGCTGAGCCGTAGATCGCCACCAGCCTCGGACAAACTCGCGTCGATCACGCCCTCCCGCATGGTTGTGATCATCACCGTGGAGAACACCGCCACGCTGATCCCGGCGACCAATGCAAGAAGGGTCACAAATGGCGCGCGGCCCTCGCGAAGGGCCCTGGCCGAGCCGAGGAAGCCACTGAGCCCAGCCGAGCGCTTAGTCGCCCGATGGGCGGCCCGCAGCGGAAGTCCGAAGAAACGCATGGCCACTATCGCCGTCAGTAGCGCCAGGAGCAGCGGAGCCGCAACCGACAGGGGATCGGTGCCTTCACTGGCCACCAATCCTCGGCTGAATAAGAAGTAGACCGACGCTCCCGCCGCCCCGAGCACCAGAATCTCACCGACCACACGCCACTGACTGCTGGCCCTGGAGCCCAGGTCGGCACGCGTGGAGCGCAGGCTCGGAAGTCTGGTGCTGGCCAGAAAGACCGCGGGCGCTAGCGCTACCAGGGCGGGTGTGACGAGTTCACTCAGGCGCACTGGGCCCGGGATCAGGAGCAGGGCCCCGGCAATTCCGATTGCGGCGGCGGGTAGTGCCAGCACGAGCCCCTCCAGGGCCAAAGCGCCACGCACTTGCCAGCCTGAGCCACCGCGGGCGCTGACCAAGGCCAGGGTGTCCTTGCGCCTGGTGACCACGAGCTGAACCGACTGACCAATAACTGCGATCAGCACCCCGATGGGGCCGGCGGCCAGCATCGACAGCACCGTGGAGGTACCGCGCCACCGGTCGATGGCTCCCTGCAGGACGTCGATCAGCGGCGAATCGAATCTGACCTTATTGGTGCCATTGTCTGGGTCCAGGACATGCTCGCCGGCGGTGAACGTCCGCAATTGGGACAACAGCTCGGTAGCGTCGGTCGCCGCAGGGTTGATCGGAATCCAGGCTCGGCCCTCAACCGAGCCGAGGAGTGAAACCACGTCGGCATTGTCCAGATGGAGGTAGCCGATGGCGGTGGCCATGCTGCCGATGTCGGGGTCGTACTGGACCAGCGGTTCGATCGTGCTCAGCTGATGGCTCCATTGCACCGAGGCGGCGTCCTTCGGCTCGAACGTGCCGGTGAGGCGGAAAGTCCACGGTGGGATCCCAGCGTATTCGACCCCGCCGTAGGTGAACTCATCACCCACCTGCAGACCCAGACGCTCCGCCGAATCAACCGACATCATCAAGTCCACGCCATCTTCGGTGTTGCCACCCCCGGGCAGTTCGCCCTCCACCACATCGACCTCGGCTTCGATATCGGGGTCTACACGGAACCTGACTTCGGTGGTGGCGAGGTCGGCAGGAAGCCCCCTTGGCATATCGACCACGGCGCTTTCGAGTGAGGTCAGTGAGATACGAGGTGAGCCGAGCAACGGTGCCAAGTCCGGTTCGGCGTCGGCGACGAGACCATCCATCACCTCTAGCGCCGCTTCCGGATCGGTCGGTGGGTAGTCGGTGGTCACGAAGGTGCTGATGGCCGCCTGCTGGACTGCGCTGGTCGAGGTGAGTTGGTATTGCACCTCGTCGATGTAGGTGCGCTCGAGCAGCCTGGGCCAAGCCGCCAGTACCGCGGTTCCGATCAGCACGATAATCACGATCAGTACCGACGTGCCCGGTGTGGCCGAGGCCTGGCGTCGCCACAGGGAGAGGTTCATCGAACCTCCTGACGCCATGTGGTGTCCCGCGCCTGGCGGGTGACGGCGCGGCCGTAGGCCTGGCCGATGATCGCTAGCGTCGCGGCGATCACGCCTAAGCCCGTCACGGCGCCCAGGAGATGGAAGGTGATGCCTGGTCGGATCGCCTCGCTGACCCCGGGCGTGGTGGAGGCCGCGAGGTCCACGATCACCAGGGCGCTGAGCGCCACCCCAACCACCAGCCCGCCCACCATCGCACCGGCGAATACGCCGAGGAGTTCGCGACGCCGTGAGCGGCCCTGTTGCCGGGCGGTGGCCCCGGCAGCCCGGAGCACCACGACTTCACCGCGGCGCGATCCCAGTTGCGAACGCGCCACCGCGATGACACCCGGAAGGGCCAGGGCGATCGCGCACGCGGCCGCAATCCAGTACACCAAGCGAGCCGGGCCGCTCAGCGGATCGGGACTCCCGTCGTCGGCGATGTGCACAGCACTGCGGGCCCCGCCGAGCTCGGCCGCGGCCTGTGCCGCGGCCGCGGGGTCATCGGTGCGGATCCACACCTCGCTGATGCTCGGCACGGTCCGAGTGCTGCGCAGCATCCGGTCATACAGGCTGGGCAGGTCGGCGACGATCCCAGCGGCCTGAGGGTTGGCGGGGACCGCATCGAGCGACCCGACAGAGCCCACCAAGATTTCGGTGGGGCCAACGAGGATCCGTGCGCCATCGGCGGGTAGGACGGGCGTGATCGACCCGGTGCTCAAGACCGGTAGGGGACCATCGGGGACCGGGGGAAGGAGCCGCACCATCGCGGTACCTGCGTCCACATCGTCGGGCAGTTGCACCAGGGCATCGACTAACAGCGGCTCGCGAAGCTCGACGGTGTCAAAGCCAGATCGCGGCTGCAGTTGGACCGGCGTCCACGCTTCCAGGTCCGCGGTCACGTCCTGGTCATCGGAGTGGAGTGAGAGCACACTGAGCGTGTATCTGATGGCCTGAAGCTCGGCTGTCATGAGGAAGTCGACACCCACGAGCGTCCAGTCCCCTGGGGGTACCTCAAAGTTCATCTGCTCCGTCACGGTCTGCACGGCGTCTGGGTCGACCTCGGGTTCGGCGTCACCGAATCGGATGTTCCCGGCGAGCCGCACGGCCCCGGCCTCTTGGACGATGAGCTCGGAGCCGTTGAAGAGCCACAACTGGACCGTGACGTCCTGGCCCACTGACTGACTAATGGGCTCCGAGCTGATCTCCACTTCCACAGATCCGGTTTGTGTCTGGGATCCCAGCAGCGGGCCCTGCATCGCGCCCGGGATCTGCAATGGGGCGCCGGTGATTGTGTTCAGGACTTCGTCGGGGGCGGTCGATGTGGCCCAGGCCTCTGGGGTGGCAGCGGTGATCTGGCCGGCATGCTCCTCACCGCGGAATCCCGCCTGCAGGACCCCGGTGCTGGAGATCGCCTCCGTTAACTCACCGTAGGCGCGCGCTCCCCGAGGTGTTGAATCGACGGTGCGCGCACCAAGGTCGACTCGGACGTCGGAGCCGTTTTCGACCTGCGCGGATACCGACCGGGCCTCGTCGGATGTCCCGATGTAGGCCGAACTGAGGGTGGTGGTGGCGGTGGCGAACACGATCAACATGATGGGCACGGCGTTCATCGCCACATTGCGGGAGGCATACCGGGCTTCCAGCGCGGGGGACAGGCCCGTTGATCGGGCACTGAGACCCGCCACCAGGCGTGATACCGGCGCGGCGATGAGGCACATCAGCGCCGCCGCGGCGAGCACCGTGAGCGCTGGCGCGATCACAGCGAGTAGATCGATCTCCCGCCCACCGGGAAGGAAGGCCCCGCCGCTACGGCGAAGTCTCCACAGAGTGAATGCCGCGCCGCAGCCCACCAGCACCACGGCCCCGGAAGCCAGGGCCGCCGTGGCCCGGCCGCTCAGATCGGGTGACTCCATGGGCCTGCGCACGGCCAACGCCCCAACGATCAGCAGTACGGCGAACCCGGCAACGGCCAGGATCGCGGCGGTGAGGGCCAGACTCGTGGAGTCAAAGCCTTGCTGTCCACGGCCAACAAGCCACAGGACGAGTGTTGCCACGAGGACGGCTGGGATCGTGATCAGGACCGATTCCCCGATCGCCAAGGCGAGCAGCTGTTTGCGCGTGGCCCCACGTGAAGCCAAAACTTGGGTCTCCTGTGCCCGCAGTTGCACGAGCAACCTGGCGAGTTGCCACACAGCCACCGCGCACAGAATGCCGAGCAGCACCAGCGGGATCATCGCCGCTGCGCGCACCGCTGTCAGTGCCGATTGAGTCTCTTGCAGTGTGGTGGCGATGCTGCCCGATTGAGTGAGTCCCCGGTTGACCAGATCGGACTCGCGCAGGTCGGATTCCCATCCGGCGACCGCTGTTACCCACGCGGGGACGTCGGAGGGTTCGAATTGCGGTGGGGTGGACACGGTCCACCGCGCGAACGGATCTGCCTGGAGCGTCAGCATCGTTTCCAGCGTGACCAACAAGGGCCCGTGCACGGTGGGGTCGGCGGGGTCTATGCCACTGGCGATCAGCGGATCTTCACCCCAGCGGGAATCGGTCGCATCATCGGGGAGCCACAGGCCGGTCACCGAGATGGTGTGCGTGGTGTCGCCGACGACGATCTGAACGTCAGCACCGACGTTGACGCCCAGTGCCTGCGCGGCTTGGGCGTGCAGGGCACCTTCGTCCGGGCCGGTGGGCCATGACCCCTCGGTGAGCTCGGCAGAGTCGGACAGGTCGTCGGTGAGGGCGACGATCTGGGCATCGGTGTCGCCCGCCAAGGTTTGTGGCGAGGTCGCGATCGAGTGGGACACCGCCGGTTGCGGCTGTACCGAACGTCCGACGACGTCGGTGAACACGGTGTTTTGTGCTTCGGGTTCGTCGGGAGTCAAGCGGGTTTGGAACGTGAGCGTCCGCTCAGATGCTGTCCGTTGCTCCATGGACTCCCGGATCGCGTTAGCCGAACCGAGATCTAGAAAAAGGAGAGTCCCGCCGATGGCACCGGTGATGAACGCCGAGAGGACCAACATCACGCCGAGGAGTGCGCCACGGGCCCGAGCGCGCCGCAACAAGAATGTCACTGCGGCTCCCATCGGTGGCGGTTTGGGTATTCAACCACCGAATTGTTTCAACCGGAATGTAACGGCGCGGGACCCGCCGGTGAATGCGCCTAGAGCGAGATGGGCGGTCGCTTGGTGAGCGGCAGGCGCTAGGGACGGGGAGCGGGCGGGTACTGCCAACCACTTTGGTGGGGCTGGCCGTGCTGTTGAGGTTGCCCTTGCGGGTAGGGCTGGCCTTGCGGGTAGGGGGCCGGTTGGCCTTGCGGGTAGGGCTGGCCCTGCGGGTAGGGGCCTCCTTGCCCACCCATCGGTGGCCCCGCGGGCGGCGGTGCGGTGGGTCGTGGGGGAGCGATCATTCGACCGATGAGTCGCTCCAGCGGTCCGCGCCCGAGCAACGATTTCCACGCCTGGGCGAAGATGAGTGAGCCCACGACCAACCAGATCAGCGGCCAGTTGGAAACCGGGTTCAAGATGGCGTCCTCGCCGAGCAAGGCGATATACACAATGTGCAGGCAGTACACCGTGAGCGCCAAGCTGCCAACCGCTGAGATCGGTGCCAACACGTACCGCAGGGCAGTGGCATTGGCCAACAAACACAGCCCGATCACCGCGGCACCGAAGCCGGCGTTTCCGATCATTTCGAACGTCGTATTGGCGTGAGGTTCGATCCGAACCAGATCGAAGGCCAACGAGCCCGCTGAGCCACCAACCCACCCCTGGGCCAAGTAGCCGAGGCCATAGAACACTGTCGCTACCGCCGCGCCCACGGCCAGCAGAGCCACGGCGGTCGAAGCCCGCTGCAGCGCCAGTTTCCCGATACCGATGCCCACCAGGATGTAGCCCAGCCACGTGATGGCGGGGTAGTAGCCGCCCCAAAATTCTGAAATACCGGGGATCAGTGCCCACGGACTGCTCGGATCGGCGTCTCCGTACACCGCGTGCCTGGTGACGATGAGGAACTGCGGCGCGATCGCGAACACCGCAGCGGCCGCTCCGAAGGCGGCGGTCGCGCGTAACCGCAGGAACGGGATTGCCAGCAGGAACAGCAGCGCGTAGTAGGGGAGGATGATCGCCACCCAGGTCCCTAGGAACACCAGCGCCCACCCCAACACGTACAGGATCACGGAGCGTTTGATGATCCGAGTGCGTTGGATCGCAAACGCTTCGCGGTCGTCCAGGGAGCGGCGGGTCATGAACACCAGCCCGGTGCCCGCCAGCAGCGCAAACAGTGCCGAGGGGCGCCCGTCGGCCAGCGGAAACCATCCGGTGGTCGAGAGCCACTCGGTGCTGCGTTCCATTCCCAGGTGGGCAACGAACATGCCCAGCACGGCCAACCCGCGGGCGGTGTCCACGCCGACGATTCGTGCGCGCGGGGAGGAGGAACGGGATTGGGGCATGGGCACAAAAGTACCCGGCGGACCGGCCTGGCTGCGCGCGGCGAATCCACCCGGCACGCCGTGCCCAAGCAGTCCCTTAAGGTTGAGGAATGCAGATCGCACGGTTCGCCCTCGGAGACGACCCGCGATACGGCGTGGTGGACGGTGACGACCTAGTCGTGCTGTCCGGAGACCCGCTGTACGCCGAGATCAATCCCACGGGTCAGCGCGTCCCCATCGACTCGGTGCGGTTGCTCGCCCCGGTGATCCCTCGCTCCAAAGTGGTGGCGGTGGGGCGCAACTACGCCGAGCACGCCGCCGAACTCGGCAACGAGGTGCCCGAGTCGCCGCTGGTGTTTCTCAAGCCGAATACCTCGGTCATCGGCCCGGATGATCCGATCTTGCTTCCGGACTACTCACGCGACGTGCAGCACGAAGCCGAACTCGCCGTCGTCATCTCCCGAATCTGCAAGGACGTGCCTGTCGAACGTGCCAATGACGTGATCCTGGGCTACACCTGCGCCAATGACGTCACCGCGCGCGATGTGCAAAAGGAAGACAACACCTGGACCCGGGGCAAGACCTTCGATACCTCGTGCCCGCTGGGACCGATGATCGCCCTAGACCTGGATGTGTCCAACCTGAAGATCCAGGCTCGCGTCGATGGCGAACTACGGCAGGACGGGTCCACTTCGCAGATGGTGCGATCGGTCCCCGAGCTCATCGCCTACGCCTCCTCGTTGTTCACACTGCTGCCCGGTGACGTGCTGCTCACCGGGACCCCGGCGGGGGTTGGGCGGATCGAGCACGGCCAGCGGGTCGAGGTGGAGATCGAGGGCATCGGCACCCTGAGCAACCCGGTGATGCGCCGGTAGGTGCCGCGAGGCACGCCACAAACTCTCAGCGCCGCAAACCCTCAGCATCCGCAGGCCAGTAGGCTCAGCAATCATGTCTACTGGTTCTTCATTCCGCGTCCGTTTTTCACCCTCGCCCACCGGCACCCCGCACGTGGGGTTGATTCGCACCGCCCTGTTCAACTGGGCGTTCGCGCGCCACCACGGCGGCACCTTCGTGCTCCGGATCGAGGACACCGACGCCTCCCGGGACAGCGAAGAGTCCTACTCCCAGCTTCTGGATGCCATGCGGTGGTTGGGACTGGACTGGGATGAGGGCATCGAGGTCGGCGGACCGAACGGGCCCTACCGGCAGTCGCAGCGGATGGACATCTACACCGATGTGATCGACAAGCTCGTTCAGTCCGGGCATGCCTATGAGTCTTTCTCCACCCCGGAGGAGGTTGAGGCGCGGCACGTGGCCGCTGGTCGGGACCCCAAGCTCGGGTACGACGGGTTCGACCGGGACCTGAGCGACGAGCAGATCCAGGCGTTCCGGGAGCAGGGCCGCGAACCGGTGTTGCGACTGCGGATGCCCGATGAGGACATCGTGGTGAACGACCTCATCCGCGGTGAGGTGACGTTCGCGGCGGGCACCGTCCCTGACTTCGCCCTGGTGCGAGCCAACGGCAAGCCGTTGTACACCCTGGTGAACCCCGTCGATGACGCACTGATGGGCATCACGCACGTGATCCGCGGCGAGGACCTGCTTTCTTCCACACCCCGCCAGGTGGCGCTGTGGCGAGCACTGTCCGACATTGGCCTGGCCACCGGCGAACCCACCTACGCCCACCTGCCGCTGGTCCGCGGGGACGGGAACAAGAAGCTCTCTAAGCGCGATCCTGAATCCAATCTGTTTGCCTACCGTGAGCGTGGATTCATTCGCGAGGGCCTGCTGAACTACCTGGCGCTGCTCGGCTGGGCGATCGCCCCCGATCGGGACATCTTCACCCCCGAAGAGCTCATCGAAGCCTTCGAGATCTCCCAGGTGAACCCCAATCCGGCCCGGTTTGATGTGAAGAAGGCCGAAGCCATCAACGCCACCCACCTGCGGATGCTGGAGCAGGCCGACTTCGCCTCTCGGGTGGTGCCCTACCTGCACGACGCGGGACTGGTCAGCGCAACGGACATCGAGGACCTGACGCCGCGCGAGCGTGAGCTCCTGCTCGCCAGCGCGCCGCTCATTCAGGAGCGAATGAACACGCTGGATGAGTCGGTGGGCATGCTCGCCTTCCTCTACACCGATACCGCTGACCTGGTGCATGAGCCCGAATCCGTCGCGGCGCTGCGCCCGGAAGCGGGCGAGGTTTTGACCAAGTCCATCGAGGTGCTGAGCACGCTGGAGTCCTTCGAGCCCGAGGCTCTGCAGGCGGCTCTGCGCGAGGTGCTGGTGGATGAGATGGGCATCAAGCCCCGGTTCGCTTTCGCCCCGCTCCGGGTCGCGCTGACCGGCCGCCGGGTGTCGCCGCCATTGTTTGAGTCCATGGAGATCCTCGGCAAGGACGAAACGCTGACGCGGTTGCGCAACCTGATTCCGGTCGTGGGGGACTAGACCATGGGCAGCGGCATTGGAGCGGTGGTCTTCGATCTCGATGACACCCTCATCGACACCCGGTCTGCGTTCGATCGGGCGATCGACACCCTAGCGCGGGAGTTCCTGCCGGATGTCTCAGTCGAGGACTACCCCGCGCTAGCGCACCGGTGGCGCACCGATCCGGGCGGGTACTACGCCAAGTTCACCCGCGGGGAGATCAGCAACGCCGACCAGCGCCGCCTGCGGGCGCAGGACCTACACGAGGCCGCGGGCGGCCCAGATCTGGATGAGGAGCTCTTCCCGCGCTGGAACCAGCGTTACGACCAGGCCTTTGCTGCCGCGTGGCGCCCGTTTGCCGACGCCGCCCCGTGCGTTCAGGCGATCCGAGGCAGCGGCCTTCAGGTGGGTGCGCTGACCAACGCGATCCGTTCGATGCAGGAAGAGAAGTTGGAGCGTTGCGGGCTCGCCGAGGATGTCCCGCTGCTGGTGACACTGGACACATTAGGGGTGGGCAAACCCGACCCCAAGGTGTTCATCGAAGCGTGCCGGCTGATCGGGCTTGCGCCGGAGCGCGTGATCTACGTGGGCGATGAATTAGAGATCGATGCCCGCGGCGCGATTGCCGCAGGAATGCGCGGTGTGTGGCTGGATCGTCCCGGTCGACGGCGAGGTGATGGTCGCGATGAAAATGCCGAGAATGCGCGATCCGAAGGCGTCGATGTGATCGAGAGCCTGAGCGAACTGCCGGCTCTGCTCTAGATCTGTCGCGGCCGCAGCGGCTGGTGATTTCGGCACCTGTGAGATCGCCCACGCGCGTGAGTTTGGGTCACGGGCTCAGATTAGGTATCGTGTCGGGCTGGTAGGACGTCTGAAAAGGCGAGGGCCGCGCACCGCTCAGCGGGTTGCAGCCCACGGCTTCACCTCAGACGGAATACCCCCTTGGGGTATGGTGTAATTGGCAGCACGACTGATTCTGATTCAGTTAGTCTAGGTTCGAGTCCTGGTACCCCAGCGCTTGATGATGTGCCGAGTGGTGTGTTCGCTCCGGTATGATCATCTGGTTGCACGGCCCCGTCGTCTAGTGGCCTAGGACGCTGCCCTCTCAAGGCGGTAACGCCGGTTCGAATCCGGTCGGGGCTACATAAGAAAGAACCCCTGGCGAATGCGCCAGGGGTTCTTTCGCTTTTCTGGCCCAGTGCGAATGTCCATAAGCGTGGCGCGCACTCCTAAAGCCGGGCGCGGCATGTGGGGCGCCACCACGGCGCAATCGGATAACAAGTGTGCGTTCCTCGCCGCGCCTGCCCGAAGGCAGCGGCCACGCTGGTTACCCTCGAACGCAATGGAGGCAGGCACGTGAAAACACAACGACGGCGCGCGCCCGCGGGATTCGCGGCGCTAGTAGGTATTGCGTTAGTAATCGGCGGGTGCACGAGCACCGGTGACTCTCAGGACGACGAGGACGCAGGTAGCCTTCACGAAGCCGCCGCCGAGGCGATCGCCTCGGCCCTCAGCGAAGGCGACTTCAGCGCCGCCCCACTCCCGGATGACGTACGTATCCAGGCACAGGAGGAGGCCGATGAGGTCCTGGCCGAGGTTGCCGACATCCCGCGCAGCGTCGAGGTCAACTGGGTCTCCTCGGTGTACGACGAGGGTGAGGGCCAAGCCGCGGACGCCGCGCTGCGAGTGACGTGGCAACTACCCGGCGACGGTGACGAGTGGGCCTACCCGATCTCGGTGAACCTGGTCTCCGAGGACGGCGAAACCTGGCACGCGCAATGGTCCCGCGACCTCATCGCTCGCGAGCTTGGCCAGGACGGCGTCTTCGCGGCCGAATATCTGGAGGCTGACCGTGGCGATTTCCTCGACATCAACGACGAGCCTCTGGTCACCAACCGCGAGGTATACCGGATCGGCATCGACAAGACCTACATCGATTCCGATGAGTGGGAAGACAGCGCTCTGGAGCTAGCCGAAGAGCTGGATTTTGCCGAACCCCAGGACTATGCCGACCGCGTGCTCGCCCACGGTCCCCGCGCATTCGTCGAGGCCGTCACCATTCCCCAGGACAACCCCGCCGACCTCGACCTAGGGCCGATCAGAAGCGTTGCCGGAGTCAACTTTGTCTCCGATGAACGCGTGCTCGGGCCCACCGACACCTTCGCTCGCCCGATCCTTGGCCGCGCCGGTGAGGCCACCGCAGAGATCATCGAGAACTCCGACGGCGAAATCTCCGAAGGTGACGTCGTCGGCATCTCCGGGCTGCAGGCGCAATACGAGGAGACCTTGCAAGGGACGCCCGGAGTGGTGCTGTCGGTGGTCAGTGGTGAGGAGACCGAAGAGGTCTTCCGCACCTCGCCCGACTCGGGTCCCGGGGTCGCGACCTCGTTCGACCCCGAACTTCAGGTATCTGCCGAATCGGTCCTGGAGGGCGTGGAACCGGCCAGTGCGATCGTGGCGATCCGGCCCTCCACCGGGGATGTGGTGGCGGCGGCTAGCGGTCCGGGCAGCGAAGGTTGGTCCACCGCGACCCTTGGCCAGTACGCACCGGGATCGACATTTAAGGTCGTGGTGGCCTTGGCCATGCTGCGCTCGGGTATCGAGATGGAAGACACCGTCCAGTGCCCCGAGACGATCACCGTGGACGGGCGCGAATTCTCCAACAACCCCGAGTACCCGCAAGATGGCATCGGTGAGATCACGTTGGCGCAGGCCATCGCCGATTCCTGCAATACCGTATTCATTGCACAGCATGAGGAGCTCGATCCCGCCGATATCGAAAGCGCCGCGCAGTCCTTGGGCCTGTTCGGGCAGGTCGATATGGGTCTGCCGGTGTTCATGGGCTCGATGGATCTCGAGGCCACCGGCACCTCACACGCCGCGTCGTTGATTGGCCAAGGAAACGTCTTGGCGTCACCGCTGGGCATGGCCACCGTGGCTGCGTCGCTGAGCGCCGCCGAGACCGTTCGGCCAACGCTGATCCGCAACCTAGACGATCTGCGCGAGCTGGGTGTCGATGAGGGTGACGACGGTGACGACGGCGTACCGGGTGATGATGCCGAAGAGGGTGCGGATAACGCGGACTCAGGTGACGCGGATCAGAACGCTAATGCAGGCGAAGCGGATGCCGGTCAGGAAGACGATGGCGCTGCAGGTCAGGAAGACGACGGCGACAGCGAGAGTCAAGAGGATGGCAACGGCACCGAAGGTCAGGAGGAGGCGGGCGCCGACGTTGAGCCGCTGACCAACGAGGAGGCGGCCTTGCTTCGACAGGCGATGCGCGCCGCCGTCGTGGACGGCACCGCCGAACTGCTCCAAGAGGTCCCCGGTGATCGCGTCGCCGCCAAGACCGGCACCGCCGAACACTCCGAGGATGTCACTCGATCGTGGATCATCGGCATCCAGGGAGACCTGGCCGTGGCGGTATTCGTCGAGGACGGCGAAAGCGGTGCCCGTACCGCCGGGCCGCTGATGCGTTCATTCCTCGAGGCGATCAGCGACTAGCTCAAGGTGCGAGGGCCTGGGCCGCACGTACAGTGGTACGTATGCGAATTGCAATTGCCGGTGGACACGGACAGATCGCCCTACACATGCAACGGTTGCTGGCGGGGAGCCCCGCGAGCGCGATCGCGTTGGTACGCAACCCCGATCACGTGGCGGAGCTTGAGGAGCTCGGGTCACAGGTCGCCGTCGTGGACCTGGAGCACAGCACCGAGGAGCAAGTCGCGCACGCCATCGAGGGTGCCGATGCCGCCGTGTTCGCGGCCGGGGCCGGACCCGGTAGCGGAGCGGCCCGCAAGGAGACCATGGATCGCGCCGGAGCCGAGCTGTTCGCCAAGGCCGCTCAGCGCGCTGGTGTGCGCCGGCACGTGCTGATCTCGGCGATGAGTGTGGACGAGGAACCCGGGCCGGAGGTCGAGGAGGTCTTCGCGATCTACCTGCGTGCCAAGGGCGCAGCAGAACGCGCGCTGCGCGAACTCGATCTGGACCTCACGATTCTGCGGCCCGGGGGACTGACGAACGATGAGCCAACCGGACTGGTGGACCTGGCCCCGAGCGTCGAGCGCGGGCAGGTCACACGCGCTGACGTTGCCGCCGTCACCCTGGCGCTCCTGGACGAACAGGGCACGATCGGATCGACCCTCGAACTCGTGGGCGGCGACACCCCGATTTCGCAGGCCGTGAAGTCGCTCGCGAACTGAAGCCGTGAGGTCGGTGGCGAGGCGGTAGCGCGAAAGGCCTCGCGCCCGGCCCGTAGTTGGTCGACGCCCAGTTAGCTCGCGCCTATTGAGTTCGCGCGCATTGAGTTCGCGCGCATTGAGTTCGCGCCTAGTTAGCTGGCGTCCTCTTCGGTGGTCGAGCGCAGCACGTCGCTCAGCCGGTTAGCGGCCGCCACGACCGCCCCGGCATGCAACCGCCCGGGCATCCGAGTCATCCGCTCCACGGGGCCGGAGATCGAGACCGCAGCGATCACGCGCCCCGACGGCCCTCGCACCGGCGCCGACACCGAGGCGACCCCGGCTTCCCGCTCCGAGACCGACTGAGCCCAGCCACGTCGTCGGACTCCAGAGAGCACGGTCGCGGTGAACTTCGCACCCTGCAGGCCGCGGTGCAACCGGTCCGGCTCCTCCCAGGCCAGCAGGATCTGCGCGGCAGAACCGGCCACCATGGTCAGCGTGGCGCCCACGGGGATCGAGTCGCGCAGTCCCATCTGCTTCTCGGCCGCGGCCACGCAAATCCGTTGGTCACCTTGGCGCCGGTACATTTGGGCGCTTTCGCCGCTGTGGTCACGCAGTGCCGTCAGTACCGGGCCGGCAGCGGCCAAGAGGCGGTCCTCGCCAGCCGACGAGGCCAGCTCGGCCAGCCTCGGTCCGAGAATGAATCGGCCCTGCATGTCGCGGGCAACCAACCTGTGGTGCTCCAATGCCACCGCAAGTCGATGCGCCGTCGGGCGGGCAAGATGGGTCGATGCGACTAGTTGCGCAAGTGTTGCCGGGCCCGCTTCTAGGGCCCCGAGCACAGTGGCGGCTTTATCGAGAACGCCGACTCCGCTAGAGTTGTCCATAGGGCGATACTGCCGTCTCGCGGACTGAGATGCAAGTGCGGCCGGTTAGCCGGGTCGAAGACCCTTGAGATGTAAGAGAAAGGTGAGGACAGATGGCCGGAACTTTGGCCGAGAAGGTTTGGCAGGATCACGTGGTCCGGCGAGGGGATGCCGGTGCGCCTGATCTGCTGTACATCGACTTGCACCTGGTGCACGAGGTGACCAGCCCGCAGGCATTTGAGGGACTGCGCCTTGCGGGACGTCCCGTGCGGCGCCCGGACCTGACCATTGCCACCGAGGACCACAACACGCCCACGCTGGACATCGACCTGCCGATCGCGGACCTAACCTCGCGCACCCAGATCGACACCCTGCGCAACAACGCCAAGGAATTCGGCGTCCGGATTCACTCCTTGGGCGACGCCGATCAGGGCATCGTGCACGCAGTGGGACCCCAGCTCGGTCTGACGCAGCCCGGTCTGACCGTGGTCTGTGGTGACTCCCACACCTCCACCCACGGCGCGTTCGGAGCTCTGGCTTTCGGAATCGGCACCTCCGAGGTGGAGCACGTGCTGGCCACCCAGACACTGCCGCTGGCGCCGTTCAAGACGATGGCGATCACGGTTGACGGCGAACTGCCCCCCGGCACCACCTCCAAGGACATCATCCTGGCGATCATCGCCAAGATCGGCACCGGTGGCGGCCAGGGATACGTCCTGGAGTACCGCGGTGAAGCGATCCGCAAGCTGTCGATGGAAGCGCGGATGACCATCTGCAACATGTCCATCGAAGCCGGCGCGCGCGCCGGAATGATCGCTCCCGATGAGACCACCTTCGAGTACCTCAAGGGCCGCCCGCATGCACCGGAAGGTGAGGACTGGGATGCGGCCGTGGAGTACTGGAAGACGCTGCGTTCCGATGACGACGCCACCTTCGACACCGAAGTGGTCCTGGAGGCTGCAGACCTCGAACCGTTCGTCACCTGGGGCACCAACCCCGGCCAAGGGCTGCCGCTGTCTGCATCGGTTCCGGTCCCTGAGGAGATCGGCGATGACAACGAGCGGATCGCCGCCGAAAAGGCCATCGAGTACATGGGCCTGGTCGGTGGCACCCCGCTGCGCGACATCGCCGTGGACACCGTCTTCATCGGTTCGTGCACCAACGGTCGTATCGAAGACCTGCGCTCGGTAGCCAAGGTCGTCAAGGGCAAGCACAAGGCGGAGAACGTTCGGGTGCTCGTGGTGCCCGCCTCTGCTCGCGTGCGGCTGCAGGCCGAGGCCGAGGGCCTGGATGAGATCTTCCTGGAGTTCGGCGCCGAATGGCGTAACGCCGGGTGCTCGATGTGCCTGGGGATGAACCCCGACCAGTTGACGCCGGGGGAGAGGTGCGCTTCGACGTCGAACCGGAACTTTGAGGGTCGCCAAGGCAAGGGTGGTCGCACCCACCTGGTCTCCCCGCTGGTCGCCGCTGCCACCGCTATCCGAGGGACGCTGTCATCGATTGCGGACCTGGACCTGGGTGCCGACGTGGACTTCTCCACGTTCGATGGCACCCCGCTGGTGCCGCTGGACCCCAACCGCTTGATGCACGTTTAGGAGCCGGGAAAGACTCATGGAGAAATTCACTACACACACCGGTGTTGGCGTCCCACTGCGCCGCAGCAACGTCGACACCGACCAGATCATCCCGGCTGTCTACCTCAAGCGGGTCACCCGTACCGGGTTCGAAGACGCGCTGTTCGCCGCGTGGCGCAGCGACCCCAACTTCATCCTCAACAACGAGGCCTACACCTCGGGAACGGTGCTCGTTGCCGGACCCGACTTTGGCACCGGGTCCTCGCGTGAGCACGCAGTGTGGGCGCTGAAGGACTACGGCTTCCGAGTGGTGCTGGCGGCGCGGTTCGCTGATATTTTCCGCGGCAACTCCGGCAAGCAGGGTCTGCTCGCCGCCGAGGTAGCTCAGGAAGACATCGAACTGATCTGGAAGGCGCTGGAGGCCGAGCCCGGTCTGAGCGTCACCGTGGACCTGGAGCACAAGACGGTCACCTGCGGCGACATCGTGGCCAAGTTCGCCATCGATGACTACACCCGCTGGCGTCTGATGGAAGGGCTGGATGACATCGGCCTGACCTTGGGCCACGAGCAGGACATCGCTGACTTTGAGGCGACCCGCGCCCCGTGGCGTCCCAAGACGCTTCCGGCGAAGCACCTGCCGAGCGTGGAAATTGAGGCGGCGCGTCCGGTTCAGTGAGCGTCCGGTCCGGTAAGCGCGACGTTCAGGGAGTTAAGTGATGGAACGGCTTCCTAGGTATTGGAGCCGAGCCGACGGCGAAGCCCAAGCACCGAGTGGCCGCACCTATGCGCTGCGTCGGTGGGGGTGGTCGGTCAGTTCCGCCGCACAGGCGGCGGCGCTGGCCTCCCAACGGCTCGGTGAGTTGACGCAGTCAATCCGGGCCGGTCGTGAGCCGGGGCGCGAGACGTACTACCCGCGCACGCCGCTTCGCGAAGAGGTGATCGAGGAAGTTCTCGATTCCGGCGGCACCTTGATCGCAGCGATCACGCGCAACCGGTATGGCGCACTGGTGCTGAACACAGCCGCGGTACTGATCGCCGACGTGGACCTACCTAGGCAATCCCTTGGCGGGCTACTGAAGCGGCTGTTCTCCCGTGGCGAGGATCCGGCGTTGGCGCAGGCCGTGGAGCGAATCGAGGCCTTTGCGGCGGCGCACCACGAACTGAGCGTGCACACCTACCGCACCGCCGCGGGCCTTCGGGTGCTGATCACCGGCAGCGGCGTGGCCCCGCAGGATGAGGCCGCCACCGAGATCCTGCAGGCCCTCGCCTCCGATCCCTTGTACGTGCGGCTGTGCGTGGCGCACCGGACCTACCGAGCCCGGCTGACGCCCAAGCCGTGGCGCGTGGGCTTGACCGCGCCTGCCGGGCACTGGCCCTTTGAGGACGACTCTGCAGATCGGGCATACCGGGAGTGGATTGAGCGGTACTCGGCTGCCTCGGCGAATGCCAGGGTCTGCGAGAAGCTGGCGTCCACGCAGGGACGTCTCAGCGAGGCCGAGCGTCGCATCGTGCAACTGCACGACCAGTACGTGCTGCGTGGGGCGGGCAGCCGGCTCGCCTGAGGGCCGCGTCCAAATCTGGAGCTGAGGTGTTGCCACCCGCAACGCCTTCCAAATGCACGCGAACCAGGGTGAGCCTGCGCACATACCTGCGCGTGTCCGATACACAAACCCCCGGTGGCCGTAGTCTGAAGCAAGTCAGTGATTCACCATCCAACGCATCTGGAGGATAGGCCGATGGCATTGCTCGAAGTACATGGCGGGACTCCACTGAAGGGCGAAATCACGGTCCGGGGGGCCAAGAACTTCGTATCCAAAGCCATGGTGGCAGCCATCCTCGGCGAAGCCCCCAGCGAACTGCGCAACATTCCAGACATCCGCGACGTCAAGATCGTGGGCAACCTGTTGAAGTTGCACGGCGTGATCGTTGAACGGGACGTCGCAGCCGGCGTACTGCGTTTGGATCCCGCCAACGTGGAAACCGCCGCCAAGACCGACATCGACACCCACGCCGGCACCTCCCGGATCCCGATCCTGCTGTGCGGCCCACTGCTGCACCGCATCGGTGAGGCCTTCATCCCAGACCTTGGCGGCTGCCACATCGGCGACCGTCCCATCGACTACCACTTGGAAATCTTGCGCCAGTTCGGCGCCCAGGTGGACAAGCTGGAATCCGGGATCCGGATCACCGCCCCACGCGGACTGCACGGGACCAAGGTCGAACTGCCCTACCCCAGCGTCGGGGCCACCGAGCAACTCCTGCTCACCAGCGTCCGGGCCCACGGGGTCACCGAACTGCGCAACGCCGCCATCGAGCCCGAGATCATGGACCTCATCGCCGTCCTGCAGCGAATGGGCGCGATCATCTCTGTCGACACCGACCGCACGATCCGCATCGAGGGCGTCGAGCGCCTCGGTGGATTCACCCACTTCGCACTGCCGGACCGGATCGAGGCCGCGTCTTGGGCCTCCGCCGCCCTGGCCACCAAGGGTGATGTGTACGTCCGCGGCGCCCGCCAGGCAGACTTGATGACCTTCCTCAACACCTTCCGGAAGGTCGGCGGCGACTTTGACATCGACGACGAAGGCATCCGGTTCCGCCACCCCGGCCACGAACTGAAGTCCATCGTCCTGGAAACCGATGTGCACCCCGGCTTCATGACCGACTGGCAACAGCCGCTGGTGGTCGCGTTGACGCAGGCCTCTGGCCTGTCCATCGTGCACGAGACGGTCTATGAGAACCGGTTCGGATTCGTGCAAGCGCTGCGCCGCATGGGCGCAACCATCCAGGTGTACCGCGAATGCCTCGGCGGTAGCCCGTGCCGGTTCGGCCAGCACAACTTCCACCACTCCGCGGTCATTTCTGGCCCGGCCACGCTCAAGGCCGCCGACATCGAGGTTCCCGACCTGCGCGGCGGCTTCTCCCACCTGATCGCGGCGCTGGCCGCTGAGGGTGTGTCCCAGGTGCGCGGGATCGAACTCATTAACCGCGGGTACGAGGACTTCGGCGCAAAGCTGGAAGCGCTCGGGGCCAACGTCAAGCAGCTCTAGGGCGGAGTGCGGCCCTACGCGCCGAATCGGCGGGGTGCGCCGCACCCATGACGTTCGTCATCGATAACTACTGACAACCTCCGTCCGATGCGTGAGCCTGGGCACTGGAGGATGGGTCGGGCGCGCGGCACCATCGAAGTATGGAGCAGCACGGTGGGCGATACGGTGACGATGTGAATCGTCCTAATCCCGCGCGCCTGCTCACCTGGCAGCGGTTGAGCAGCCCGCAGCGCTATGAGGCCTACACCAAGTGGTCATTTGTGGGGCTCTTCCTCTTCGCCCCGCTGATGGCGATCATGGCGATTCCAGCGGACCGCGTCACTACCTACATCCCCGCGGATGCGATGCCCGCGGTCTTGGTGGCGTTTATCTCTTGCATGCTTGTGGTCAGCGGAGCAGGCAGCGGCGCATTCCTGTCCGGACTTCAGTACGCCCTGGGCCGCCGGACGTTGCCCACCATTTGGCTCGCTGTGCTGGGGGTAGCGACCCTGGCGGCTCTAGGGCTGGGTTCGTTTATCTACATTTCGGGGGATCCGCAGACGGCCGAGCGTGCTTTACTTCCGGTGGTCTTCGGGTTCATGGCGATCTTCATCCCCGCTATCACCGTGATCGGAACTTTGGCCCGGTGGGGCTGGCTGGTGGTGTTTGCAACCGTATGCGCCGCCGTCGCGGCTCTGCCATTCGCCTTCATCGGCGTCCCCGGAGTCGCCCTTGCCGCGATGCTGGCAGTTGCGATCGGCGGGTTGTCCTTCGGGATCTCGGTCCGGGTCGCGGTGTGGTCGGTGGTCTTGGTGTGGGACTTGGAACGCCGCCGGGAAATCGACGCCGAACTCGCCGTTGCCGAGGAGCGCCTGCGGTTCTCGCGGGACTTGCACGACGTCTTCGGCCGGACCCTGTCCACGGTGGCCGTCAAGAGTGAACTGGCCGCAGTGTTGGCCGGCCGCGGTGACCCACGCGGGCAAGAGGAAATGATGCGCGTTCGCGGGATCGCGCAAGACGCCCTGAAGGAGGTTCGGGCGGTGGTCCAGGGCTACCGGGCGGCGAACCTCACCGCCGAGTTTGCCGGCGCCAGGGAGATCCTCACCGCATCCGGGGTACAGGTAGAGGTCGACGGCGATGACGTGGTGGCATCCCAGAGCTCCCAGCAGGTGCTCGCCTGGGTGCTTCGGGAAGGCGTGACCAATGTGGTCCGACATTCGGCGGCCACGCACTGCAGCATTGTGCTGCGCCGCACCGAGGCCGACTCTCACGAGGGGCGCCCGGGACTGCGCCTGCAGATCACCAACGACGGCGTCTTGAGCCGGGCCGAAGGCAGAACAAAGGGCACCGGCCTACATGGGCTCAGCGAGCGTCTGACCGACGTCAGCGGAACAGTGTCCACAGACCGCCAGGACAGCACCTTCACTTTGACCGCGTGGGTCCCCGACGCCCCCGCACGCGCCCAGCACACGACTTCCATCACCGCCAACGAAAGGGCCGACCGATGATCCGAATCCTCCTTGCCGACGATGAGAACCTCATCCGGGACGCTCTGGTGACTCTCCTCGGCCTCGAAGAAGACCTCGACGTCATTGCCCAAGCGGCCTCTGGCACCGAAGCGATCGCCGCCGCCGAATCCCACGAGTTCGACGTTGCGGTACTCGATCTGCAAATGCCTGGTGCCGACGGCATCGAAGTTGCCCAGCACCTCGCGAGGAAGCGCCCGGGAGTCGCGGTGGTCATCGTCACCAGCCACGGCCGCCCCGGCTATCTCAAGCGGGCCCTGGAGGTGGGTGTTCGCGGATTCGTGCCCAAGACGGTGTCCGCCACGGTGCTGGCCGATGTGGTGCGCAGCGTGCACGACGGCGGGCGGTACGTCGATCCGGAACTCGCTGCCGATGCCATCGCCGCCGGCGCCAGTCCGCTGACTCCGCGCGAGGCGGACGTCCTCGAACTGGCCGCCGAGGGCGCACCGGTGGATGAGATCGCACGGCGTGCGCACCTGTCGGCCGGGACGGTGCGCAACTACCTCTCCGCGGTGGTCACCAAGCTCGGGGTATCGAACCGTCACGAAGCGGTGACCAAAGCCCGTCAGCACGGCTGGATCTAGCGCCACCCGCGTTCTAGTGGAGCGCCGGCGGTAAGCCCTGGCAGGGTTGAGCGGGCCGCCTGCAGCGAACTGCGCGCGTACCCGCTGCGGGCGCAAAGCCCGGGTAGGTCAGGCCCGGACTACCGAGATGTCGCCCGAGGCGCTACGAGCGCGCACTTCCAGGCGCAGGTTGCCCTCGCTGGGGGCGTCGGTGCCACTGAGGTCGGTGCGCGTATCTCCCGAGGCGCTGCTGCAGTCCAACAGCACCGCGGTGCCTACTCTTACCCCGATTCGGATATCGCCCGAGGCACTCGATGCCGAAATTTTGCCACTGATCGCTTCGCCGATGATGAGGTCCCCGGAGGCAGCGCGCAGGGTTGCTTCGCCGGCGAGGTGACGGATGCTGATGTCTCCCGATGCGCCGGAGCACACCACGTCCTGGGCGCTGTCAATGGTGAGGTCACCCGATCCGCTCTTGTTGCGTACGGTGCCCCGTGCCGTTCCCACAGACACATCGCCGGAGCCGGAGGTGAAGTCTCCTTCGATAAGGTCACGGACCGATACGTCGCCGGAGCCGCTGGCGTTTCGCACGGCCTTGGCGCCTTCCAACGTGAGGTCACCGGAGCCGGAACGCACATTGACGTCACCGAGATCTCCGCGACCATCGACGTCCCCTGATCCGCTGGAGACGTCCAAGTCAGAACCCGTGGGCACCAGCAAGGTAATGAGCACGTGGGTGGTCGAGCCGAACCAGTTGAAGCCGGCCACTCCGGCCACTTTGGGCAGTTCGATGATGAGTTCGGTCCCGCGCATCTCCACGTTGATCGAATCGATGTACTCGCGGGTGGCGGTGTTGTCCTTGCTCCCTTCGATGGTCACGACGGCTTCGTCGGTGTCGGCCGCGGTGACTTCCAGGTCGCTGCCACGGATCTTGGCGCTGACGGCGATAGGCCCCGAGACGGGGTAGGTGTAGGTGGTCATAGTTCCTCGTTTGCGGTGTCGGAGTGATGTGGCATCGATCAAGGGACGACGTCGTAGCTACTCGGTGCGGCGACGCTTGCCTTTGTCTCGGCGCCCCTTGGGATGGGTGGAGTTTTCGGTTCGGCCCTTGGGCTTTCGGCTCTTCTTTCGAATCCGGAAGGGTGGTGGGTCGCAGGGCATATGCACGAGGTGAAGGCCGTGAGAGGCGTTGGGATATAACTGCACGATTGGCTCCTTATTGCACCCAGCCGGTCATACGCCGGCCGGAACGAGTGGATGGGGGCTGTTGCGGCGCTAGGGCGCGCTGTGCGGCGCGGACCAACCAGGCGTTGGTCGATAGCGCCTCGCTCGCTGCGGCGGCCTCCACCTGTGTTTTCAGGTGTTCGGGAATGCGCAGCGAGATCCGGGAAATGTCGGCATCTTCGCCGACCGGCGGCGGAGGCGGGGGAGGTGCCATCGGGGTTGTCTCCTCGATGTCCTCAGGAGTGGCGCGGGTGACCACGACCTCTGGCGACCCGCCCCGGAAGCGAACGTCAACGGCGTCCCCGTCCAACTTCACGGTGATGTCATCGGCCAGGTCCGAGGCGAACTCCACGAGGGTCAGGCGAAGCGAAGACTCCATGGTGCGAGCCAGACGATCGGCCGCTTCCTGCACCTGCTCCGAGGAGCTCGCTGCCGCGTTCGTCAGCGACTCCGACAGGTTCTGAAGGTATCGTTCGATGTTCATGACGTCAGCATGACATCAGAGTGATGTCATGTCAACGTCTAAATGGCGTCAGGGCGACGCCGATGTGGTGTCGCGACGCTTCGGACGGGTGAAGTGGAGTCATGGGCGGTAGCATCTCGCCGTGACTTCACCACCGGTTCCGCGCGCCTACCGCTTCGCTGCGGCCGTCATCAAGGCGTTCCTGCGGCTCTCCACGCGGCGCACGTGGAAGGGGGCCGAACACCTGCCATCCGGTGGCTTCATCGCGGCGGCCAACCACGTGAGTCACGCCGACCCGTTCACGCTCCTGCACTTCCTCATCGACAACGGCCGTTATGCCAAGGCAATGACCAAGCATTCGCTGTTCTCGGTGCCCGGACTCGGGCAGTTGCTGCGGGCCGCTGGCTTCATTCCCGTGTACCGGGGCACCGATCGCGCTAAAGGGGCGCTCACCGAGGCCGAGCTGGGGTTAGTGCGCGGGGACTGCATCGCGGTGTTCCCCGAAGGCACCATCACCAAGGACCCAGAGTTGTGGCCGATGGTGGCCAAAACCGGGGTGGTGCGCCTGGCGCTGTCCACCAAGGTGCCGGTGGTGCCGATCGGCCAATGGGGCGCGGAGAAGCTGTTGCCGCAGCGTGCCAAATTGCTGCGACCGCTGCCGCCCAAACCGGTCACCGTCATCGCTGGTGAGCCGGTGGACCTCTCGGACTTCTACGACCGGCCCCTGGACTCCGACGTGCTGCGCGAGGCCTCCGAACGCCTGATGGCGGCCATCACCGACCTCGTCGGGCAGGCCAGGGGAGCCATGCCACCGGCCACCCCGTTTGACCCTAAGGCCTAAGCGGGCAGGGTCTATCAGCCCTGCGCGGCCGCCTGCAGAGCCGTCAAAAGGTCCGCCCAGATGTCCTCGATGTTTTCGATCCCCACGCTCAACCGCAGCAGATCGGCCGGGATGTCGGCCGCCTCGGTGGCGAACCGGCGGCGCCGCTCCAGGGAGGACTCCACGCCGCCCAAGCTGGTGGCCGGCACCCACAGTCGAACGGCATTCACCAGCCGGTCGGCGCCAGCCGCACCGCCCTTAGGTCGCAGCGTCAAGATTGAGCCGAAGGAATCGAGCAAGTCTTGGGCCCGGTCATGCTGCGGGTGCGACTCCAAGCCCGGGTAGACCACCTCCTCGACGAGGTCATGCCCCTGCAGGCGGCGAGCCAGTTCCGCGGCGTTCGCGCTCGCCCGTTCCAAGCGCAGGGCCAGCGTCCGCAAGCCGCGCAGCGCCAGCCACGCCTCCCACGGCCCGGCGATGGCCCCACCCAGGGTGCGCCGGCCGCGGATGGTGGCGGCAAGGACCTCAGAGTTCGTCAGCACCGCACCGAGCAGCACATCGGAGTGCCCAGCGATCGCCTTTGTCACCGAGTGCACCACGACGTCGGCGCCCAGTTCCAGCGGCCGCTGTCCCAGCGGGGTGGCGAAAGTGTTGTCCACGATCACCAGTCCGCCGAGGGCGTGGGTGTGTTTCACGAGTTCGGGGATGTCGGCGATCTCCAAGGAGGGGTTCGTGGGCGACTCGACCCACAACACCACCGGACGCCGCCCACGATCGTCGGGACTCGCCGTCGTCCCCTGCGCAGCAGCCTGCAGGGCCTGGATGACGGCGGCGCTGTCGGCAATCGGGACCGGGGTGACCTGCACCCCGCTGCGTTCGGACAGTTCATCGGCCGCGATCAAGCTGGCGTGATAGGCGTGGTTGGGCACCACCAGCGCCCCACCCGGACGCACCAGGCTCAGCGCAGCGTCCACCGCTGCCATCCCCGAGGAGAACACCACCGCCGGGTGCGCGGCACCCTCAAGCCCGGCCAAGGCTTCCTCCAGCGGCTCCCAGGTTTCGGTGCCCCAGCGGGTATAGACCTTGTCGCCCGGTTGTGGTTCACCTGTTCCCAGGTAGGTGGAGGACAGCACCACCGGCGGGTTCACGGCCGCGCCCTTTGTTCGATCGGGTCGGCCGGCGGCCACTACACGGGTTTCGGGGTGCCATTGCTGTTCGCTCACCAGATCACTGTAGAGCCGCGGCGAGAACCGGGGCACACCGCTCAAACTCGTCCCAGGATCCGGTCTGATCGCCGCTACCATCGCCAGTGATGACTAAGACCAGAGTGGCCATTCTTTTCGGTGGTCGAAGCAGTGAACATGCCATCAGTTGTGCGACCGCCGCGGGAGTGCTGGGCGCTATCGATCGCGACGCGTTCGACGTTGTCCCGATCGGGATTTCCCCGCGGGGGGAGTGGGTCCTCGCCGCCGACGATCCCGACCGCTGGAAGCTCAGCGCCGCTCAGCGGCCCGCCGTCGGCTCCGAACAGGGCGCCGTGATGTTCCCGCTCGGCGACGCGCCGGGGTCGCTGACCTTCCACGAACCCGGCCAAGTTCCGGCCGAACTGGCGGGCGTGGACGTGGTGTTGCCGTTGCTGCACGGTCCGTTCGGTGAGGATGGCACGGTTCAGGGCCTGCTCGAGCTTGCCGGGGTGCCCTATGTGGGGTCCGGAGTGTTCGCCTCGGCCGCCGGTATGGACAAGCAGTACATGAATGCACTGCTGCGCGAAGCCGGTTTGCCGATTGGCCCGTTCATCACCGTCAGCGCCCGGCAGTGGCGCACCGACCCTCAGGCGGTGCGCGAGCAGGCCGCCGGGCTCAACTGGCCGGTGTTCGTCAAGCCGGCCCGTGCCGGATCGAGCGTCGGGGTGACGAAGGTCGATGATCCCGGCGATTTGGACGCCGCGATCGTTGCGGCCCAGGAACATGACCCCAAGGTGCTCATCGAAGAGGGCATCAACGGCCGCGAAATCGAATGCGCCGTCCTGGAAGGCCGCGGGGACAACCCGCCGCGAACCACACTGGCCGGGGAGATCGTGGTGGGTAACACCGACCACGGGTTCTACGACTTCGATGCCAAGTACATCGACACCGACGGGCTGCAGATCGCGTGGCCCGCGGACATTCCAGACGCCGCCCAAGCCCAGGTCCGGGACCTGGCGGCGAAGGCCTTCGACGCCCTGGGGTGCGAAGGTTTGGCCCGCGCGGACTTCTTCTACACCGAAGACGGCACCGTGCTGGTCAACGAACTGAACACGATGCCCGGGTTCACGCCCTCCTCGGTGTTCCCGATGCTGTGGCAAAAGTCCGGGCTGGGATACACCGAGCTGATCACCGAACTCATCGAGTTGGCTTTGGAGCGTCCCACCGGGTTGCGCTGATCCCCGCTATTCGATGTGCGCTAGTTCGGGGTGGGCATCGGTGGGTGCCTGCGCCGGGTATCGTTCGCAACTGCGCGGGTGAGGCCGGTGCGCTGTTTGGTCTAGCGGTTCGCGATGCTGACGCGCACAAACTGGATAACGATCCCCAGTCCCACCACGCCCAGTAGGACATAGCTGGTGGGCCACTGGTAACCGAAGAACGCGACCACCACGAGCACCAGGCCCACGGCCATCAGGGTGTCGCGCCAGGCCGCCGCGGTGGCGGCAACCCGACGCCGGTAGGCCAACTCGACCGCCTGGGTCTTATCCCGTGGGCTCTGTTCGGCATCCGGGTCGGGGATCATCACACCGAGCGCGGCCCGGCCCAGAATGCTCCCGGGTACCAGCGCTACCGCCCCGGCGATCACGGCGGTGAGGACGAAAGCGTCGGGGTTCGCGCGTCCCGCCAGAACACCGACCACCAGGGCGATCAACACGCCGAAACAGATTCCTAGGGGCCAGGCGCGGGAGTTGGGGGTGGAGGTCGTCACAGGCATTCCCGGGTTTGAGGTATTTGCGAGACCGCGGGCACCAGCGCCAACAGGATCGAGGTTTGATCGGCCGAGGCCCATTGGGAGGGAACGAGCAGCTCGATCGCCGGTTCGCGGCCATAGGTGATGAGCGTGAGGTCCTCAGACTCCCCGTCGGGTTCACGCATCACCCAGTCCACGCTCTGTCCGTCTTCCTCGCCCACGGTGACGCAGGGTTCGGTGGTGGGCCCGATTGGGGCGGCGCCGCACCGCAGCACGATGGCAGGGTCGCCCCAGGCGAGTGCGGATTGGGCGGTGGTGGAGCGGCGTTCTTGGCCGTCGAGCGTGCTCGGAGCGGACTGCAACACCTGCGCACACACCGGGTCTGAGGCGTGTGGGGCGGGTTCCACGGTCGCGGGGTTGGCGCAGGCGGCTAGAACGCCCACGGCCAATACGCCCAGGGTCGCGATCGCCGCGACGGAGGTACGGCTGCGCTGGATGTTCTGCGGGCGCCGGCCGCGCGTGTTGTGCATCCCCCTACGGTATCCCCGCCGACGGGCCCCGCTGCGCTAGGCGCGATTCGTTGGGCAGTATTGCGTTGGGCACCATTGCGCCGGCCCGATAGCGCCGGCTCGCATTGCCCTAGTCCGCATTGCCCTAGTCCGCATTGCCCTGGCCCGCACTACGCTGGACCCCATGCGTGTTGGCGACCTGAGTGAGACCGAACTGCTCGCCCGCATCACTCCGGACTTGCCCCGCGGCTCGCAGACCCTCATCGGCCCCGGTGATGACTCCGCCGTCGTCGCCCTCGATGGTGATCTTGTGGTGAGCACCGACGTGCTGGTGCAGGACCGGCACTTTCGGATGCACTGGGGCAGCGGCGCGGACGTCGGTTGGCGTGCGGCCGCGCAAAATCTCGCCGACATTGCCGCGATGGGTGCACGGCCCGTGGCGCTGGTCGTGGCACTCGTGCTGCCCAAGGACCTGCCCGTGGCCTGGGTGGTGGACTTGGCGCGCGGCTTAGGCCAGGCCTGCGAGCCCCACGAGGTGGGCGTGGTCGGCGGGGATCTGGCCGGGGGAGATGCGGTAATCATCTCGGTGACCGCGCACGGGCAAATCACCGGTGCCCCGGTGCTGCGCAGTGGAGCTCAGGTGGGGGACGTCATCGCGGTGCACGGGGTGCTCGGGCACGCACGTGCCGGCTATGAACTCTTGGAGGCCTCGCGTGCCGAGCCGAACGACTTCGTGACTGCGTTCTTGCGGCCCACTCCGCCGATCGCTGCCGGAGTTGCGGCCCGGGAGGCCGGGGCGAGCGCGATGATGGATATCTCCGACGGGCTGGTCACCGACGCCGCCCGAATCGCGGCGGCCTCGACCGTGGACCTTAACCTGCACGGCGAATTGCTGCGTAGCGACGTGGCCGCGGTGCAGTCGATCACAGACCACGACCAGGCGATGCACTGGGTGCTCACCGGTGGCGAGGACCACGGGCTGCTGGCAACCTTCCCGCCACAGGTGGACCTGCCGCCGGGTTTTCGGCGTATCGGAGAGGTGCGGTCCGCCACGCCGGATCCCGGGCCGATGGTGCGCCTGGACGGTCAGCCCGCTGGCGGAGGCGGATGGGATCACTTTCGCTCCGACTGAGGAATCCGACCCAAGCGCCTGTGACGTGGCTCACAGTAGGTTATCGTGGAGCATGCGTATTTCAGAAGTAATCCGCCGCAAAGGCACTGAGGTATTCACGATCGCTCCCAGCGCCAGTGTCCAGCAACTCGTCGAACTGCTGGGCAAGCATCGGATCGGTTCCCTCGTGGTCAGCGAGGACGACGGCGAAACCCTGGTTGGCATCGTGTCCGAACGTGATGTCATGCGCGGGTTGAGCGAGCAGGGAACCGCCATCATGCAGGTGAGCGTGGCCAACATCATGACCGCCGAGGTTATTAGCTGCGTTCCAGAGGACGAGTTGGAAAAGCTCGCCCGAGTCATGACCGACCGCCGCATTCGGCACTTGCCGGTCGTCGTCGAGGGCCATCTGGAGGGGTTGGTCTCGATCGGTGACATCGTGAAGCACCGGATCGATGAGCTGCAGGCCGAACGCGATCACCTTGCCGACTACGTGCACGGATAGGTCCCGTTGCTGGACTTGACCAGCGTTAGGAGGCCCCTCGGTGCGCTGAGCGCACAGAACCGCACACAGAACCGTGCACCGAACCGCGCACAGTGGCGTAGAAACGGGCGCAGAACCAAACAAGGCCGCCTACCCGGTGGGTAGACGGCCTCGGTGCGCAGGTGATCGCGCAAGTTCAGTGGCTCAGATCGCGCGAACGACCTTGCCAGCCTTGAGGCAAGAGGTGCACACGTTGACACGCTTAGGGGTGCCGTTTTCTACGGTGCGGACCTTCTGGATGTTCGGGTTCCAACGGCGCTTGGTGCGGCGGTGGGAGTGCGAAATGGAGTTCCCGAAGCTGGGGGACTTGGCGCATACGTCGCACGTGGCAGCCATGGTTGTCTCCTTGAGGTGTTTTCTGCTCGCCGCTGGTGCGGCGTAGGTCATGTGGTCCGTAGTTGATCGCGAGCGAGGGCTCGCATGCCAACGGACGCCCGGTTCGGGCAACCTGATAAGGGTACTGCACGTACGCGCTAGCCTCAACGCCGGGCCTGTGCCTGGGAACGTGAGGCTGATCACCTGCAGCATGATCGTCGTCGTGCCGGTTCACTAGCTGCAGCAGCGGCGACCGCAGCCAGACTACGCAGCCGCAGCCAGACTACGCAGCCGCAGCCGCAGCCGCAGCCGCAGCCGCAGCCGCAGCCGCAGCCGCAGGCGCCGCTACGCCGCCAGTGCGAGCGCAGCGGCCGCGCTACCAAGCCCGAGCACCAGCGTCCACCGCTGTGCGCGCCCGGCGCCCGGCCTCCCCTTTTCCCATCCCACCGCAAACTTCACTCCCCAGTAGACCGTTGCGACGCCCAGCCCTGCGGCCACCACTCGCCCCCACCAGGGCAGGGGACCGGTGAGCGCGGCGATCAGGCCCACAAACGGCATCGCGGCAAAGACCACCGATCCTGCGTGCTCGTGCATGGTGTGGGCGGGGGTGGGCTCGGCCGGAATCCTGGCCCCCTGTGGATAGCCGGGCATCGGATCCATCCGATACGCCCCGGAGAACACCAACCCCAAGCCCAGGATCACCACGATCACACCGGTGGGCCACCAGCGCTCCTGCGGCACCGAGACGTTCACCATCGCCAGACCACCGGCGGTGAGGAGCACCCCGCAGAGAATGAAGTTCACGCACTGCATCCACCCGCCGCGGCCCAGTGCAAGGGCGCTGACCGGATGGTCCCGGGGGTCATACCCGTGGCGCAGCCAGCCCATGATTAGCACCGCGGTTAAGAAGAGCACCGGTGCGAATGCGGCCACAGTCAATAGCGCGGTCATGTCACTCCCACCTAAAGAATCGGGCGGCCACGATCCCGCCGATCACGGTCCAGCCAGCCATCGCGAGGATATTGGTCAGGTCCGGGGACTCACCGGCCCACACCGCAGCGGTTGCCTCCATTGCGGCGCCGAAGGGTAAGTACTGCGCGGCTGGTGCGATCACGTCGGGGATCGCATCCATCCCGCCGAACATTCCGCCCATTGCGCCGAGGAAGAAGAAGGTCATGAGCCCGATCGCCACGGCGCTGTTGGGGCTGGGGGAGAAAGCCGAAACGATCATCCCCACCCCGTACATGGAACCCAGGGCTAAGAGCAACACTCCGGCCATCACCAAGGCATTGGGGGGTAGCGAGGCATTGAACACCACCACCCCGAGGGTGAGCGCGGCGCCCACTCCGATAATCGCCTGGATGGTGCTGACCAGTACCTGACTCACCAGGACCATCGCGGGGGAGGCAGGGGTGACCGCGAGCCGGCGCAGCACCCCGGTCTTGCGGTAGTACGCCAGGAAACTTGGCATGTTGATGACGCCGATGGCGGCGAGCGCAATGCCAAACACCAGGGGCAGCACGTAGGTCTCCAAGCCGCTGAGCCCCGAACTACCGGACTC
>JBMDWZ010000121.1:0-3319 GCA_048594865.1 Beutenbergiaceae bacterium
CGGGGGCGCCTCGCCGCCGCCGGCCTAGACACCGGCGACCAGATCTCCGCAGCCAAAGCCCGCCACCTCGCCTGCACCGCCGGACTCCTACCCGCGGTGATGAACGGCGAAAGCCAGGTCCTAGACCTCGGACGCACCAAACGCCTCTTCACCAAAGCCCAACGCACAGCCCTAGCCACCAAATACACCACCTGCGCCGCCGAACACTGCGACCGGCCCTTCGCCTGGTCCGAACTACACCACCTCACCCCCTGGTCCCACGGCGGCCCCACCAACCTGGACCAAGCCGTCCCCCTCTGCCACTACCACCACACACTCATCCACAACAACGCCTACCAGCACACCCGAAACCCCAGCGGACGCATCACCTTCACCAACCGGCAATAGAAAACACCCACGAGTGAACTCTGCCCAGCGAACGGCGGAGAGGGCAGGCGAGAGCCGGGGCCAAACTCCGCCCAGCGATCGACATCGGCAGGCGAACGGAACGGTTGGACCGGACTGGCTGTGGTCAGGACGGCAGGCACTGGCGCTGCTCGACGCCGAACAGCCGGGTCCAGAATCCGGGCTTGGGGGAGTGGCGCGGACTGGGCGTTGCGCGGGCGCTTGCCGCGGGCTGCTCGTCGACCACGTCCGGGCCGGAGGCGACGGCGAAGTCGGTGACCACCACGCTCGCTGAACCGTCGCTCGCGCGGCCCACCCACGTCGGGTACCGGCCATCGCCCCACCCGCTGGTGAACACCGCCAGATCCGACTCGGCGCCATCTAGGCTCACCACGCCAGCGAACCGGCGATGGTCACTGTCCTGAGTCATCATCGCCATCGACACCGGGTCCTCCAGGCGCCCATCGTCCTGCGACAGGGCATGATCCAAGTCCTGCACTAGGTCGGAGTCGATGAAGCAGCCCGTTCCGGTATCGACCGGGTAGCCCACCGGCGTGCCCACGTCAGTTCCGCCGTCGTCCATCGCCAGGGACCACGAGGTGACCGTTCCGCTACCAAGCACCAGCACGGCGGCGGCGTTGCGCCAGTGTTCATCACCGACTTCGGCTACGGCCGCGTACACCGGGTAGGTCCCGGGGGTCAGGCCGGTGACGATCGGCGCACTGACCTCGGGTTGAACCACGAACGGGTCGCGGACGCTCAAGGAGCCGCTGCCCAAGTGAACCTCGCCCAGGTGCTGCATCGCCACCGGGAGGGTGGTCGCCCGGCTGTGATCGTGCAACGCACCTTCGCGAATACTTCGATACAGCCACGTGGGCGACTGCTGCCGCCAATTGGCTGGGGTGGTGACGGTTGTCCTCGCGACGCTGCAGTCGGGCAATGCACTCATGGACGCCAACGTAACCTCCGCATCCCCGATGGCGGCAGGGGCAGAACTCCCCTCGGGGAAGTCGGGAGTGCAAGGCCCGCATCGCGGCTGACGGTGGAGGGCGCGAAGTTGAGCTGGGCGGTGGGGGCACCAGGTTGAGCCGGGCGGTGGAGGCACCAGGTTGCGGCACGAGGTTGGGCACTCGTCTGGGACCGAGGCGCGGACGGTTGCGCCGCCGCGAAACATAGCGGTAGTAAATTGTCCGGGTGCTGCACCGCGATCATCACCAGAACTGTCGTCACCGTCGTCGGTCCACCCGATCGGCCATCGCCACCAGGTGCACGCGATGAGCGCGATTAAGAAGTGGGTCGACCCCTTCGTCCTCATCCTGCTGGCCACGTTAAGCGCCGGACTGTTCATTCCCACGAACGAGGGCGTGCGGGACGTCGTCGGCGTCGCCGCCCAGATCGCCATCGCGATCCTGTTCCTCACCTACGGGCTGCGGCTACCCACCCGCGAAGTCATCGACGGGATGCGGCACTTCCGCCTGCAGGGCGCGATCTTGGCGATGTCCTTCATCATCTTCCCGCTGCTCGGGCTATTCGTCGCCTGGATCACCACCCCGGCCATCGGCGCCACCCTCGCCACCGGTGTGCTGTTCCTATGCCTACTGCCGTCCACGGTGCAGGGCTCGGTCGCGCTCACCTCGGTAGCTAGGGGCAACGTGCCAGCCGCCGTCTGCGCCGCGACGGTGTCCAACGTGCTGGGGATCGTGTTTACCCCGCTGCTGGTGCTGATCTTCATGGGCTCCAGCGTGGTCCCGGGCATCGGCGGCATCCGCTCGGTGTTCCTGCAGCTGCTGCTGCCGTTCATCGTTGGCCAGATCTTCTCCCGCTGGGTGGGTCCGTGGGTGCGTGCCCGCAAGCGCCTGGTGCTGTTCATCGACCGCGGCTCGATCGTCATCATGCTGTTCAGCGCCGTCGCTAACGCCACCGCGCAAGGCGTGTGGACGCAGGTGCACTGGAGCATGCTGGTCACCCTCATCGGGGTGTGCCTCATGATCCTCGCGCTGACCATCGCGTTCCTCTGGTGGGTGGCAGCGCCAGCGCTCAAACTGGTGATGAAGGATCGCATCGTGCTGATGCTCTGCGGGTCGCAAAAGTCCTTGGCCACCGGGTTGCCGATGGCCGCGGTGCTGTTCCCGCCGAGCGTGGTGGCCGCCCTGGTGGTGCCGATGATCATGTACCACCAACTGCAACTGATCGTCGGGGCGATCCTGTCGCGGCGCTTGGGGCAGCGAATCGAGGACTAAGCGGAACTCGCTGTCACCGATGCGGACTCGCCATCGGGTCCCGCCGTGCCTGCCGGCAGCATCGCGTCCTTGTCGCTGCGAACCGCCTGGGTCGCCTCAATGTGCACACGGATGCTGGCAATCGTGCCCTCGATCGTGGTGAGCAGATCGCCGGCGACCTCGCCCTCGATCGAGCTCAGAATCGCCTGCACATCGGCATCGTCGTTGACCACCAAATCAACGAGCATGTCCGGATTGAGCAGCGTGCCCCGCAGCCGAACCTGAGCGTTCACCACGCCGTGCAGTGCCGCGATGTCGGCGGTGACCGCCTCGGACAACGCGCTGGGTGAGATCTGGGTGGTGCCGCGCTCAATGTCGGTGGACATCCGAAACGAGCGCGTCGGTTCGCGACCCGGCACCTGAGCGGCCAACCACAGCACCCCGAAGAGTGTGAAAACTACGCCCACGCCAGTGAAGATCGCCACCGCGATGGGGGAGTCCGGCTGGGGCGCGGCCACCGAATCACCGGATTCCGGGACAGCGAACGGCGCCCCAAGTGTGCCCAGGATCGAGTTCGCCACCCCGGTGCCGATCAGCACCCCGGCGATACCGGCCAGGAGCAGGATCAATCCGAGCAGGCCAAGCCATACCCGGTTGCTGGTGCCGGGTCCGGGAGAGGAAAGAGCGTTCATGACCTATCCCTCCAATCCTCACTC
>JBMDWZ010000122.1:0-7901 GCA_048594865.1 Beutenbergiaceae bacterium
CGGGTCCTATGAGTACACCGCGGAGCTAACCAACGCTGCCGGCTCGGTACAGGCCCGCGGCATTACCGTCGAGGTTCGCCAAGCCGATCCGGGTCCCGTGGACCTCTCGCATGACAACCATTCACACGCCTCAGATTTCACCGTGACAAGCAACCTGTGGTGGGGCACAAACGCCCACCGATACCGACTCCTCGAGGACGGACATCTGGTCGATGAGCAGACGCTGCAGAGCAACACCCCGCAGCCGCAATCGGTGTCGACCTCGATCAGCGATCGCGAACCAGGGGCCTACGTGTTTGTGGCTGAATTCCTTAACGATCATGGCGTCCGTCGCTCCAATGAGGTCACCGTGACCGTTCGATAGCCCATCCACCGACGCCGAGCGCGCCCAATTGGTCACGATTCACGACCAGTTGGGCGCGCTCGCGGCGTGAGACGGAGTGCCCTAAGCGGCGCGGGAGTTGCTAGGCTGGTGGAGTCGCGACTGGCGCCGAGGTGGGACTAACCACCGGGGAGCGATGGCACCGTTAAGACTCAAAGGTCGCCCGCCTGGGCCTGAGTCCGAAATAATCACTGACGGCCGCCACGCGGAGGAACCATGAGCCAGAACGTTGCAAACACGCCCCTGTCCGAGTTGGACCCGGAGATCGACGCGGTCCTGCAGGGCGAACTAACCCGCCAACGCGACACCCTCGAGATGATCGCGAGCGAGAACTTTGTGCCTCGCGCAGTCCTGCAAGCCCAGGGCAGCGTGCTGACGAACAAGTACGCCGAGGGCTACCCCGGCCGCCGCTACTACGGTGGCTGCGAGCAGGTCGACATCGCCGAGAACCTCGCCATTGAGCGGGCCCTGAACGTGTTCGGCGGCGAGTACGCCAACGTCCAGCCGCACTCCGGAGCCAGCGCCAACGCCGCCGTACTGCACGCACTGATCCGCCCCGGTGACACCATCTTGGGAATGGAACTGGCCCACGGTGGTCACCTCACCCACGGGATGAAGCTGAACTTCTCCGGCCGGCTGTACAACGTGGCCGCCTACGGCGTCGATGAGCAGACCCACCAGATCGACTACGACGCCCTGCGCGCCAAGGCCATCGAAGCCCAGCCCAAGGTGCTTATCGCCGGCTGGTCGGCCTACCCCCGCCACCTGGACTTTGCCGCGTTCCGTGAGATCGCCGATGAAGTGGGCGCCTACCTCTGGACCGACATGGCGCACTTCGCCGGCCTGGTCGCAGCCGGCCTGCACCCCAGCCCGGTGCCGCACTCCGACGTGGTCTCCACCACCGTGCACAAGACCCTGGGCGGCCCTCGCTCCGGTCTGATCCTGTCCCGGGACAAGGAACAGTTCGGCAAGAAGCTGAACTCCGCGGTGTTCCCCGGCCAGCAGGGCGGGCCGCTGAGGCACGTCATCGCCGCCAAGGCAGTGGCGATGAAGGTCGCCGCGGGTCAGGAGTTCAAGGAGCGCCAACAGCGCACCATCGACGGCGCCCAGATCATCGCCGAGCGGTTGTCCGCCAAGGACGTCACCGACGCTGGCGTCTCCGTGCTCACCGGCGGCACCGATGTGCACCTGGTGCTGGTGGACCTGCGCCACTCCGAGCTCGACGGCCAGCAAGCCGAAGACCTGCTGCACGCCGCCGGAATCACCGTCAACCGCAACGCGGTGCCGTTCGACCCGCGCCCGCCGATGGTCACCTCCGGGCTGCGGATCGGCACCCCGGCGCTGGCCTCACGCGGTTTCGGCGATGCCGAGTTCACCGAGGTCGCCGACATCATCGCGCGCGTGCTCATCGACGGTAAGGTCTCCGACGTTGACGCCGCCACCGCCCGCGTCCAAGCCCTGACCGAGGCGTTCCCGCTGTACCCCGGACTCGCCCAGTGAGCGCGCCCCAAAGCACCAGCACCAGCACGGGCACCGGCGCTGGCCCCCGGATGCTCCCGGGCAAGCCGGTGGCCGAAGCGGTCCTTGCGGATCTAGCCCCTCGGATCAAGGCACTCAGCGACGCCGGAAGCACCCCGGGATTGGGAACGATCCTGGTGGGGGACGATTCGGCGTCGGCCGGTTACATCCGAATGAAGCAGGAGAAGGCCGCCGATCTGGGCATGGCCTCCCCGCACATTCACCTCGGCCAGGACGCCACCCAGGCCGATGTGCTGGCCGCGATCAAGGAGTTCAACGACGCCGATGACGTGCACGGGATCCTCGTGCAGCACCCGACGCCGCCGCAGATCGACTTCGACGCCGCGATGCTCACCATGGACCCCGATAAGGACGTCGATGGCCTGCACCCGGTGAACATGGGCCGCCTGGCCCTGGGGATGCCCGGGCCGGTGCCGTGCACCCCGGCCGGGATCGAGGCGCTGCTGGCGCACTATGAGATCCCGATCGCTGGACGCGAGGTCTGCATCCTGGGACGCGGCACCACCCTGGGCCGGCCGCTGGCGTTGCTGCTATCCCAGAAGCGGCCCACGGCCAACGCCGCGGTCACCGTGGTGCACACCGGTGTTCCGAACTGGTCGGACTACACCCGCCGCGCCGAGGTGGTCATCGCCGCCGCTGGCGTGCCCGGCATCCTGCAGCCCGAGCACCTCACCCCCGGCGCCATCGTGGTTGGCGGGGGAGTGCGGTACGAAGGGCGGCGTTTGCTGCCCGACGTCGATGAGTCCTGTGAGCAGGTGGCGGGTGCGATCACGCCTCGGGTGGGCGGAGTCGGGCCGACGACGATCGCGATGCTGTTCCGTAACACGGTCGAGGCCGCCGAGCGCCGCTCCGCCTGATCGATCCGGCCGGTAAGGCGGATCCGGCGGGATGCACGCCTAAACACGCACGCGGTGTGCGGAATTTGTAGTTGAGCCCCGCTTGGGGCAGCAGATTCCGCACACCGCGTGCGAGACGTGCCCGTGCGAACCGCCCACGGAGCAGCGCGAAGCGATGCGCCGCGAAGCGACGCCCGGATCAGCCCTTCACGCCACCGGCGATCGCGAAGCCCGACCCCAACCTGCGCCCCAGCGCCAGGTACAGCACGATCACCGGCAGCGAGTACACCAGCGAGAACGCCGCCAACTGGCCGTAGGCTACCTGCCCGTATTGGTTGGAGAAGGTGTACAGGCTCACCGCGGCCGGCAGCTTGTCCGGTGAGAGCAACAGCATGAACGGAACGAAGAAGTTCCCCCACATCTGCACGAACGTGAAGATCGTGACCACGGCCATCCCGGGCCGCATCAGCGGCAGCACGATCGACCACAGGGTGCGCAACATCCCGGCGCCCTCGGTCCACCCGCTTTCCTCCAACTCCAGCGGCACAGCGTCCATGAAGGTCTTGGTCAAGAAGATCCCGTATGGCAGCGCCGATGCCCCGAGGAACAGGATCGCCCCGAACATCGAGTCGATGAGGTTCACCTGCACGAACATCGCGTACACCGGGATCATCACCGCGGTGATCGGCAGCCCGGTGGCGAAGATGATCGTCAGCAGGAACGGCCTCTTGTACCGCGACTTGTACCGCGACAGCGGATAGGCCGCCAGCGCCGCGCACACCACCGTCAGCAGCGTCGCCCCACCGCACAGCACCACGGAGTTCCACAGCGGCCGGAACGTGGTCTCGGTGTTGAGGATCGCTTCGAAGTTCGCCAACGACGGCGGGGAGGGCCACTGCACAGACAGGGTCGCGTTGGCGTCGATGGACGCCAGCACCACCCACAGCAGCGGCACGGCGAACAGTGCGGAGATCACCAGCAGGCCAAGGTTGGAGCCCAGGCCGGCGATCCGGGCCGACGGCGGTGGCTTGCGATCCGGGCGTGCGTCGCCCTGAGCGTTTGTGGCTCCGGGGCGGGTCGTCTGTGTGGAGGCGCTCATACCTTCTCCTCCTCGGGCAGCATCTTGAGATACAGAATCGAGGCCAACGCTCCGATGAGCAGCAGCAGCAACGCCACCGCGGTGCCGTAACCGATCTGCCCGAAGCTGAAGGCTTGTTCGTACATGTACAGCGGCAGTGTCTGGCTGGAGTTGCCGGGGCCGCCGCCGGTCATGATGAAGATCAGCCCGAAGACGCTCAGGGTTTGCAGCGTGATCAGCATCAGGTTGGTCATGATGGACCGGCGGATGATCGGCACGGTGACGGAGAAGAACCGCCGCCAGCGGCCGGCGCCGTCCATCGTGGCGGCCTCATCGATCGCCGGGTCCACCTGCGCCAGGGCGGCGGTGTAGATGAGCATCGAGAACGCCGCACCCCGCCAGATGTTGGCGAAGGCCACGGCCATGATCGGGATGGTGAACAGCCACTCCTGACTGGGCAGGTTGAAGAAGCCGAGCATCCGGTTCAGCGAACCCTCATCGCCAAGGAACGTGTACCAGAGGTAGGCGGCCACCACCTCCGGCAGAATCCACGCACCGATCACGATGGTGCCGGTGATCGCGGTGACCACTTTGGTGGCTTTGCGCATCATCAGCGCCAGAATCATGCCGAGCAGATTCTGCCCGATGATCGCCGAAATGAGGGTGAACAGCACCGTCAGCCAGACGGCGTTCCAGAAGTCGTCGGAGGCGAAGGCGGTGATGAAGTTGTCGAAACCGACGAATGCGGTTTCCGAGGCGCCCTCGCCGCGCAGCGCCCTGTTGGTGAAGGCCAGGTACAGGCTGTAGATGATCGGCCCGGCCATGAAGATCAACATCAGGACGACGGCGGGAATTAGTGGGACGCCGCGGCGCAGGGTTCGGGAGCGGGGTGCTTGACGTTGCGGCCGGCGCGCTGGCTCGGAGTTCGGGGCGGTGTCCCGCTCGGTGGTGGCGGTCATGATTCGGGGCTCACGGAGTCTTCGCCGACGATCCGAGTCAGCGTTTGGTCATACACCTGCGCGGCCTCCTCAGGGTCGCCTTGGCCGGTCATGACCGTCTCCATCGCGGCCTGGATGGCCGATGAGACCTGCGGGTAGGGCGCGTAGGCCGGGCGGTAGGTGGCATCGGGCACCAGGTCGGTGAAGAACTCGATCGTGGGCGAGTAGCCCTGATACTCCGGCTCGGAGGCGATGTCCTCGCGGATGGTCACTTGGTTATCGGCCAACGCCAGGTCGGTCATGTTCCGGGTGGTCATCATTTCCTGCAGGAACGCCCAGGCCAGATCGGGTTCACTCGCCAGCTCCGGGATCGCCCACGACCAGCCACCGGAGAGGGTCACGAATCCCGGATCTTGGCCGTCTTGGGTGGGCATCGTCGTCAACTGCATGACCTCTGACCACTGCGCCCACTCACCGGGGCCACCCTCATCCCAGGTGCGGCTGATCCAACTGCCGTCCAGGTTCACTCCGAGGCGGCCCGAGGGAAGCCAGTCGCTGTAGATCGTTTCGCTGAGGTTGGGGTCCAGCGCGAAGCCCATGGTCGGGGTGAGACCTTCGGCGAAAACGTCCGCCACGAAGGCCAAGGAGTCCAGGAACCCTTGGCTGCCGGTGATCCACTTTTGGGTGTCTTCGTCATAGAGGACCGAATCTGTGCCGAACAGCAGCATCTGGAACCCCTGCATGCTGGCCTTTTCGCCCTGGGGCTTGCCGGAGTAGATATTGAACGGGATCACGTCGGGGCTGGCGGACTGAATCTCGCGGAATGCCTCCAGCAGATCTTCCCAGTTCTCTGGCTCCCACGGCAGGTCGATTCCGGCGTCCTCGAAGACGTCCGATTGGTACCACAGGGCGCGGGTATCGGTGTGGGTGGGGACGGCATAAATGCGGCCGTCCTGTCCGGTGACGGCGTCCTTGGCCGGGTCGAAGAACTCACCCCAGGTGTCCCAACTGGCGATGTAATCGTCCATCGGGGCCAGGTAGCCGGCTTCCACGTCGGCCTTGAGGATGAACGTGTCTTCGTAGACCAGGTCCGGGCACGTCCGCTCGGAGGACATCATGAGTTCGTTCTTGGTGAAGTAGTCGTGCTCGGCCGCCACGATCGGCACGAGTTCCACGTGCACATCGGGGTGGGAGTCGGAGAACTGTTGGCTGACTGTGGTGAGGAAATCGACCATCACCTCACCGGAGCCGAACTGTTGGTAGGCGATCCGGATGCGGCTGCCCGGCGGCTCTTGGCTACAGGCCGCGATCGGCAGGACCACGGCGGTGCCACCGAGGAAGCGCAACATCGAGCGCCGGTCCATGAGCGCCTGGGTCCAGCCTCGGCGCTGATCTGGTGTGGGTTGCGAGGGCACTAGTCACCTCCACTGCGAGAGACTCTGGTTTCGTAGATGTGCTGTATTGGCACCGGCATGTGGTGCCACGGTCATCGAACTCAACGTCCTTGGAACGTACACCCGTGCCGCGGGTATGGCATCCCTGGGATCAAACCTGTTCGCGGGCGTCGGCGGGCGTGCGCGGTGTGCGGAATTTGCTGTTGAACCCCGCTGCGGACAGCAGATTCGGTACACGGTGTGCGGGATGTTGCGTGGGGACGACGGCGAGGGGCGGGTTAAGGGGACGACGGCGAGGGGCGGGTTATGGGGGACGACGGCGGAGTGCGGGTTATGGGGACGGCGGCGAGGGCGGCGATGGTCAGCCCGGCTGGGCCGGGGAGGGTGTGGGTGCCGCAGATCACCGCCACCGGCGTCCGGGGCACCGGGAAAGATGCGTCAGGATGGAGCAATGCTCACGATCGCTACCGTCAACGTCAATGGCATCCGGGCCGCCTACCGCCGAGGCATGGCGCAGTGGCTGGAGCAGCGCACCCCGCAGATCCTGCTCCTGCAGGAAGTGCGCGCCACCGACGAGATCCTGGCCGAGCACCTCGGCGAGGGCTGGCACGTGGTGCACCAGGCGGGCGCCGCCAAGGGCCGCAACGGGGTCGCCGTTGCCTCGAGGTACCCGCTGAGCGCTGTGCGGATGGGCCTGGCCAGCGATGATGAGCAGCCCGAGGATCAGGTCGGCCGCTGGGTCGAAGCGGACATTGAACTGCCCGGCGGTGAATCGCTCACCGCGGCCTCGGCTTACATCCACTCCGGTACCGCGGGCACCCCCTCGATGGACGATAAGTACGCCTTCCTGGACGCCATCAGCACCCGGCTGCAGGAACTGATCGAGGCCGGGACCGACGTCGTCGTCGCTGGTGATGTGAACATCGCCCACCGGGAGGTGGACCTGAAGAACTTCAAGGGCAACAAGAAGTCCGCCGGCTTCTTGCCCGAAGAACGTGCCTACCTGGACCGGTGGCTGGAGCAGGGCTGGGTCGACTTGGGCCGGTACTTCGGCGGCGAGGGCCCCGGCCCCTACACCTGGTGGTCGTGGCGTGGGCAGGCCTATGACAACGACTCGGGTTGGCGCATCGACTATCAATACGCCTCGCCGTCGCTGGCAGCCAAGGCTAAGGACGCCACCGTCGATCGCGCCGAGTCCTACGCGGCCCGGTTCTCCGACCACGCGCCGCTCACAGTCAACTACGACCTGTAGGTAGGGCACACCACCTACGCGAACCCTAGGCCGCCGGACCGCTGGGCTGCGCCACCAGGAATGCTGGAGCCTCGTGCCCGGCGTCGGCGAACGCCGATCGCACCTGAGCCGCAACGGCGCCGGCGGTGCCCGCGCGTATGAGCGCTATGGCAGACCCGCCAAAGCCGCCGCCGGTCATCCGAGCACCGATCGCTCCGGCATCGCGGGCGGCCCGAACCGCGGTGTCCAACTCGGCGCAGGACACTTCGTAATCGCGCGCCAAGGAATCATGTGAGGAAAACATCAGCTCGCCGGCGCTGGCCCAATCATCGCGCTGCATCGCCGAGACGAAGTCGGCCACCCGCCCGATCTCACTGACCACGTGTGCCACCCGCTGGCGGGCTACGCCATCCTCGATCCGCTCCAGCGCGGCGGGCAGGTCGCTGACCTCGCCCAAGGTCGCCACGCCCAGGGCCTGCGCCGCCGCGGCGGTGGTATCCCGT
>JBMDWZ010000123.1:0-3619 GCA_048594865.1 Beutenbergiaceae bacterium
CTGCGCTTGTAAATCAGCGAACACCTCGTCCCAACGCATGGTCCCAACCTAGAACCTCGCCCCAGCACTGGACATCTTTTCGATATCGGTGTACAACTAGTGCCACAGAATGTCACGTACTGACACGAACTGACACACAAAGGGGCAAAAGGGGCTGAGATGGGCTTGAGTCGGAAGCTGAGAGTCGCGGGTCTGTCACTGCTGGTCAGCGCCGGTGGGACGGCGGTACTGGCCGGCGGGTTGCCGTGGTTGGCCCAGCAATGGCCGGCACGAACCTCCGAGGACTTGGTTGCGCTTGGGATGGGCGCACTCGGTGCTGCGGTGCTGTGCTGGTACGTCCTGACGGGTGCGCTGGGGTCGATCTGCCTGCTCGCCGCAGCTTGCGGGCGGGTGTGGGTTGGCGGCGAAGAGCTCGTGCGCTCCCTGGGCGCACCGATCCTGCGCCGAGTGATCGGTGCGAGCGCGGGTGCGGCGATTGCGACCGGCGCTTTGTTGGGGCCGGCGGTCGCCGCCGGAACCGATGAGCAGGACCACGTCGAACTCGGCTGGTCACCCGCAGCCTCCCAGTCTCCCGAGCAGGAGCCAGCCGCAGAGCCAGCGGACGACTCGGAGGCACCCGAGGAGGCCGCGAACGAAGACATCGGCGAGGAGGCCGAAGACCCCGGCGATGATCCGGCGACGTACGTGGTCAAGGCCGGGGACAGTCTGTGGTCGATCGCTGAGGCCGAGTTGCCGGGTGACCCCACCGCAGCCCAAACCGCGCAAGCGTGGCCGGCGTGGTACGCGCAGAACCGCGACGTCGTCGGCGACGATCCGGACTTGATTCATCCAGGACAGCAGCTCCACGTGCCTCAAGGAGATTCCCAATGAGCCTCGCCGCCTACCCCGAACCGTCCTATGACCCGCCGGCACACCGGTGGGACCGGGTTCGATTCGACGGACCATCAGTCACCGAAGAAGGCGGCGGCGAACCAGGCGTATTCGCTGATCCGAGGGAAGCGGCGGCGGACCAGCCAGCGCGGCATCATCTGCGCGCGGTTCCCGGCCGCGGACAGCCCGAACTGCCCGACGCCAAAGTCTGGGCAAGCACGTTGGTGCGGGCGATCGTGGAGGCGCTCAAGGGTCAGCGGCCGGTGGCTCAACTCTCACGGTGGATCGATGCCGATATTTTCGCTGCCCTGAGCCGGCGCGCCGTCTTGGGGGTCACGGTCGATGGGCGCCCGGTCCAACCCAGCCCGGTGCGGGTGCAGCGGGTTCACGGGTGCGAGGTGCGCGCCGGGGTGTGGGAGTGCGCGGTGGTACTACACGACGGCGGGCGCACCCGGGCCGCGGCCTTGCGTCTAGAGGTTCTGCACGGCCGATGGCGCGCCACGGCGCTCACGATCGGTTAGCCCGCGCCCCTTACTCGTCGAGGCTGTGGGTGGTGCGTTCGCCATCAGCGACGACGGTGAACGCCTCATCGAAGGCTTCCTCACCCGGAGCCCACGCGGCCCACCAACCGCCCGAAACGGTGGCCTCAACGTCTTCGTTCGACACCCCGTCCAGTTCCACTGACTCAACGTCGGAGCCGGTACGGCCGAAGGCGAGGGTCAACTCACCCGGCAACCGCTCCGCACCCTCGCTCCAAGCCGCAGTACCGGAGCCGATAATGCTCACGTCACTGGCATCATCGGGTTGCTCCAAAGCGGCTAAGGTTGCGCCGTCTGCGCCCTCTCCGCCTACCGCGACGGCGAACAAGTCACCGTCGCTCTCGGTCACGAAGCACACCCCGAGCGCGTCGGCGCCATCGGAACTAATGATGAGGGTGTAGTCGCCACGGACATCGATGAGTACCGGCTCTAGCTCGACTTGGACCGGCTCGCCATCATCGATCCCCGTTGAGGACATCGGACACTGCGCCTGAGCGGAAGCGGCTCGCTGGGCATCGACCGCCTGGGGGCGCTCGGTCCAGGTGGCATAGGCGGGCTGCCCGCCACCCCACAGCAGTGTGCCAACGGATAAGACCAGCACAATCAGGACGCTCGCGGCCACCAGGCCGCGGGACGTGCGTTGCCGCGGCAAGAAGTCACCGTCGATGACGGTGCGCGGGGAGTCCATGATCCGGTGCAGCGCGGGGTCGTTTCGCGAATGTCGCGGACGGACCTCTCCCCCGGCCGGATCGATGGATTCCAGCCGGCCGAGCAGTCCGCGCCTTGGAGATCCGTTCATGCCTCGCGCACCTCTCCCCTCGACCGCGCTACGTCGATGGCCCCCTTCACTCCGTGGCCTCCAAGCGCCCGGATCCGCCACGCTCGATCAAGTGGGCCAATCGCCGCCGGGCCCGCAGCAGACGCACCGCGAAGGTCGATGGCTGGCATTGCATGACCAGCGCCGCCTCGGTGCTCGATAGCCCCTCCCAGGCGACCAGGGCGATCACCTCGCGCTCGGCCTCGCGCAGCCGGGACCACGCCTCGGCCAGGTGAACTCGCTCCACGGCTTCCATCTCGGCAGACTGTACGTCCGAATGTGGCTGTGCGGCCACCCGGTCGGCCAGTGCTGAGCGCCGGCCGGCGGCCCGCAACCGAGTCCCTATGACATTGCGGGCCACCGCGTAGATCCACGGCAGCGCATGCTGCGGGACCTGGTCTATTCGCCGCCAAACCACTGCGAAGGTGTCGGCCACGATGTCCTCGACGTCGTTGCCGGGCACGCGTCGTTGCGCGAAACGATGCACGGCGTCGGCATGCTCGACCCAGAGGTCGGTGAGCCGTTGCCTCGCGGCGTCGGCTTCTGTCAACGCGTGCCTCCTCCATACCTTGCTTATTGCCACCGGGGGTGTACGTATTACACCGACTGCGTATTGTCATACCTAAGCACGTCCCGTCCGGGACCTGAACCAGGGGAGTTTTAATGTCTTTGAGCCCAACGATACGACGGTCAACGACGAGCGTCATGGCAGCCCTAGCGATCGGGATCGCAGGAATGGCGGCGATCGCGCCCGCCGCCACCGCAGAGGACTCAGCGTCCAACGACGAACCGGTCCCCGTTCCAGCGGCCGGTGCCAGCGAGTCCGAATGGGAGGAGTGGGCCAGCGCTGAAACCGCGCGCGCCCAGGCCTTCGACTGGGCCGCCGATTCCGCGGCCAGGGGGTGTGAGTTGGTGAGCGTGGACATCACCCAAGAGGTGGACGCCGACTTCAACGAATCGATGGGCGCCCCGGCAGACCTGCAAACCTTCCTCGCCGACCGCTTGGAGAATTGCGACCCTAAGGTCGCGGTATCGCTGGTCGCCGAAAGCACCCCGATGGCCACGACGTCCAGTGCCCAACCGAGCTCCACGGTGCCACGTGGAACCAGGTGCGTCAGCTCTCGCGGCCCCGGCACGATCTGCATCCACCGCACCGGTGGAATGCTGAGCGGATCTTGGTTGAACAGCAGCGGAGGAAACATCACCGGATACCTCCGGTTGGGCCGAATCACCGTGAACTCGACCGCCTGCCCGGGTGGTACCCACCTGATGACCGGACCCACCTCGCGGTGGAACTCTGGTCAAACCCGCACGATCTCCAGGACCCAGGGCGCCGGGACCTACTCGGTGCACATGTGGCAGGGCAACAGCCGCCTCGGCGCCACCTGCGCCC
>JBMDWZ010000124.1:0-11169 GCA_048594865.1 Beutenbergiaceae bacterium
GTACCGGAAGATGAACAAGAACACCAACGGCAGCAAGAGGAACGTGTATAGGCGCCAGTCCTGACGAAACGCCTGACGCCAGGTCTTCTTCCCCGAAGCAGAAAACCGCTTCCGCGACCGCCCGGGCCGAATCGGCGGCGCTACCGGCTCCACACTCGTCGTCGTACTAAACCCACCCGGCTGACCCGCAACATGACTATTAATGCTCACGGCGCCTCCTGGGTATGGCGGCTACGTACCGCGCAATCTGCTCCGAGGGGTCGCACGTCCCGAAAGTTGCGCGACGGTATCGGAGCTGCAAAACGCGGGCGTGCGCTGCCCTGCGCCGGTGTGATGGTGATGCCCATCGGACTCCTTCGTCCTGAGAATTGAGGTCTTATGCCTTGTTAGGCCTCGATAGTTCTTGGACTGTAGCGCCGTATTCGGCGTAAATCAACCGCCCTGTTCGGCTCAGGTTCCGCGGAGTCATCACGATTCGGACACATCGCAGGATGTCGACAATCCCGAAACTTTCGACTGATTGACCGCCGCAGTTTCGAAAATGGTGGGAACTGTGGAGTTTTCCGCAGAAACTCGCGCCTCTCGCGTGAGAGCGCTTACCGCCCGGCGGGCCGGGTAGCGTTGAGGCGTGCAGTTGACGATTGTGGGCGGTGGCGGCTTTCGCGTACCCCTGGTGATCCAAGCCCTGGCCGAATCCGACGACGGGCCCACCGATGTGGTCCTCTACGACGTGGACGAGCGGCGGCTGGAGGTCATCGCGGCGGTTTGCGCGCAGATCCCTGGTGCCCCGCGAGTGCGAGCCAGCACGAACCTCGCCGATGCCCTGGCGGGCAGCGCCTTCGTCTTCAGCGCAATCCGAGTGGGCGCCGCGGCCGGCCGCGTCATCGATGAGCGGGTGGCGATCGCGCACGGCCTCTTGGGGCAGGAAACGATCGGGGCCGGCGGACTCGCCTACGCGCTGCGCACCGTCCCGATTGCCGATGACCTGGCAGCAGCCATTGCCCTGCACGCACCGGATGCGTGGACGTTGAACTTCACTAACCCGGCCGGGATCATCACCGAAGCGATGCGCGCGCACCTGGGGGAGCGAGTCTTCGGCATCTGTGATTCCCCCTTGGGCCTGGTGCGCCGGGCCGCGCGGGTGTTGAACCTGGACGCTGAGCAGGTGCAACCCGACTACGCCGGCTTGAATCACCTCGGCTGGCTGACGGCGCTGCGCAGCAATGGCACCGACGTCCTGCCGGCATTGCTGGGCGACGACGGCAAACTCGATGCTCTGGCCGAGGGCGAGTTGTTCGGCCACCCGGCACTGCGCCGATTGGGCATGATCCCCAACGAGTACTTGTACTACTACCAGGGCGGTGCCCGCGAGGCCCCAGACACCACCCGCGGGGAGTACTTGGCCGAGCAACAGGACGCGTTCTACGCCCCGGGTCCCACCGGCGATGCGCGCCAACGCTGGGTCGCGGCTCTGGACCAGCGAGAGTCCACCTACATGTCCGATGCGCGTGAGGGTGAACGTACCGACACCGAAGATGGCGGATACCACGAGGTTGCGGTGCGCGTGATGGCCGCGCTCAGTGGTCAGCGCACGGGCACCGAAACGATTCTGGGCGTGGCCAACGGTGGCGCGCTCGCGTCGTTGCCGGACGACGCCGTCATCGAGGTTCCCTGCGCGATCGACCAAGCGGGAGCGCACCCTCGCCCACTTCAGGCCGCCCTGGGCTCCGATCAGCTGGACCTGATGCGCCAGGTGCAGCACAGCGGCTCGGTGGTCATCGCGGCGGCACGTCAACGCTCCACAGCCTTGGCCGTGCAGGGTTTCGCCGAGCACCCGCTGATCGGTGCCGAGAAGGCCGCCGGCCTGGTGGCCGACTACCGCGCAAGCCACCCGTCGTTGGCGCAGCTGCTCCCCAGCGATCACTATCCTTAGCCCTATGCGGCGCACCATCGGATACTCGGCCATGCTGTCGCAGTTCGGCCCGCGCGAGGCGATCGAGTTCTCCGACCTGGCCCAGCGGGCCGGGTTTACCGGAACGATGGCCGCCGACCACTTCGCCCCCTGGGTTCCGGCCCAGGGCCAAGCCTCATTCGTGTGGAACGTGCTCAGCGCCATCGGGGAACGCACCACCGGCGACCTGGGGACCGGCGTTACCGCACCGACCTTCCGATGGCACCCCGCCGTCGTCGCCCAGGCAAGCGCCACCCTGGCCACCATGTATCCGGGCAGACACTGGCTCGGGCTGGGATCGGGTGAGGCCATCAACGAACATGTGGTGGGTCAGTATTGGCCCGAAGCGCCCACCCGGATCAATCGGCTCTTCGAGGCCATCGAGATCATCAAACGGCTCTTTAGCGCCTCGATCGCTGGAAAAGACACGAAGTTCGCTGGCGAGCACTTCACCGTGGAATCGACCCGGCTATGGACCATGCCGGAGCAGGCGCCACCCATCCTGGTCGCGACCTCCGGCCCGGTGACCGCGCGGCGGGCCGGCCGTCACGCCGATGGTCTGATCACCCAAGAGGCACCATTGGAGCGGCTCGCGACGCTGCTGCAACGGTTCGACGACGGCGCCCGCGAAGCAGGCAAGGACCCCGCCACCTTGACCAAGGTGCTGCAGGTGCACCTGTCCTGGGCGCCGACCGACGCGCAGGCTTTAGACAACGCGATGACGCAGTGGCCCAACGGCGCCATGCGGTTCTCCGGCGCCGACATCCGCTCACCCTTCGAGTTCGCCCAACTGGCCAAGATGCTGCGCCCAGAGGACTTCGACGGTCAACTGACGATCAGCGCCGACCCGGCCGAGCACGTGCGCGCCTTGCAGAACTACCTCGACCTGGGCTTCGACCGGATCTATCTGCACAACGTCGGCCGAAATCAGGCCGACTGGATCCACACTTTTGCCGAGCACGTCTTACCCAAGCTGAACTTAGGAGAACGTTGATGCTGTTGGCGCAGGCCCCCGAAGGTGTCCCCGAAATTACCTCGGGTACCGATATCGCCGCCGTGCTCACCCCGGTCCTATCCGCACTGACCTGGCCAGACGGCACTACCGGAATCGACTCGGGCGACATCGTGGTGATCGCCTCCAAGATCGTTGCGAAATCCGAGGGACGGCTGGTCGCGGCGGCCAACCGCGAAGAGGCCATCGACGCCGAAACCGTTCGCGAGGTGGCCCGGCGGGAGCGCCCGGACGGCGGCCCAGCACTGCGGATTGTGGAGACCCGGCACGGGTTGGTGATGGCAGCGGCCGGCGTGGACACCTCCAACGTGCCACCCGGTACGGCGCTGCTGTTGCCGGTCGACCCCGACGCCTCGGCGCGAACCATCAGGCGCGGACTCAACGCCCGCATCGGCGTTCGTCCGGGCGTGCTGGTTACCGACACCGTGGGCCGGCCCTGGCGGCGCGGAATCGCCGATATCGCCATCGGCGCCGCAGGAATCGACGTGCTGCGCGACCTGCGCGGCCAATCCGACACTCAGGGCCGGGAGTTGCAGGCCACCGTGATCGCCGTCGCCGATGAGATCGCCGGCGCCGCGGACTTGGTGCGCGGGAAGACCGGCGGGCGACCCGTCGCGGTGGTGCGCGGCCTGGATCTGACCATTCCTGACGACGGCGAAGGTGCCGCGGCCGCGATCCGCACCCCGGATGAGGACATGTTCCGTAGCGGCAGTTAGTGCCACCACAACGGCGCTGTCACAAGAGCGGCGCGAAGGGGCGAATCAGTCGTTCCAGAATGCGGGGCAGCACGCCACGTGATTCCCACTCGGTGGCGGTCAGTTGCCGAGCGTTGGTTAGATCGACGGCGAAGATCTCCTCCATCTGCTGCGCCAGGCCCGAATCGAAGAGTTCCAAGTTGATCTCGAAGTTCCCGATCATGGACATCCGGTCGATGTTGGCGGTGCCGATCGTGGACCAGCGGCCATCGACGGTCATCGTTTTCGCGTGCACCATCGCGCCTTGGAACAACCACAGCGTCACCCCGGCGTTGAGGAGCTGGCGGTAGTGGGACCTGGCCGCCCAGTCCGCCACTACGTGGTTGGAGACTTCGGGGATGAGCACCCGAACGTCTACGCCGCGTTCGGCGGCGGCGATCAGGCCAGCCAGAATCTCCCGGTCGGGGATGAAGTAGGCCTGGGTGATGTAGATGTGGTCTTGGGCGCGGTCCATCGCATCGAGGTACAGTCCGCGCACCGGAAAGAGCATCCGGGAGGGGGCGTTGCGGGCACCGCGAATACGCGGCTCCCACTGCTTGCCGCCAGGATCGGGCAGCTGCGGGTGCTTGGACTTGCGGTGCTCGTTCCAGAAGTCGCCGAAGGCGTTGGACAACTCCCAGGTGGCCGGGCCCTCCAACCGAAGGTGAGTATCGCGCCATTGGGTGGCGTACAGATCGCCGATGTTGTACCCACCGACGAACCCGACCTCGCCGTCGACCACGAGCAGTTTGCGGTGGTCGCGCCCGGTCTTGCGGGGGTTGCCGGTGAGCAGTCCCGGGCGCCACAGAGGGAACCGCAGCACGTGCAGGTTCGGCATCGGCGGGAACCGCAAGAACCGCGGGTCGACCACGAGGTTGGCGAAGGTGTCATACACCAGGTACACCTTCACGCCCCGCTCGGCGGCGGCGATCAGGGCGTCCTTGAACTCCTGACCCACCTCGTCGCCCTTCCAGATGAAGGTCTCAAAGAAGATGGTGTGCTGGGCGCCGCGGATGGACTCCAGCATCGCGGCGTAGACGTCCTTGCCGAAGGTGTAGGTGGTGACGTCGGTTCCGGCGACGTCGGTGAGGTGTGGGGGAGTGCGGGGGAACTCCCCGGTGGGAGGGTCGCGGCGTTTGCGGACATGATCAACAACGATCACGGTCGCGACGGCGGTCAGGTGGGCAGCGATCGACGCGCGAATCCACCATCGGGCCGCCTTGCCCAACGCACGCCAACTCGGTCTGGGTAGGTCAACGTGGATGCGATTGGGCAGCGGCATGCGGACCAACCTACGGGACGCGATGCCCGCGCGTCAGCACAAGGGCGCGGCCAGTCGTGCCCTGCACCCACTCCGCTGCCACGCCCCACACCCGCGCGATCAGCTCAGCGGTGAGCACCTCGTCAGTGGGTCCGGCCGCCACCACCCGCCCATCGTGCAGCACCACCACCTCATCGCAGACCGTGGCCGCCTGCCCGAGGTCGTGCATCGCCATCAGTACCCCGGTGCCGGTGGCCGCGAGCTCACCGATCAGTTCGACGACACCCAACTGGGCGGCGACATCCAGGTGGTTGGTGGGTTCGTCCAAGATGAGGACTGCGGGCTGCTGCGCCAAGGCCCGTGCCAAGTGCACCCGTTGGCGTTCACCGCCGGACAGGGTGGCGATATCCCGGGTGGCAAGGTGTTGCGCACCGGTCCGTCGCAGACAGTCCATGGCCAGATCGAGGTCGTCGTCGGACTTCGCAGCGAACCGGCCCAGGTGCGGGGTGCGACCAAGCAGGACGACGTCGAGCACATCCATCGACACATCGGCGGGGGAGTCTTGGGCCACGAACGCTACGACTTGTGCGCGCTCACGGCGCGACAGGGTCTTGATATCGGTGCCGCCTAGGCGCAGCGAGCCCTGGCGCAGCGGCAGGTCGCCGATGACCATCCGCAGCAGGGTGGACTTACCTGCCCCGTTTGGTCCCAGCACACCGGTGATGGCGCCGGGGCGCACGTTCAATTCCACGCCGTGCAGCAGGGTGATCCCGCCCGATACCTGGTGCACCAACCCCCGTGCCTCGATGACGGCGCTCATGCTCGGGTCCGTCCGGCGTGCCGCATCAGCAAGAACGCGAAGATCGGGGCGCCGATGCCCGCGGTGAAGACCCCGACTGGCACCTCCATGGTGCCGAACACCGTCCGTGCACCGGTGTCGGCCCAGAGCAAGAAGACCGCCCCCGCGATCGCGGCCAGCGGGAGCAGCCAGCGGTGCCTCGAGGTGATGGCCAACCGCACGATGTGCGGCATCACCAGGCCCACGAACCCAATCGCGCCGCTGACCGCCACCATCGCACCGGTCAGCAGTGCGCTGAGGGTGAGCAGTATCCACCGGTTGGCGGTGACGTTGATCCCCAGTGAGGCCGCCGAGGTGTCCCCGAAGGCGAACGCGTCCAGGGTGCGGCCGGCGCCCAGCAGCGCGATCCCCACGACCAGCAACGAGACGCCCGCGATCGCCACCGACGTCCAACTGGAGCGTGCCAAGGACCCCAAGAGCCACCCCAGAATCTCCCGATACGAATCACCCCGGGTGGTGGAGAAGATCGCAAAGGACACCAGAGCCGAACACGCCTGAGCCACCGCAATTCCGGCCAGAATCGTGCGCGCCGGGGTGAGCCGGCCGCCGACGCCAGCCAGAGCCAGGGTGGCCACCAGAGCAACCAACGCTCCGGCGAACGCGGCGACCGGTAGCCACAGTCCGAGTCCGAGCAGCAGCACAGCGACAGCGCCCAACGCGGCCCCGGAGGAGACGCCCAGCAGGTACGGGTCGGCCAGCGGGTTGCGAGTCAGCCCCTGCATGGTCACCCCGCACAGCGCCAGGCCAGCGCCGACCAGGATCGCGGTCAGCACTCGCGGTGCCCGGCCCTGCCAGATGATCGCGTCCCTGGAGAGGCTGAGTGGATTGGCGGCTTGGTCGACGCCCGCGAATGACAGCCAACCGCTCACGTGGTGCCAACCCGACCCCAGGATGTCAGAGGTGGTGAGTCCGGCCACCCCGATTCCTAGCGCCAGCACCGCGCTGACCCCCAGGGTTGCGAGCCCAAGCAGCAACCACAGGCCCTCTTTTCCTTCCCTGGGTCGGCGCGACTTCGGTTCATCCGAGGCAGTGGCGGTCCGCCGCCGTTTGCTCCGCGCCAGCGCAGGTTCGGCGGTCTTAGTCACGGTAGCGTCTGTTCCAGCTGCGCCAACTGCTCACCCAACTCCACCGCCGCCGAGGCCGACCGAATCCCGGCCTCGGTCGCCGGGAAATCGATGATGAGGTAGCGACCGTCTTGGACAGCAGGCAACGCGGCCATCGACGGCACCGACTCCAACACCTCGATCTTGTTCTCCGCGGTGTTCCAGTCCGAGTCCACCAATACGATCACGTCGGGTTCGGCATCCGCGATCGCCTCCCAGGACATCGAGATCCAACTCATCTCTTCGGCTGCGGCAATATTTTGCAGGCCCACCGAGTCCATGAGGAGCTGCGGAGCCCCGATGCCGGCGCCGATGAACGGCGTCTCGGAGCCCGAGGAGTACCACAGGGCGCTGAGTCCGGCATCGGACACCTCGATGTTGCCGAGCTCATCGGCTTGGGTATCGACCAGTTCTTGGGCGGCATCGGGGGCGCCGAGGAGCTGGCCGGCCTCGGTGATCTGCTCGGCGATGAGGTCAAAGGTCAGCGGATTGGGCATGTAGCCCTCACCTTGGCACGCGGCCGGTGCCACATAGGTAGCGATCTCCAGGTCGCCGAGGGAGTCACGTGACCCGATGCCCTCGTCGGTAAAGGTGGATTCCCAGCCGGCGAAGACGAAGTCCGGATCTGCGGCCAGCACCGCCTCGGTCGACGGCTCGCGCTCGGCCAATTCGGGCACATCCGCTGCCGCTTCCTGCAGGTCCTGCGGCACCGGGCCATCGAGAAATGCCTGACCCACAATGCGATCGCCCAGCCCCAAAGCCAGCACCAGCTCAAAGGTGCTCGACTTGATCGTCACGATCTGCTGCGGCGGGGCATCCACGGTGATCTCGGTGCCACAGTTGTCTACGCTCACCGGGTATCCCTCACCGGCGCCGCCTTCGGCGTCTGCGGTGGTGCTCGGGTCACCCGCGTCGTCGCCTGCGGTGCTGCCGGAAGAACACGCCGCGACCAGCAAGAGTGCGGCGCTCGCGGCGAGCATCCCCACGAACGGGTGACGGCGGGAGGGATGAGGACGAACCTTCACTACAAACTCCAAGAACGTGAGCGCGCGCGGGCGCATCGGCTGTTGTGTGTTGTAGGCCAAAGCCGGGCCCGAACTCCCTGGCCAGATCGGCGCAGGGTAATGCTGAGACAAATCCGCCTCGCAGTCCTTGAGTACCAGCCTACGCCCACCGCTTACCGTGCTGGCACGATGGGACCATGAACTCATCCAAGAAGGTTGTTGTTACCGGTGCATCGACGGGTATCGGGCAGGCCACCGTTCGGCAGTTGCGGGACGCCGGGGCGCACGTGATCGCCGTCGCTCGCCGGGAAGAGCGCTTGCAGGCCCTGGCACAGCAGACCGGGGCGAGTTACGTCGTCGCCGACCTCAGCACCGACGAAGGCGCAGCTCACCTCGCCGCCGAGGTGGGTGATGATCTGGACATCCTCATCAATAACGCTGGCGGTGCCCGCGGCGCTGACAACGTCGAGGGCGCCAACATCGACCATTGGGAGGAGATGTACCAGATCAATGTGATTGCCACGCTGCGCACCACGATGGCGTTGCTGCCCGCCTTGCGCAACGGCGGGGGCGGTGACGTTGTGGTGGTGACCTCGACGGCCGCGTTGGACACCTACCCAGGTGGCGCGGGCTACGTTGCGGCCAAGCACGCCGAGCGGGTCATCGCCCGCAACCTGCGCCTGGAACTGGTCGGTGAACCCATCCGAGTGATCGAGATCGCACCGGGCATGGTGCGCACCGAGGAGTTCGCGCTGCGCCGCCTCGGCTCCCAGGACGCCGCCGACAAGGTCTACCAAGGGGTCGCCGAGCCCCTGGTAGCCGACGACGTGGCCGAGGCGATCGTGTGGACGGTGAACCGGCCCGGTCACGTGAACATTGACACCTTGGTGATTCGGCCGCTGGCACAGGCCTCGAACACGCTCGTACACCGCCAGTGACCTGGCCGATTGGGGCGCGGGCGCTGCTCGGGATGGCCGGGTTCGCACCCACGCCCGAGCAGGTCCGATCACGGGTCAGTGGCGAACTCGTGGTAATTACCGGTGCCTCACGCGGAATCGGGGAGCGGCTCGCGCTGCGGTTGGCTGGCTGCGGGGCAAAGGTGGTGCTCATCGCCCGAGGGGCTGAGGACCTGCGCCACCTCGCCGACCGTATCGCCGCCCGGGGCGGGTGGGCCGTGACCTACCCGCTCGACCTGCGCGACACCGATGCCGCGCGTTCGGCTGGCGAGCGGATCGTGGCCTCCCACGGCCCGCCGGCGATCATCGTGAGCAACGCGGGGCATTCGATCTTCCGCCTCCTGGAGGACTACACCGACCGGTTTCACGACGTGCAGCGGCTATTCGGGGTCAATGCCCTGGGGCCGATCGCGTTCCTGTTGCCGATGCTTGCGTCCATGCGCGCCCGGGGCGGGCACCTGATCTCGGTATCCGCGGTGAGCGTTGATGTGCCAAGTCCGGGCTGGAGCTCCTACGGCGCCAGCAAGTCCGCTTTTGAAGCGTGGCTGCGAGGCATTGCCCCCGAGATCGCCGCCGACGGCATCGCCACCACCTCGGTGCACCTGCCGTTGGTGCGCACCGCTATGAGCGAGCCCACCGCCGCGTATCGCAACGCCCCGGCGCTGAGCGCCGATGAGGCCGCCGGCATCCTGTGCCGGGCGATCGCCACCCGACCTCGACTGATCAGCCCGTGGTGGGCGCGCCTCGGGGGAGTGCTTTCGACGGCGGCGCCCGGCCTGCACGACCGGTTAGCAGCACCGGCCGTGCGATCGATGCGCCGGCACAGCCGATGAGAGTGTCCAGGCTCGGCTCGGATCTGGTGGCTGTGCTGCGCGGCGCCGCACCGCGGTGGCGAGATCTGCGCTCCTATTCTCCGATGCTGAAGTACGGCACCACGATCAGCGGGCTGATCCTGTGGGCGTGCACTCGCGCCGCTGATCGAGTGATGCTCATCGATGCCGGCGGTGTGGTCACCGGCGATCAGCTCCGCAGCGGCGTGTGGACCTTGGCCGATCACCTACGTCGGCAGCTGCGGTCGCAGGGGATCGGTGCCGCCGGACGCATCACCGTGGGAATCCACGCAACGAGCACCAGGCACACCGTCGCCGCGCTCGGGGCCGCTGGCGTCCTAGGAGTGGACGCGGTCCTGCTGCCGCAGCGGATGGGACGGGCCGATCGCGAAGCGATCGTGTCGGAACACTCGATCGCCCTCGTGCTCACCCCAGAACACACCGCCGAGGCGTTCGCGCGCCCACTGCAAACCCAGCCCAGGCCGCCGGCCCCCAGGCGAACCGCCCGCGTGCACCTGGCGACCTCGGGCACCACCGGCAGGCCCAGTGTGGTGGCTCGCCGCGGAGTTGGACCGGGGTATGCGCCCACCGCGCTGAGTCTGATCGCTGCACTCGATTTGCGCCGCGACGAACCGATCGCACTGTTTCCGCCCCTGGGCCATGGACACGGGCTGAGCCTGCTGATCGCGGCGCTCGCGATCGGTGCGCCGGCCGTGCTGTGCCATGAGCTCGGCACTGAGCGGCGTTCTGACCTGCTCCGCGATCACCAACCCGGAGTCCTGGCTGCGGTGCCCGCGCAGTTGTCCACCCTGGTCCACACGCTCGGCTCGGACATCACATTTCGTCGGATCTGCGCGGGCTCGGCGCCACTGCTGCCAACCCTCGCAACACAGATCCAGGAGCGCTGGGGCCCGGTGTTGGTGGACTTTTACGGCAGCACCGAGACCGGGACCGCCACCATTGCGCTCCCGGAAGACTCCGCCGTCGCCCCGGGCACGGTCGGTCGGGTTGCCAACGGCGTTGGCGTGCAGATCGAGGCCGACGACGGCACCGCTCTGCCGACCGGCGCCACCGGGCATGTTGTCATCACCTCGGCCTGGACCAGTGGCGTGCCCACGCGCACCGGTGATCGCGGCCACCTCGACTCATCCGGCCGGCTGTTCCTGCAGGGACGCAGCGACGACGTTGTGGTCATCGGCGGCCATAATGTGCACCTGGGTGCGGTGGAGTCATGGCTGCAGAACCAGCCAGAGGTGCACCGAGCCGCCGTGTCGGTCCACACCGACGCTCGCATGGGGGCGGTCTTGAGCGCCGAGGTGAGCGGGGCGGACCTGGATCTCACAGAGCTGAGGCGGCGCGCCCGCGAACACCTGGGCCGCTCAGCCGCCCCGCACCGGATCGTGGAGGTCGGCAAGGACGCTCCAGTGCCTGACGCGAGTCAGTAGCGAATCGCGTTGAT
>JBMDWZ010000125.1:0-19117 GCA_048594865.1 Beutenbergiaceae bacterium
GCGGCAGCAGAAGTGCCCGCACCAACGACGTCGGTGCGCCGTGCCAGTTTGCTCTCAAACGCCCCGTGCGTGGTCTTGTCACCCAAGGGGACTTGTCCGCCCCGGGCGATGAAGTCATCGAACAACTCGGCCTCAGCCGCAAGCGAACCAGCGGCGTGTGCCGTGGTTGCTGGGGGTGTGGTCGGGTGCTCCATGCAACAACGGTACTACGCACGAGCGTTCGACACAAGGGGTGTGCACAACTTTCTTCAACGAGTTTCTGAGCGCCCAAATGCCCTCTGAATCCCGTCACCCAGACGACGAAGAACCAGACACCAAAGCAGCCTGAGTCGAGGCAATCTCTCGGACATAAGCACCCGGCGTCATCCCGGCCACTTCGCGAAAGTCATTGGTGAGGTGCGCCTGGTCGGCATACCCGAGGTCGGCGGCGACCTGCGAGATTTCAACGGTCCCGGCGCTCAACCGACGCACGACCTCCTGTAACCGCAGTCGCCGAGCAATCTCATGCGGGCCCCGCCCCAGGTTGCTCCTGAGCACCCGCTGCAACGTACGCGGCGACGTTCCCAGAGCGTCGGCCACTCCTGCACACCCAAAGATGGCCGCTCTTCCACCTGGCGAACAGCGGCGTTGGCAAGCAATTGCGTACTTCGCAGGCGCCGCTCTCGCATCAGAACGCGGACCCTCTCATCGGAGCGCTCCGCCCGAGCTTCGGGACCAGTAGCTGCCTCGACGTCCCGGAGGTACTCAAAGCTGCGTCCATCCCTGCCCGGCAGGATCGTGAGCTCGGGCGGCAGCTCCACGGCCTCGAGATCAGAGACGACCGCGAGCCCCGCCGGCCTCAGCCGAATCCCAAACACCACACCACGGCCCCCGATAGTGCGCTTCCACGCCTTGGACCTGATCGAGGTAGCCACGAATCCACGCTCCCCACCCAGCTCCTCAATGCTGAGGGTGATCGCCGGAAAGTCGATGATCGACTGCTCAATGGATTCACCTGGATCCAGGTTCCAACTCACAGCCCAGTAGGTATCCACCACGTCGCTGACGTCCCCGGCCGGGGCGATCCAGACCGCGGAGAACCGCTGGAGGTTCTCGGGTTGCAACACCCCCGACCGCTCGTAAGGGCGAATCTTCCTAGTGCTCACTGACGCAATTCTGCAAGACCTCAGGCCAGTTGGCCCAGAGGATTGATTCGTGACCACCAACTATTACGGCACCTTCATCGCCGTCGCCCCTGACTGCCCGGTAGATTCCGCCCAGGTCCCACCCGCCACCGCTAAGCCGACCGTGGCGCGCCTTCAATACGATCTGCTGGAGTCCAAGCCCTATCAACTCACCTCCGATGACCTCCTTTTCGAGGTATACGCCGTCCGGCGCGACCTCGCGGAGTCCGACAAACCAGCCGAACGCGAGGCATTCTTCGCCAAGTCACAAGCGTGCCTGCGGGCCTCACCCCTAGCCAAGCGTTACGGCTGGGGACTACATCACGATGCAGACGGCAAGGTCGCGCTCGTACCTCTGGGGACCGAGCACTACGAAGAGATGACCAGCGACGAAGACCTCGTGCACAAAGCGGCCATGCGCTCATCGCGCGCCTGAAGCCGCGGTGCCCTAAGCCGGCCCAATCAGCACCGGCAGGTACTCCTGGATCCGCGGCACGTGCACCCGCAAAACATCGCCATCCATTTCGGTGCGCAGCGGCGTGCCGTCCAATGCATTGGTCACCCGCAGCGAGACCTGCCCACGAGCCCCCTGCCCAGACACCTCAGCAAGGGTCGCACCGGTCACCGTGAGCACCAGATCCTGCACGCCGATCACCTGCTTCACCGGCCGGCCGGGCCCAGCGCTGTAATTCACCAACGACAGCAACAACGAGCGTCCGTCGCCGGATGCCAGAGCGTGCACATGCACCCCATCGGGCCCAAGCAGTCCAACATCCAGGCCAACTCCGGCGGCCCATCGCACCGCGTTCACCAGGAGCTGGGAGTGATCCGAATGCCCAGAACTCGCCACGTGCTTATCGATCTCACCGGGGAAATACACGCTCCGCCCGGCCCCGAACTCGTGACGCACCACGAACGGCGGGCGCCCGGTAACGTCCAAGTCCACCCACCCCCACTCGGGCGGTTGCGGCGCGATCTCCTCGATGAGCGTGATCGGAGCCGACGACGACGGCGCCGGATCGACCACCCGGAACGTCCCCTGGGTGGTGATCATGTCGGTGCCATCGAGCCCGACGGTGAGCTCATCGCGCGACGTGACCAGAGCGAACGCATTGTCCAGCCGGGCCGTTGACCGCCCGCGATCCTCTATGCCGAACACCTGAGCCAGCCCCAAACGCTCCCGCACCGTGGTGGCATCGACGCGCGACGACGTCGTCCCGGTTGCGACAACTCCCCCACCATTGGCCACAAACTCGGTCAGCGCCCGCACCTGTTCATCGCTGAGGACCACAGTGTTGGGAAGGACGACGACGGAGTACCGGCCTGGCAGGTCAAGTAGCTGATCGTCGGGGATCAGATCGAAGGGCACGTGCTGGGCCAGGAGCGCGGCCGCCGCGCCTCGAACGTGGTGGACCGAGCGGTCCAGCGCCGGATCGGTGGCGCCGAAGACCGTCTCGGTCTTGCGGCTGTGCACCACCGCGACCTGCGCGATCGATCGCGCCCCGTCGAGGTGCTCATCCAGTGACCGCACTCGGCGGTAGTGGTTTTCGATGATGTGGTCGGCGCGGCGGTCGTGGAATTCGGTGTCGCTGCGGCCAACGAACGTGCACTCCCAGTTGCCAGCACCCTGCGCCAACCCGCCGAGCAGCCACAGGTCCAGTTCCGCCGGCGCCACGGTGGTGTAGCGGGAAACGTTGTCGAACCGGCCGAACATGATGGTCGGCGCGGTATCGGGCTTCGCGGCCCGCAGGTGGGAGGCCACTTCGGTGCACCGCCACACTGGGTTGGGACGGAACGCCGACCCGTACCCATCCCGGGTGACGTCGAAGGTGGGCGCGGCCATGATGTCGAACAGCGGGGCCAGTTGGGCCACGTCTAGCGCGGAGTTCCGGTTCCAGCCCAGCTCCGCCACCCCTGGGGCCTCGGCGATATAGGCCAAGTCCGTGCCATGGGCCTTGATGACCTCACGCATCGCCGAGCAGCGTGCCGCCACCTGCGCATAACGCCACTCAATAAAGGTCAGATAGGTCTGGGCGTCAAAGTCCGCGGGAGTCGGCAACTCCAGGCCGGTGTCGTGCCGGAAGGCATCGGCAGTCGGCTGGCTGTAGTCCACCAGTCGCCACTCCGCCGCCTGCTCTCCCAGCTCCAACACATCACCCAGCGGCCCGGGGTAAGCCCGGCCACCATGGATATGCAGGAACCCGGGCGCGTTCTCCCAAATCCCATCGATGGGGTAACGAGTAAGTAGTTCATCGACGACGTCGAATGCGAACCCGTCCGCGCGGTATGGGCTGGTCGCCGGTGCGGTGTAGCGGCCGCGAGCCAGCAGTGGCTCGCCGTGGATGTCCGCGGCGAACCACTGCGGGTGCTGCTGCGCCATCGCCGGCGGCCCGGCCCGGAAGTCAACCCGGGCTAAGACCTTTAAGCCGGCATCGGCGGCTGCTGCGGTGACGGCACCGAGGATGTCTTGCTCCAGGTCTGCCACAACCTCATGCCCGGGCACGTCGCTGGGGTAGAACGCCTGCAAACCGCCGCCGTTGATCACCACCGCATTGGCGTGGTTGCGTAGCGCGAAGTCGATGAACTCCTGCGCCCGGTAGCCCGGCGCATCGCAGGTGCGCAAGATCGTCTGGATCAGCCGTAGCGGCTGAGTGAACCAGGGCCGCTCCTGCACACCGTCGTTGGTGGAATTCATCGACTTAGCGCCCGCCTCTTACTTGATTCCGGTGGTCGCGATGCCGCGCACCAGGTATTTCTGAACGAACAGGAAGAACACCACGATGGGCACCAGAGACACCAAGGACATCGCGAACATCTCTCCCCAACCGGTCTGGGCATCGGAGTCCAGCAGCGCGTTCAACGCCACCGGCGCGGTGTACATCCGGGTTCGGGTGAGATAGATCAGTGGGCCCAGGAAGTCGTTCCAGGACCAAATGAACGTGAAGATCGCGGTGGTGGCCAACACCGGCTTCATCAACGGCAGGATGATGCTCCAGAACGTACGGAACACGCCCGCGCCGTCCACTGCTGCGGCCTGGTCCAATTCCTTGGGCAATGTCCGGATGAATTGCACCATCAGGAAGATGAAGAAGGCGTCACTGGCCAGGAATTTCGGGATGATTAGCGGACCGAATGTATTCACTAATCCGGCCGTGGAGAACATGATGTACTGCGGAATGATCACCGCGTGATACGGCAACATGATGGTTGCCAGCATCAAAGCGAAGTACACCCCGCGGCCCTTGAACTTCAGCCGCGCAAACGCGTACGCGGCCAGCGCGCAGGACACAATGTTTCCGGCGACACATGCCAAGGCCACAATCAGCGAGTTCAGGAAGAACACGTTGAATGAGACACCCAGTGCATCCCACCCGATGACGTAGTTCTCCACCGTCGGGTCCGAAATCGTGATGCTTGGATCCACCAGGATGCGGCTGGAGGGTTTAAACGAACTAACCAGCATCCAGATCAGCGGATACAGCATGACGAATGCGCCGAAGATCAGCGCAAAGTGGCGAAGGAGCCGGCGCACGCGCGAGTCGGTCCCCAACGGATCGAAGTCAGCGGACTTAGCGCGTCGAGTCTTATCTTTCATCGGCATAGAACACCCAATAACGTGAGGCGATGAAGTTGATCGCGGTGAGCAGAGCGATGGCTATCAACAGCACCCAACCGAGTGCCGAGGCGTAGCCCATATCGAAGTTCCGGAAGCCCTGCCGGTACAGGTACAGGGTGTAGAACAGGGTTGAATCGTTGGGGCCGCCGGTGCCGCTGGAGACGACGTATGCCGGTGTGAACGCTTGGAACGCCCCGATCGTCTGGAGCACCAGGTTGAAGAAGATCATCGGGGTGAGCATCGGGATCGTGATGCTCCAGAACCGTCGAATCCGTCCCGCGCCATCGAGCAACGCGGACTCATATAGGTCCCCGGGGATCTGGCGCAGTCCGGCAAGGAAGATGATCATCGGTGCACCGAAGGTCCACACGTTCAGGATCATCAGGGTGCCGAGCGCCGTCGAGGTGTTCTGCAACCAGCTGTCGCCTTGGATCCCGAAGATCGCCAGGATCGCGTTGACCAGGCCCTCGTATCCAAAGAGTTGGCGCCACAGCACCGCGATCGCGACGCTTCCGCCCAGCAGTGAGGGCAGGTAGTAGGCCGAGCGGTAGATGCCCAGTCCGCGCACGCCGCGATCCAGCACTACGGCGAGGAACAGCGCCAGCATCAGCTGCAGCGGCACCGAGACGAACACGTAGATGGCGGTGACCCGGACCGAGGCCATGAACTGCGGATCGGACATCATCCGAACGAAGTTGTCGAACCCGATCCAGTTGGCCGAACTCAGGTCATAGTCGGTGAACGCCAGGTACAGCGAGGCCAGCATTGGGCCCGCGGTGATCACCGCGAAACCGATCAGCCATGGGGTCAAAAAGGCATAGCCGGCGCCGGTGTGGCGCTGCACGCCCCGCGGCTTACCTTTGCGTACGGCTTTGGTCACCTCGATCGGAGGCGGTTGGGCGTCCTTGCGGGTCTCAGTCGCGGGCACGGTCAACCGCCGCGTTCAGGTCATTCACGAAGCGTTCGGACTGGGTTGAGATGGAGTCACCTTCGATCGCAATGGCTTCGATGGCCCGAGCCATCAGGTCGCGCCAGGAACCGGCCCCGCGCGGTACCTCTGCACGTGGACGCATATCGTTCGCGGCTTCCCGCTCGATGACCTCGATGATCTTCTGACCGGTGCTATCGGCGGTTTCCTTGGCCACCTCTTGCAGTACCAGGGAGGTGGGAACACCGGAGTTCTGACCCAGCAGCTCGGGAACGCGCTCGGAGTTCAGCAGGAAGCTCATCAGCTCCGCGGTGAGCTCGGGGTTGTCGGACCGGCTGTACATGGCAAAGCGCACCAGGTGCAGGAACCGGTGGCCCTCGGAGGGGTCGGGCAGGGTGGGGCACAGGTGCAGATCCAGCTCCCAGTCCACCGACGGCTGATCGCCTGCGAGGTGGTTGGAGTTGCCCGGGTTGAACAGCACGTGGGGGGCAACCCGCTCCCAGTTGGCCGTGACGCCCTCTTGCTGCTGCACGGACATTGCGGCACCGGATGCGCGCATCCGCTCCCACATGTCCATCCAGTCGCCCATGCCCTCGGCGTCGAAGCCGACCTCACCATCGGTGGTGAACAGTTCCTGGCCGCCCTGCCGCAGGAAGGCATTGAAGGGAAGGTCGGAGTGGGGGGCGTAAGTGGAGCCGAATCGACCGTCTTCGGTGGCATCGGTGAACTCCTGGGACAGGTCGATGAAGTCGTCCCAGGTCCAGGTCTCATCGTCGGGGAGTTCCATGCCCACCTCTTCGAGGAAGTCACGGTTGGACCGGATGGCGGTGTTCCAGTACGCATACGGCATCGCGCGCAGCGCCCCGTCGAAACGCCACTGGTCAACCAGCTCCTGATCCATGTCCGACAGATCAAGCTGGTCGCCAATGAATTCATCTAGGTCGTGGTAGTTGCCGGCACCGTCGTATTCCATGGTGTTGAAGCCGGCAATGAAGAACAGGTCCGCGGCGTCATTTGCGGCGAACTGGGTCGCCATCCGGTCCTGATAAGGGTCATAGTCCGCATATTCCGGATCGATGGTTGGTTCATCAGGGTGCTGGGCGGAAAACTCATCGAGCAGCGCCATGTAGGCGCGTTGGCGTTCGGCTCCGCCGTACCAGGCGAAGCGGACGTTTCCGCCTCCTGAGCAACTCGTGAGACCAAAGGCACCAAGGCCCATTGCTGCCGCGCCACCAAGTATGGCCGATCGACGGCTAATTTCATTTCTCACAACATTCTCCTGTCTACGATGACGTAGTTGTTTTTGGGCATGGATTGCTACCGCGGTCGCCACGTGCGACGCGCGGGTTCTTTCAGGCGTTTTTAAGCTCGGTGACCTGGCGTTCAGCGGAACGCAGGAAGTCGGAATCGATGTCGATGCCCCAGCCGGGGGCGTCGGAAAGGGTGACGTTGCCGTCGACGATCACGGGCATCGGGTCGTACAGGCCGTAGGCGTAGTCCTCGAGCTCTCGCTCGATGGACCATTCCTGGTACTGCGAGATCACCGGTGAGGACATGGCCAAGTGCAGGTTGAACACCTGGATCAGCGACTGGTTGGCGCAGTGCGGGGTGGCCGGAATACCGGCCGCTTGGGCCATGTGCACCACCCGGCGGGTGCGCGCCATTCCGCCGATGTAACCGATGTCAGGCTGGATGATGTCCACCGCGCCGGTCGTGATCATCCGGTAGAACTGCTCCATGACGGCGTCCTGTTCGCCACCGGCCACGGGCATGTCCAGAGCGGCTGCGACCTTCGCGGTGTTCTCGATCTCCTGGTAGGGGCAGGGCTCTTCGAAGTGTGCGTAGCCGTAGTCCTCCAGTACCCGGCCCACGCGAATCGCCTGCGGCGCGGAGTAGCAACCGTTCGCGTCGGCGTGAATATCAACGTCATCGCCGAGCACCTCACGGACCAGGGGGATGAACTTTTCGGTCCGGCCCGCCGACTCGTCCTGGTCGCGGCCCATGACCTTGCCGATCTTGATTTTCACGCACCGGAAGCCATGCTTGGCGATCTCGTCGGAGAAGCGGTCCACTTCCCATTCAGCGGTGGTTTCGCGCCGCATGCTGGAGGCGTACACGGGGACGGAGTCGCGCGCCTTGCCGCCGAGCAGTTTGTAGACAGGTTGGCCCGTCGCCTTACCGAGCAAATCCCAGATCGCGGTGTCGATTCCGGTGAGGGCACGCAACACGAAGGTGCTCGGGAATTTGTAAGACGAGCGCACGAATTCGTTGGCCAGTACGTCGATGTCCCACGGGTCTTTGCCGAGGAAGTAGGGCGCCACCAACTTGTGCAGAATGGGGGTGGCAACGTCCGCGCTGTGCGTGGACGTTTGGCCCCAACCTTCGTGCCCGTCATCGGTGCGCACGCGAACGATACTCAGCGCGGCGTCGCGTTGAAAGGTCTCGATTGAGGTGATCTTCATTGTCTCATCCCTTAGTTACTTCGGTCTGTTTGCGTGTGCTGGCAGTAGCTGGATTCACCAGGAATCGACGGCGATATAGATCGGCTCGAGGAATTCACCGATTCCCTCATGCCCGCCCTCTCGTCCGAGCCCGCTCTCTTTGACGCCGCCGAAGGGTGCCGCAGGATCGCTGAGCACTCCCCGGTTCACCGCGACCATGCCGGCCTGCAATCGGTGAGCCATCTGCATCGCGGCGTCGGTAGAGCCGTAGACGTAAGCGATCAAGCCGCTTCGGGTGTTGTTCGCGATCTGCACCGGATCGGTGCCATCTCCGTACTTGATGACGGGCGCCACCGGGCCAAAGATCTCGTTCTGTGTGATCGGGTCATCGGCGGCCACGTCGGTGAGCACTGTCGGCGGGTAGAAGGCACCGTCACCGGTGGGACGCTCGCCACCGGTCAGCGCACCGGCACCGCGCGATCGGGCCCCGGCCACCAAGTCTGCGACCTTGTCGCGCTCGTCGTCGGAGACCAGAGCGCCCACGTTGTTGCTGTGTGTGGTGCCCGGACCCATCGTCAACTCGCCCATCCGCTGGGCAAAGAGCTCGCTGAACTGGGCATACACCGACTCGTGCACGATGAACCGGTTGGCGGCGGTGCACGCCGCTCCCCCGTTGCGCATCTTGGCCTGCATGGCGCCCTCGACGGCGGCGGGAATGTCGGCATCGGGCAGCACGATGAACGGCGCGTTCCCGCCCAGTTCCATGGAGGCGTTGATCACCCGGTCGGCGCACTGGCGCAGCAGGATTTTGCCGACGGCTGTGGACCCGGTGAAAGACACCTTCTCCACCCGCTCAAGCATGGCGCTCACCGCGGGTCCTGCGTCACTTGGGGATACCAGATTGACCACGCCCGCCGGCACCCCGGCGCGGTGGATGAGTTCGACCACGATCGCCGCGGTGAGCGGCGTTTGCGGGGCGGGCTTGAGGACCACCGAGCAGCCAGCGGCGAGCGCCGGGGCGATCTTGCGGGTGGCCATCGCTGCCGGGAAGTTCCACGGCGTGATGAGCAGCGCGACGCCCACCGGACGCTGTTCCACCAAGATTCGCTTGTCCCCGCCGGGCGCGAGGCGGTATTCGCCGCCGATGCGCACGGTCTCCTCTGCGAACCAACGGAAGAACTCCGCGGCGTAGCCGGCTTCCGCTTGCGCATCGGCCCAGGACTTTCCGTTCTCGTGGACGATCGCGGTGGCGATCAGGTCACGGTGCTCGTTCATCAGGTCAAAGCACCGGCGCAGAACTTCGCTGCGCTGCCTGGGTGGGGTGTGCGCCCACCCGTCGAGGGCGTCGCTGGCAGCGGTGACGGCGTCCAGGCAGTCCTGCTCGGTCGCGTCGGCCACCTGCGCCAAGGTCTCACCGGTGGCGGGATCGTCGACGGCGAACTGCGCACCGTTGGCAGATTGCCGCCACGTTCCCGCGATGTGCAGGCCGGTGCCCGCCATCGTCTGGATGTCACCAACGGTGATGCTCATGACAGGTCTCCATTCCAGGCGCGAGTCAGGATGTGCAGCAGAACGGCCTCATCGACCGGAGCAGGTGCATTGCCGGTGAGCCGGGTGATCCCGGCAGCGGCGCTCGCCACCGCCGGAAGCTGGTCTTCGGCGAGCCCCATGTCTGCGAGCGTGTGTGCGATTCCAATGCGCTCGCGCAAGGTCACTATCGAGGCGATCAGCGCGCTGGCTAGCTCTGCATCATCACCGGCATCGTCGGCTTCCAACCCTTGAGCCCGGGCCACTTGGGCCAACTGCCCATCGATTGCGGGGCGGAAGTGTTGCAGCACATAAGGCAAGAACAACCCGACGCCTTCACCGTGTGTGGTTCCGGTCAGTTCGCCCACTGGGTACTGCAGCGCGTGGGAGATGTGGGTACCGGCAGCGGCGAACGCAACTCCCGCGAGCACCGCACCGCGCATCATCTCGGTGCGAGCAGCCTCGTCCTGCGGATCATTGACCGCGGTGGCCAGGGCGTTGCCGATCGTCGCGGCGGCCTGCACACCGAGCGGGTCGCTGAGGGAGTTGGAGCCGACGAACAGCGGCAACTCGGTGTTCCAGTCCGGTACGTGGGGCGCGGCGGTGAGTCCCTCCAGCGCGTGGGTGAGGGCGTCGATACCCGAGTGCGCGGTGACGTTCGGGGGGCAGGTTTGGGTCATGATCGGGTCGCAGATCGCCACGTCCGGGACCAGGTACGGGCTGGAAACCCCGACCTTCAATCCCCGCTGCTCGTCTTTGACCACTGCCACTGGAGTGACTTCGGACCCGGTTCCAGCAGTCGCCGGGATCGCGATCAGCGGCTTCACTTTGCCGGGCACTTTGGCGCCGTGCAGGTAGGCCTCGATGGGCTCCGAATAGCTGGTCAGCAAGGCGCAGAACTTTGCGAGATCCAGTGCGCTGCCGCCACCGATCCCGACGATCACCTCGGCCCCGGATTCCTGTGCTTCGCGGGCCGCAGCACTGACCACCGCGCTGGGCAATTCCGGAACGATATGGGTGTACAGCTGCACGGTGATTCCGTGTGCCTGCAAACGCTCGATCGCGTCGATACACGGTGCCAAGGCAGCGACGGCGGGATCCGCGACGATGAACGCAGTACGTCCCCGTTCACTCACCGCTGCCGTCAGGCGGTGCAGTGCTCCGGGTCCCAGAGCGATCTCATTCGGTAAGCGCATTAATCCGTGCATCAGCGTGCCTCTTCATCGAGCAGGTTCAGGGCCATGTCCCACGCGGCGCTGGGCAGCGGGATTCCGTCCGCGAGGCGCTGTGCGCGCACCCGGCGGGACCGGTCTCCGGGGATGAGCACCGGTGCCTCATCGGTGCCGCTGGCGCGCAGGGTGGTGAAGTAATCATCGAGCGCGGAGGCGGGCGCATCCGAACCGAGCGCCTGGGGCGTGATGGCGAGGAAGATCTCACCCTTGGTTGCCACAGACTCGGTGTCCAGCGTGCCTTTGACATCCGTTCCGAGAGCCGTTGAGGTCAGCACACCGATCATCGCTTCCAGGGCCACGCCCAGGGCGTACCCCTTGGGCCCACCGAACGGCGAGAGCGCTCCTTCGACGGCTGCGGCAGCGTCGGTGGTGCTGTCTCCGTTTTGGTCCACAGCCCAGCCATGGGGAATCGGGATCCCACTTGCCACGTGACTGAGCACCTTGCCCATCGACACCTCGGCGGTGGACATGTCCAGCACCAGGGGCTCGCCCGACGTCGGAATGCCAATTCCGATGGGATTGGTGCCGACCAGTGGTCGGTTGCCGTTCCAGGGATGCACCAGGGCTTCGCTGGTTGTGAAGGCCAATCCGATCTGCCCACGCGCGGCGATCGCCTCTACGTACGGGGCCAGAATTCCCAGGTGGTTGGAGTTACGAACGGCGGCAATAGCAATCCCATTGCTGCTGGCGTGCGGGACGATCTCTTCGATGGCCGCGTGGGCCACGACTGGTCCAAATCCGCGCTTGCCGTCGACCTGCACAGCGCTGGGTTTAGCCCAGTTCATTTCCGGCGCAAGACCGGAACGAATGAGGTCATTGCGCAACCGGCCGACTAACACCGGCAGGCGTTGCACACCGTGGGAATGCTGATCCCGAAGATCGGCCTCCACGAGCATAGTGGCCTGTTCCTGGGCGTCGCCCGGTGTTGCACCTTCTTGGGTCAAAGTTCGAACGATGACGTCGGTGAGCCGGGCTGCTGAGACAACAGTCACGTCTGACATCTGGCTCACTGAAGCCATAGGGGCGCCTCCTTGCGTAGGTGTAAGAATGCTTGCATTCATCTATGGAGGTGATCATGTCCCGTCCCGCTATCCAGGACGCCCGCTCATCATTGGCTCGAGGGCTTTCGCTGCTGGACTTGTTTTCAGCGCGCGACGAAATCCTCAGCATCTCGGAAATGTCGCGCCGCTCCGGCATTCCCAAGTCCACCGCGCACCGACTCGTTGCCGATCTGGTTCAGTGGGGTGCTCTCGACCAGGACCAAAAGGGTTTTCGGATCGGTCGCCGACTCTTCGAACTCGGACACTTAGTCCCCGGATATCGCGCACTACGCGACGTTGCAGTGCCCTATACCCACACCCTCAATGAAGTCACCGGGCTGACCTCAAACCTGGCGATTAGGGACGGCCGGGACGTGATGTACCTGGAGAAGATCGCGAGCCGCAAACTACGCGTTCCGCACTCTCGGGGCGGTGGCCGGCTACCGATGCACTGCACCGCACTGGGCAAGGCGATCCTCGCCTACAGCAAGCGCGACTTTGTGGAGTCGATCCTCAGCGAGCCGATGGGATCACTGACCAAAGAGACGATCACCGACCCCACCCTGCTCCGCCGTGAACTGGCCGCCGTTCGCAAACAGAAGGTCGCCTATGACGTGGAGGAGTCCGAACTGGGGCTGTTCTGCGTTGCAGCTCCGATCTTTGCCCGCCGCAATGCGCTGGTCGGCGCCATCTCCGTCACCGGCGCCACCGCGCTGTCCCAGGCGCAGCAATTCGCACCGACCGTCCGCAGCACCGCAATGGCTCTGTCACGGGTGATGGGCTTCACCGGCACGACCGCGCCGTAAATCATCCCCGCTGGCGCACCCAAAATCACGACACCCTCCGCGCTGAGCGCCGTGGCGCCCTACCGACACCGCGTTGTGCCGCCCGCTCTCCTCGCGTAGACTTCTACTATGCGTAGTTCTACTTCCACATTGCGGAAGTGACTCAGGTCGACAGCGTCGCCGAACCGTACCGAATCGAGCCGCCCATGACTCCCCCACTGGACACCCTCGCCCAGGCATTGCCGCCCGGCGCTGTCCTCACCGAGCCCGCTGACTTGGCGAACTACCAATACGATCGCGGCCTCGATCCCGATGCCGCACCGCCACTGGCCGTGGTGTTGGCCACGAGCACCGCCGATGTTCAGGCGGCGGTCTCATGGGCCGCGCAGCACCAGGTGCCCGTGGTGCCGCGCGGCGCCGGTACCGGGCTGTCCGGCGGAGCCAGCGCGCTGGCCCGCGGCATCGTCGTCTGCACCGAGCAGATGCGCGAGGTAACGATCGACACCCAGACCCTCACCGCCGTCGTCCAGCCCGGACTTCTCAATGCCGAACTCAAGCACGCTGTCGCAGAAAAGGGGCTGTGGTATCCACCGGATCCCGCGTCATTCGAGATCTGCAGCATCGGAGGGAACGTCGCCACCAACGCTGGCGGTCTGTGCTGTGTGAAGTACGGCGTGACGGCCGATTACGTGCTCGGCATGGAAGTAGTGCTAGCCGATGGGCGCGCGATCCGCCTTGGCGGGCCCAGGCTGAAAGATGTGGCCGGCCTGTCCCTCACCCAACTCTTTGTGGGCAGTGAGGGCACGCTGGGCATCATCACCGAGGTCACGGTCCGCCTGCTGCCGCCTCCACCGCCGTCGCGCACGGTGATCGGCTACTTCTCCTCCACTGCCGAGGCCTCGGCGGCGATCGCGCAGATCGCCTCGACGTCCCGGCCGGCGATGTTGGAGTACATGGACGCCCTGTCCATCAACGCCGTCGCCGACGCCTACGGCGTGGACCTAGACCGCGAAGCCGCGGCCCTAGTGCTCGCGTGCTCCGATGATCAGCACCCGCAGGGACCAGAGGTCGCCCTGATCCTGCAGGCCTTTTCCACCCACGGCGCCTACCGGCAGTTCGAGGCGCAAGATTCGGCGCAGGCGCAGCAGTACATCGCCGCCCGCAGGGCCGCCATCCCCGCTGTGGAGCACCTGGGCACCTTGTTATTGGAGGACGTGGGCGTAGCGGTACCCCGGCTACCGGACCTCATCACCGGCGTGGAGCAGATCGCTGCGAACCGCGGCGTTCAGATCGCGTTCATCGCCCATGCCGGGGACGGCAATACCCACCCGCTGATCGTCTTTGATCCCGCCGATGACCAGATGCGCGAGCGCGCACACCTGGCCTACGGCGAAGTGATGGACCTGGCCTTGAAGCTGGGTGGCACCATCACCGGCGAGCACGGCGTTGGCCGCCTCAAGCGCCCGTGGCTGGAACAGCAGATCGGCGCCGATGCGCTGGAGATCTCCCGCCGCATTAAGGACGCCCTAGACCCCGCCGGGATCCTCAATCCCGGCTCCGTTTTCACCGCAGTTCGAAAGGACTCCCATGAGTAACTACATCGACGTCGGCGGCCTGCAGATCGATTCCGATCTGCACGCCTTCATCACCGATGAGGCCCTGCCCGCCGCGAACAAGTCAGCCGAGGGCTTCTGGGAGCAAGTCGGGACGATCGTGGCTGATCTCATGCCGCGCAACCGCGAACTGCTCGCCGAGCGGGATCGACTGCAGGCTCGTATCGACACCTGGCACACCGACAACCCCGGTCCCATTGATGCCAGCGCGTATGAAGCCTTCCTGCGCAAGATCGGCTACCTACAACCGGAGCCCGACGACGTCACCGTCACCACCACCGGTGTGGCACCGGAGATCGCGTCGGCCGCTGGTCCGCAGTTGGTGGTTCCGATCACCAACGCCCGGTATGCCCTGAACGCCGCGAACGCCCGCTGGGGTTCGCTGTATGACGCTCTGTATGGCACCGACGCCCTGCCCGGCACCCCCGAACCGGGAGGTTACGACCGCACCCGCGGCGCCGCCGTCGTCGCTGCTGCTCGGGATTTGCTGGATGAGTTCGTTCCGCTGACCGGCGGCAGCCACGCACAGGCCACCGGCTACGCCATCGAGAATGGCGCCCTGCTCATCGCACAACGCGACGGCGCGTCGGCGTCACTGGCGACCGGCGATCAGTTCGCCGGATACGCCGGCGCACCGGACGCGCCGTCCAGTGTGCTGCTGCGCCACAACGGATTGCACATCGAGATCGTCATCGACGCCAGCACCGTGGTTGGGCAGGATGACGCGGCCGGGGTCAGCGATGTGGTCGTGGAGGCCGCGCTGACCACGATCGTGGACTTCGAAGACTCGGTAGCCACCGTCGATGCCCAAGACAAGATCGAGGCCTACCGCAACTGGCTGGCGCTGAACCGCGGTGACTTGAGCGCCACATTCGCCAAGGGCGGCAAGCAGCACACCCGCACCTTGGCCGCCGATCGGGAGTACGTGGCGCCCGATGGCACGACCTTCACCCTGCCCGGCCGCTCGATTCTGCTGGTGCGCAACGTGGGCCACCTGATGACCACCGATGCGGTACTCGATGATGCCGGCAATGAGATCGGTGAAGGCGTCCTGGACGCCGTCGTCACCGTATTGACCGCGCTGCCAGGGCTGGCGGAGTCCAACCCGACCCGCAATGGTGAGCACCCCTCGATCTACATCGTGAAGCCCAAGATGCACGGCCCCGCCGAGGTCGCCTTTGCGGTGGAACTATTTGAGCGGGTGGAGGCCCTGTATGGCCTGCCCACGAATACGTTGAAACTGGGGCTGATGGATGAGGAGCGCCGCACGAGCGCCAACCTCAAGGCTTGCATCGCCGCGGCCAGTGAGCGGCTGGTGTTCATCAACACGGGGTTCCTGGACCGTTCGGGAGATGAGATCCACACCTCTATGAACGCTGGCGCCATGGTCCGCAAGGCGCAGATGAAGGCCCAGACGTGGATCGGGGCTTATGAGAACCAGAACGTGGACATCGGCCTTGAGGTTGGGCTGCCTGGGCACGGCCAAATCGGTAAGGGCATGTGGGCAATGCCGGATCTGATGGCGAACATGCTCGCCGAGAAGATCGGCCACCCCAAGGCTGGCGCGACCGCCGCGTGGGTGCCATCCCCCACCGCCGCCGTGCTGCACGCGCTGCACTATCACCGGGTGGATGTCGCAGCCCGGCAAGAGGCCTTGGCCGGGCAGCGGCGATCGGAGCTGAGCGAGCTGTTGACCATACCGGTGGCGCCGAACACCGAATGGAGCGCGCAGGAGATCGCCGAAGAGGTGGACAACAATGTCCAGTCCCTCTTGGGATACGTGGTGCGGTGGGTCGATGCCGGAGTGGGCTGCTCCAAGGTGCCCGACATTCACGGCGTGGGCCTGATGGAAGACCGCGCCACCCTGCGGATCTCCAGCCAGCTGCTGGCGAACTGGCTGCGCCACGGCGTGGTCAGCGCCCAACGGGTGAGCGAGAGCCTGCAACGGATGGCCGCCGTGGTCGATGAGCAGAACGCTAGCGACCCGGACTACCGCCCGATGACGCCAGACACCGCCGGCAGCATCGCCTTCCAAGCGGGGGCCGAGCTGGTGTTCGAGGGCGCCGCACAACCCAACGGTTACACCGAACCGATCCTGCACCGGCGGCGGCGCGAAGCCAAAGCCGCACTCACCACCGAAAGGACCGCATGAGCAACGTCATTCACACCCCCACCATCACCCACGCCGCCGCGCTGAAGTTGATCGAAACCACGATCGAGGAGGGTGCCAGCCGGGGCGTGCGAGTGTGCGTCACTGTGGTTGACCCCGCTCTGGGTCTGGTGGCGATGACCAAGGCCGATGGCACCACCCCGCACAGCGTGGAAACCAGTAGGCGCAAGGCCAACACCGCAGCCTCTACCCGCAAGGCCACGGGCTGGATGCAGGGCGACTTCGCCACTGCGCTGCCGTTGGGTACCGGACTGCTGCTCACCAACATCAAGGGCGGCTACCCGGTGATCTTCGAAGATGCCGTGGTTGCCGGATTCGGCGTTGCCGGCGGCACCCCCGATCAGGACGCCGAGATCGCTGAGGCCGTGCTGGCCCGCGTGGGTGCGACGGTGCCCGCCCAGGCCTGAGCACTACCTCGGGTTCCTACCCCTAAAAGCCCAGCAAGTTGCGCCGTCACATCCTGCCCGACGGCGCAACTTGCTGTTTTTGTGGGTGGGTGGTCTTGGGTGGTGGCCTACCCGGCCGTGGTGGTGGGAACGGCGCTTCGACGTATCGCATTAAATCGGCTAGGGCCCACATGGCCTAGCCAGTGACCTGTCGAGCCCAGTAGATACATAAACAGCAACCCGCGAAGATAGCTCCAATAGCACCCATTTTCCCCGACGCTAAGTAAGCCTCTTCGCTCAACCGCTCGGAGCCTGGATTGAAGCGCCTCATTCGAAGCAAGGTCTCTCTTGAGAAGAGGAAGAAAGCCGATCCAACCAGGATGAATACGATCCCCACGATGAGCGGTGCCATAACTACCTCTCCAACGATGCCGGACCTTGCGTAGCTCAAGACATCAATGCCGCCACTATGCCGACCACGATTCCGATTCCGGCTGCGGGGAGAATGGCGGCTTGATGGAGCCCCTCGCCACTACGCTTCCTCGATTGACCTAGACGCACCACTCCATAAATAACAGACGCTGCCACTACTCCGAGCATGAACGGCGAGGCACTCGAACCTCGGACAAGAAGGTAGAGGCCCGCACCAGCACCCACGAGTAGTGTCCCCCAGGTTACGACGTGATCAAGGGGACCCGCTCCCCTTCGTGGCTCTGGCATCCAACTACTACCTTCCCATTCGGCCTACATAGACCACTTGGCCACCCTTTCGGATCCCAAGCGGACGTTCGTCTCGAGCTAGCTGGCGAAAAACATCACCGTCAGAACTAGACCGCCTATAGCCACCACAATCCCCATCATGCGGTACCAACGGGCGCCGTGTTGAACGTTGATGCCACGATCCTGCGCGTAAGGATCGACGCGATCCCAGAGCGGCGCGGCAAAAACCGCAACCAACGTCCCGATAACTAACATCATGAGCGGAAAAATGAGGTCGATCATTGTTCCACCGTACTTGTAGCCTATTCTCGATCCTATGAACGATAACGAGAAGTACCGTCGAATTGAGATCGCCTTTGGGATCGCTTCGGCCCTCGTCGTTATCGCAGGTGCGGTCTTAATGTTTGCCTCTAGGGGACACGGCGCCCTGATCTGGTTCGGCTTCGCCGCCGCCGCGCTCGGTGGCGCAGGCGTGTGGGCGCACCGTCGGCGCTTTCGCTACCGACCCGATCAAGTGGAGTAGCGATCGGCGACATCGCCAAGGCTACCTCGCTTCAAAGCGCGCGTTCGGCCCCTCAGGTAGCCCGGGCGTCGAAGATCGCCGACAACTCCCGTGCCATCGCGTGCAACTCGGGCACCACCTGCTCCACCCGATCCAGGGTGAGGCGGGCATCTGGGCCGGAAACAGACACGGCCGTTGGGGTGCTCGCGCCGGGCACGGCAACGGCCACACAGCGCACCCCCAATTCCTGTTCGCCTTCGTCAACCGAGTAGCCCTGGGTGCGGATCCGCTCCAGTTCGGAGAGCATGGCACCGGGCTCGGTGATGGTGTGCACGGTGGCCCCTGGCATCCCTGCGCTGGTCAAAATAGCTCGCACCTGCGCCTCGGGCAGTTGCGCCAGAATCGCCTTGCCCACCCCGGTGCTGTGGGCGTGCACGCGGCGGCCCACTTCAGTAAACATCCGCATCGCGTGGCGCGAGGCGGACTGGGCTACGTAGACCACCCGATCGCCGTCGATCATCGCCAGGTTCGCCGTCTCCCCGGTGGAGTCGGTGAGTCTGGACAAGAACGGCTCCGCCGCAGTGCCGAGCCCGGCTCCCGCCGCCTCCCCTAGGCGGATCAGCGCCGGCCCCAACGCATAGCGCCGGGATGGGAGTTGGCGGACGTAGCCGTGCGCCAGCAGCGTGCGTAGTAACCGGTGGATCGTCGGCATCGGCAGGCCAGCCCGTTCGGACAGTTCCGAGAGCCCGATCTCACCGCCGCGCTCCACCATCAATTCCAGCATGTCCAGGGCCCGCGAGACCGATTGCACGCCACCGGCGGAACCTGTCGTCATCCATCTACTCCTTCGCGGCTTTGCTCCTGGACCGCCCAATCCTATCGGCCACCACACGGGGCCATCACGCGGGGCCATCACGCGGGCCATCACGCGGGGCCAACACGCGGGGCCATCACGGCCACCATCGGCTGCCGCACCAGTACCCGCCCAAAGTCG
>JBMDWZ010000126.1:0-2119 GCA_048594865.1 Beutenbergiaceae bacterium
CTTGCTTCCGACGAGCAACGCACGCCCGATGCTCACGCCATAACTCTGTGGCCAGTCATAACTCTGTGGCCAGTCATAACTCTGTGGCCAATCAGGCCGCTGTGGCCGATCACGCCGTCGCGCGCACACGCCCAACGGGACTGCTGCACGTCCAACCGAACACTCGCCGTCGGGCACCTATCTACCAAGTCACCCAACGCCGTCGGGCAACTCACCCAACGACGTCGGCGACCTCCGCCACCTCGATCCGACGCCCCGTGAAGAACGGCACCTCCTCGCGCACGTGCATCCGGGCCTCGGTGTAGCGCAGGTCCCGCATGAGGTCGACCAGCTCCATCGGGTCATCGGCCTCCAGGGGCAACAACCACTCATAGTCCCCGAGCGCGAACGAGGCCACCGTGTTAGCCAACACGCCGCGATGCGCGGCGCCCCTGCGCCCGTGATCGGCGAGCATCTTGGAGCGCTCGTCCTCCGGGAGCAGATACCACTCATAGGAGCGCACGAACGGGTACAGGCAGATCCATCCCTTGGGCGGCACGTCCCGCAGGAACCCAGGCACGTGCCGAGCGTTGAACTCCGCGGTGCGGTGCACGCCCATCGCGTTCCACGTCGGAACCAGCGCGCGGATGATCGCGGTGCGCCGGACGGCCCGGTAGGCGGCCTGGAGGTCAGCGGCATCGGGGCCGTGCCACCAAATCAACAGGTCGGCATCCGCACGCAGCGCCGAGACGTCATACACACCCCGGACTGTCACGCCGCTGGCATCGGCGGCGGACAGTGCCGCGTCCAGTTCCTGCAGGTCCGCCTCCGAGACCGCCGCGTTCTGGGTTCGCCAGACCGCAAACAGTGTGTACTGAGTCACGTCTTCGCCACTGTTGGCGGGTTCACTAGAAGTCACTCCCCTAGCCTAAACCCGCGCAATTCCAACGATTACGACGCCGCGTCAGGACCATCTCGGCGCGAAACGTCGGATGTCGGGTGTTTGCTTCGGGGTCTCCCGAGTTCGCCTACCCGCGTGGTACGTTCCCCGCGCTGAACTAAACGGCGCAGGATTCCGCGCGCCGCCGGGCATCCCCGCCCGGAGCATCCCACCCACCTGCACATGCAAGGCGCGACCGAAGGACACCCAGGAGCCGGAACGGAGGGCCGTCGCAGATGAAACGCAAGCTTCTCAGCGCGCTCTCCGTCGTCGTTCTCGGGACCTTCCTGGTCGCCTGTGGCACCGATCCGCAGGACACCGGCACCGAACCCTCAGGAACGCAGGTCCCAACGTCGGACCCCACTCCGGATGTCGATGGCGTGCCCGATGTGGTCGCCGAGGTCAACGGCGATGCGATCGACCGCAACGAGTTCGTTGCCCGGTACACCGCGAGCTACCCGCAACGACTCTCCACCGCCCATGGCAAGGGCGAGGACGTCGACCAGGTGCGCTGGCGCCACGAGGTGCTCGAGACGATGATCGACACCACTTTGCTCACACAGGACGCGCGGGGCCGGGGTTTGTCCGTTACCGACGCCGACGTCGATGACTTCCTCCAGGCGCAAGCAGCCGCAGAAAACCTCGACTCGGTCGATGACCTCCTCGACGAATACGAGGAGCAAGGCCGCAGCGAAGAGTACGTGCGCACAGACGCCGAGACCCAACTCCTCATCAATGGCCTGGTCCACAATTACTTGCACGTCGCCGAGCCCTCCGAGCAGGACCTCGAAGCCTTGTACGAGGCGATGGGCTACACCGACGCCAATGAGGACGTTGAGGTCCCCTCGCTTGAGTCGATCCGGCCGGAGCTGCAATATCAGGCCCGCAACGCCAACCGGCAGACCGCGATCGGCGAGCACGTCACCGAGCTACGTGCGCACGCCGTCGTCACTCATTTCTTGGACACCGGCGGCTCCACGGAGGCCGGCTGGGATGAGGCCGATGAGGACCACACCGAGCCCTTCGACGGCGAACCGTTTGGACCCAACCCCCACCGCGACGCTCACCACGATGCCTCAGCAGGGACTGGACAGGACGACGACGGCGAATCGGGCTCCGGAGATCCGGCACCTGGCGATGGTGACGACCAGGGCGCTGGCAGCACCGGCGATGACGAGGGCGCTGGCAGCAACCAGGGTG
>JBMDWZ010000127.1:0-7485 GCA_048594865.1 Beutenbergiaceae bacterium
CGCCGGTTGCGGGGGCGGCGTGGCCCCGGGCGTACGCCGCGCCGGCCCCACGCGGCCGGCGGCGGGGGTTGCCCCCACCCCGCGCCGCCGGCCTTCTCTTTGCCTGCAGAGGCTTTGGGACAGGGTCGGTTATCCCCGACCGCCGGTTAGTCGCCGATCGTCACCGACGTGGTCACCGACACTCGCACGTAGTCCAGGAAGTGCTCCGGCGGCGGTGGGATGTACCCGGGCAACCGCTCCAACGCTCGCGGCCTATCCGAGGTGTCCGCCAGCATGAACTCCACGGGTCCGGCCCCAGTGGTGTGGACCCGTACTTGCACCGCCTGACCCACTGGCACGCCATGGATCTCCAGGCTTTCGGCATCGAAGTCCATGTGCCGGCCGTCCACGCTTACCTGCTCGATCTCGCCGGGGTGGGCGAACTTCAGCACCAAGATCGGAGCACCCCGCGGTGAGGTGACCTTGAGATCGACCACGCGGACGCCGTCGTCGTCCGATTCGCTCGTGACCTGCGCCTGCGGTGCAGGCAGATCGGCAGGCTCGGCGGGCCCGAGGAGAGCACGCGGATCTTCGCGGCGCACACCCGGGGTGGGGTCGGCGGCCTCGGTCATGATGAAGTTCGACAGCCACCGGTGCGTGGGGTCATACGCGGTGTTGGGGGTGAGGGGCATCGCCCAGAATGCCTCGCCGGTGTCATCTTCCAGGGTGTAGGTGAGTTTGATCGGGGTGGGCTGGGCGGTGTTCATGGGGTTGCGGAGCACACCGACGCCGGTGGTGATGAGCAGGCTCGAGAGCGTCAGCACCGCCACTGCGCCGCTGAAGATCCGGCCGCCGGCGATCACCTCGCGAACCAGCGGTGCGACCAGCAGCACCGACATCGCGGCGAATGGCGCCACCGCGAAAGGCGCCAGCGACAGGCCCATCTCGAAGGTGACCCACGCGGCGGGAAGGAGCAGGAAGCCGGCCGGGAGCAGGCCGATGGTGGTGGCCAGCACCCGGCCAGTTGGCCCTGGCTGCAATGCTGCGACCAGCGCCCCAAGCGCCGCTCCGAGGCCAGGGATCACAAGGGCGATCGCCGAACCCGGCAGCATCATCGCGGCGCCCAGACCCAGAACGGCGATCAGCACGATCGAGCCGAGTGCGACTGCGATGGCGCCGAGCACCCCGGCGAAGAGGCGGTGCCAGATCAGGCCGACGGTGAGGATCGCGGCCAACATGCCCACATAGAACCAGTGCGGCCGGTAGGGGGTCTGGGTTGCGAGTTCGGCGAAACCAGGGCGAATGAACGCCACGAGCTGCCAATATGCCCATGCCACCGCGACCGCCGCCACCACCAGCACGGCGCTGGCGGCGAAGCCGATCGCCAGTCGGGGGAGGGTCAGGAGTTTGCGCCACCTAGCCACCCACACCGCGCCGATCGCCGCGACCAGCCCGGCGATCCCGAGCGCCTGCACCAACCAGAACGGGGCGATCAGCAGCAGCCCCGGCGGTGCGTTGAAGTAGGCCACCGGCGATTCGTCCTCCTGAGCATCTAGCTCGCTGAGATCTCGATCGGCCAGCGCGAGGCTGAGCTGCAGGCTGTTGTCGCCCATGTGCTGCAGCGAGCTGGGATCGAGATTCTCGGGGATGTCCAGGGCGTTGTGGTAGTACGCGCTGGAGTCGACGTAAGCGAAGTCCATGGCATGGAATCCGCCGTCGACGAAGGCCACATAGTCGGTGTTGCTCGGCTGCAGCTCGAAGGCATCAGCGATCGTGGAGTCGGCAAACGGATTCGGGGCCGCGGCGGCGAGCACGCGGACTAGTTCGGGGGAGGTGGTGCGGAGCAGCATGGCACCGCCCGAAGCGCCACGAGACTCGTGGTTCAGCACCACGCCGCCAGCTTGCGCGAGCGGGTGGGAGTCCACGAACGCTTCGGCGCCCATCAGACCCTGCTCTTCACCGTCGGTGAGGAGCACGATGAGGTCGTTTTGTAGCGGCTCCGCACGCTCGGCCAGTGCGCGAGCGAGTTCCAGGACGACGGCGGTCCCGGCCGCGTCATCGTTCGCACCCGGTCCGATGGCCACGGAGTCGTAGTGCGCGGCCAACACCAGCTGGCCGCGGGAATCAGAACCTGGGAAGTAGCCGACGACGTTATTCGTCAGCCCCACGGAGTGCACCTGGCCCGGGAAGGGTGCGAAGCCAACGGCCTGCTGGATCTCCACCGTGGCACCGAGTGCCTCCAACTGCTCGGTGAGGTACTCCTGGGCCGCCGCGTGGCCCGGTGAGGCCATCGGCCGGCACTCAGTGGCGATCTCCTCGACGTGACGCATCGCGCGCTCGGCGCTGAACTCACTCGCCGCAGCACCCTCCCCAACCGGCGCCGGCGGCCTGAGGTCAAGGACGGTCCACACCGCCGCCGCGAGGATCGCGATCAGGCCGAACAGTGCCAGCAGACGCCGAGTGCGCCGGTGGGGTGGCGATCCCGAAGCGTCTGCATCGAGCGCTGACTTCATCTCGGCAATGTACTTCGCCCGGCGCGGCGCTGGGGCTGATTGAACAGGGCTGATCGGCGACCCACCCCCGCGGTGACAGCGCTGTCTGTTTGACGGACTCCGCCTTGTTGTTACCCATTCAGATACCGATCGTTTACCGGGTACTGATTGTCTCTACAGGTTCCCTTTCCTGGCCTATCGAAAGGCTGTCATGCCCGCTCGCGCATGCCCAGAAGTCAGCGCTCCACCCGGTAAAACAATGCGACGCCTCATCGGTTCCGCACTCGCTTTCGTCATCCTTGGTTCCGGATTAGCGGTGAGCCCGCCGCCGGCCGCTGCCGACGTCCAATCCCCCTTCGATTCCGTGAATCCCTTCATCGGAGCGGAACTCGATGTCACTCAGAACAAGAGCAACGACGCCTACGGCAACACCTTCCCCAGCGGCGCCCTGCCCTTCGGCATGGTTCAGCCCAGCCCCACCACGTACAAGGCCGGCGAAGACAATGACCTGGTCCGTGAAAAGGGCGGGTATGAATACACCGCGAATCAAATCCGCGGATTCGGCATGACCCGTTACTCCGGGACCGGGTGCCACCAGAATTACGGTGGCTATGAATTCCCGACCACGCCATTTGCCGGCGAACTCACCGAATCCGGCGAGCTCCCCGTGAGCCCGGCGGTGAGTGTTGGCGACTACTTCCAAGACTTTAGCCACGACAACGAGACCGCCGAGCCCGGCTACTACTCCGTCACCACCGACGACGGCATCACCACCGAGCTGACGGCCACTACCCGTACCGCAGTGAGCCGGTTCGACTTCCCAGACGACGGCGGGTCCACCCTGCTCATCAACGCCTCCGGTGCAAACAACCGAGTACGCGATGTGGTGGTCAACGTGGATTCCGAGGAAGCCACGATCTCGGGGTGGACTCTGGGCAACGACATGTGCAACGAGGGCACCTACCTCGCCTACTTCTCCACCACCTACGACCAGCCCTTTGAGTCCTTTGGGACCTGGGATGGCGCCAACATGACCACCGGTGGGCAGGAGGTGGCCCGCGAAGGCGGAGGCTCCGAGCGTGACCACCGCAACCAGGTCGGTGCCTGGGTGACGTTCCAGGACGGTGCGCAGGTCACCGCGCGCACCGGGTTCAGCTTTGTCAGCCTCGACGGCGCCGCCGCGAACCGGGAAGCCGAGACCGCGGGCGCCACCTTCGATGAGGTACGCGCCGATGCCCGCGCCCAATGGGAAGACGTGCTCGGCCAAATGGACCTGACCGGCGGTACCTCCGACCAGCGGATGCAGGCCTACACCGGGCTGTACCACTCGGTGCTGCACCCCAACATCCAGAACGATGTCTCGGGGCAGTACCGAGGCGCGGACGGTGAAATCCACACCGTGGCGCAGGGCCGCAACCACTACGACAACTACGCCGGCGGCGGCTGGGATATGTTCCGCAGCCACGCACAGCTCATCGGGATGCTGTTCCCGCAGATCGCCAACGACATCAACCAGTCGATCACCGATCAGGTGACCCAACTGGGCCACTGGCCGACCTTCCGCGGCGTGGACAGCCTGCAGAACGTGCTGTCCACCTTGGACGCCTTCGGCGCCACCGACTACGACCGTGCCACCGCCCTGGAGACGATGCTCCAGACCCAACGGATGCCGTCCAACACCTCCAACCGTTTTGAGGCCTTCCAGTACACGGCCCTGGGCATGATCGAGAACGGCAAGGGCGGCGATGCCACCACCCGCAGCCTGGACCACGCGCTCAGCGACTTCGCGATCGCCCAGTTGGCGCAGCGGTTGGGCGAGGACGAGGCTTATCGGGAGTTCATGGGCCGCGCGCAGAACTGGCGCCAGCTCTTTGACCCCGAGACCGGTGAGATCCGGCCCCGCAGCCGCAACGGCTTTGATCGCGGCTTCGACATGACCCAGCGTGGCAACCAGTTCCACCAGTCCACCGGACACCAGTGGAACTTCTACGTGCAGCACAACATCGGAACCCTGATCCAGATGCGCGGCGCCGAAGAGTCCGAGGCCGCCCTGGATGCGCTGATGGAGGACCTGGACGCCGGAGCCTATGAACAGACCGGCAACTACCTGTCCAACCAACCGGCACTCAGCACCCCGTGGGTTTACCACTGGCTGGGCAAGCCCGAGAAGACCACCGAAGTGCTGCACCGGGCCCTGGATGAGATGTATGACACCACCCCGTCGGGCCTGCCCGGTAACGATGACATGGGCTCGCTCAGCTCGTGGGCGTTGCTCGCGCACCTCGGCATTCACCCGGCCATCTACGGCACCGCCGACCTACTGGTGACCGCCCCGGTGTTTGAGAACATCGTGCTTACCAGCGCCGGTGGCGAGCGCACCTTCCAGATCAGCGCCCCGGGCGCCGCCCCTGGTCGCCACGTGACCGGCATGAGCGTCAACGGCCAGTCCACCGACGCCTCCTGGGTTGGACCCGACTTCGCCACCGATGGTGGCCGGATCGACCTGCAGATCGGTGATACGCCGTCGGGCTGGGGATCGGGAGAAGGTGACCTTCCGCCGTCGTACACCGAGGGTCAGGACGCCCGGAACAACGTCGGTACCGTCCCGCACGGGGCGGCCGACACCGGATCGATGGATATGTCCGATTGGGCGTTCAGCCGCGAGGTCCTGGACCGTGCGGGCGCCGGGCAGGGGCAGGCCATCACCCACCCCGAGCACGACTCCCTGGAGTTCACGTGGCCCGAGACCGAGCCGGGTGCACCCGATAACTGGATTCCGAACGGTCAACGCCTTGAGGTGGAGCCGCAGTCGGCGGCCACGATCTCCTTCCTGGGGCTCGCCACCAACGGCCCCTCCAGTGGCACCGCGGTGGTGGAGTACGACGACGGGTCGACCCAGGACGTGCCCGTGCACCTGACCGACTGGGCCCAGAACCCCGGCGGCGGCAACGCCACCGCGATCACCGTGGACTCCCGGGTGAACCGGGCCGGCGGAATCGGCAGCGGCAACTTCCGGGTCTTCGCGACCCGGCCGGTGGCCATCGACGCCGATCGGACCGTGGCGGCCGTACGCCTGCCCGGCGCCGATCACGGCGGCATCATGCACGTGTTCGACATCGGCTTTTCCACCGAGGACTGGGTCGATGAGAACGCGCCGCAAAACGAGCCCGAGCGGGTGGTGCTCACCGCCACCCAGGACCCGGCCACGTCCCAGCACGTGTCCTGGCGCTCGCGCGGCGTGGACGCGTTGGAACCGACCGTCGAGATCCGGGTAGCGGGCAGCGATGAGGTGACTACCGTGGAGGGTGAACTGCTGCCCGAACGCGAAGTCGACGGCTACCCCTCACGCAGCAACACCGCCCTGATGGATGACCTGGAGCCGAACACCTCCTACGACTACCGCGTTGCCTCCGGTGACCGGTACTCGGACTGGTACACCTTCACCACCGCCAGCGATGAGGCCGACCCGTACACGTTCCTGTACTTCGGGGACGCTCAGAACGGGATCCCCACCATCTACCGCCAGTCGGTGGAGGCGGCGGTCGCCGATCACCCCGATGCGCCGCTGGGAATATACGCCGGTGACCTCATCGACCACGCTCAGAGCGAGTCGGAGTGGAGCGATTGGTTCGACGCGATGTCACCGCTGCGCACCGATCGTCAAGTGCTGGCCACCCTCGGCAACCACGAGATCGGTGGGCAACCGTTCATCGAGAACTTCACCGATTCATTTGAGTACGACGCCAACGGGCCTGTCGCATCCGATGCCGCCCAGTACGCCTCGACCCACGGGGAGCATCTGCAGACGGTGCTGAAGGACACCGCCTACTACACCGACTACCAGGACGTGCGGTTCATCAGTGTCAACGCCAACCACGATGACATTTGCCCGATCTCCCGGCCGCAGGGCCAGCCCGATGACTGTGAGCTGAACCGGCACGCGTGGTTCACCGCCCAGGCCAACTGGCTGGACCGGATCCTGCAGGAGAACCCCAACACCTGGACCGTGGTGTTCAATCACCAGCCGGTGTTCTCCGTGGGTGTCTCCGGCGGCGGTCTGCGCGATGAGGTGATGTTCCGCGAGCACATGTTGCCGATCATTGAACGCAACGACGTTGACCTGATCCTGCAGGGCCACGACCACACCTACGGGCGTGGGGTGCATGGATCTTCCAGCACCGACATCGACGGTGTCAGCGCCGGGCCGGTGTTCGTGCTGTCCAACGCGGGGGAGAAGATGTACGACCTTCCGCCCGCCGATGACAACCGGTGGACGCAGAACAACGCCGACCTGATGGTCTCGGTGCAGGACGTGGCGACCTACCAGTCGGTGCGCGTTGACGAGGGCACGTTGACCTTCGAGTCGGTGGCCACCCACGTGGCTTCCCGGAGCCAGGGCGGCGATGTCCAGGTGGGTGACGTGGTGGATTCCTTCACCATCACCCGCCACGACAACGGCGCCAAATGGATCACCGAGGACGGCGTGGAGGCTCCCGGACCGGAAGAACCGGCGCAGAACCTGCCGCTTCCCACGTCTGCGGACTTCGACGACGAGACCTACGGCGACGTCGTCTTCCATGACGACTTCGCCACCGACCGGCTGGAGGAGTACACCGTGTACGGGGCGGGCTCCGAGGAGCCCGGCGAGGTTGCGGTGGACACCGGTGAGCAACTGCTCACCTCCACCAGTTCCGGCCGCGCGTGGACCCAACTTGCGCTGCCGGAGGAATCCGGGGATCAGTTCGCGCTGGTTGTTGATCCGGAGGACTTCATCCCCGATGCCGATTCGCAGAACACCCTGTTCGTTGGGCTGACCGACGGTTCGCAGACGCGGGCGCACTCCTGGTGGAACCAGGTGGATGGCCGGATCGGACTGAGCGTTGAGTCCGAGGGTGAGGGTCTGCGACTGTCTCAAGGTGCCGTCCCGGGCGACCCCGCGCGGTGGGAAGCGGGCGACCGGATGGAGGTGCGCGGCGATCACGGTGAGCTGACCGTGTGGATTGAAAAGGACGCC
>JBMDWZ010000128.1:0-13666 GCA_048594865.1 Beutenbergiaceae bacterium
ACATGGTGGTGGCATGACGACGCCGACTCTCCGCGACCTCATCGCCCTCGACAGCGCAGCGGAGGTTCGGCTCAACCCCTCTGGCACGCGCGCGGCGGTCACCGTGCAGCACCCGCACTGGGAAGACAACCGTTACTGCCGCGACGTCTGGATCATCGACACCGGCACCAAACAACGCCAGCAACTGACCCGGTTCGCCGACTGTTCTCAGCTGCGCTGGGTCGATGACGATACCCTTGCCGTCCTCAAAAGCGACGGAGCCGAAGATTCCAAACCACAGGTCCACCTGTACAAAGGCCTGATCGGCGATGGCTGGAAGATCACCGACGCCGCGGACGGGGTGCGGTCCTTCGAGGTCCACTCCGCCGGCATCGTGTACCTGGCCAACAACAGCGACGACGCGGAATATGAAGCCCGCACCGAGAAGTTCGGCAACTACCAGCGTTTCGAATCCGAACCCGGCCGCACCGCCCTGTACTACCTCGACGTGGAGCGACTAGCCACCTTTGAGCGTGAATCGGCGCGCGCCACCAAAGCCGAGCGTGACCTACTCCTGCGCCCCGAGGTCGAACTGAGCGAACTGCTCACCGAGCCGATGGCGATCCAGGGCGTGGTGCCCAGCCCCGCCGGTGACGCCGTCTACGTCAACGCCCGTCCCACCGATGACATCAACCGAGTCAAGGAATCGAGCGTCCACCGGATCGCGTTCGACCCAAGCGCCGCCGTCGAACAATTCCTCCACCACGAAACGGCAACCAAACGCGCCGACGCCGAGGCTGGCATCGCCGAGGAATCAAGCGAGCGACGCGAGCACAGGGACGACTCCTACCTGGGCACGGTGCGCACCCTGCCCGTCCCGGAAGCGACCACCTTGGAGGCCGTCAGCCCCGATGGGCAGCGCCTAGTGCTGCAGTTTGGTGGGCGCGACTCCCGAATGTCCACCAACGCAGAACTGTGGGTCGGCGACCGCGAGGCGCTCCTAGATGCCCAGGACCCCGACGCCCTGCGAACCCACCTGCGGGACGTGACCACCGGCGTCGACCAGGCCTGCTTCGCCCCGATCTGGCACCACGCCGGCATCGACGTGACCCACGCCCAAGGCACCACAGGCGCGATCACTCGCCTGGACCCCGACGGCGAAGAGCCACCCCAGCGGATCGACACCGGAGCGGCCAACCCCGCGATGGGGTTTCACACCACTCCCAGCGGGCAGGTCGCCTTCGTTGGCGACAACGCCACCAGCTATCCCGAAGCCTGGATCCTGAACGAGGGCCAACCCGTCCAATTGACCGACTTTGGTTCGCAACTCCAAGGCTGGGACCTGGGGGAGGTGCGAACCATCACCTGGACCTCAACGGACGGCACCGAGATCGAGGGTGTGCTCCGCCTGCCACCGAACTTCGATGAAAGCCGTCGCTACCCGCTGGCGTTTGTGGTGCACGGCGGGCCCACCTGGATGGATCTGGAACAACTGGTGCCCATGACCGCTCGGCGCTACTACCCGGAGATCCAACTCGCCAGCATGGACGTCATCGTGCTGCACCCGAACTACCGGGGCTCCCTCGGGCGGGGCGTGGAGTTCCAGGAGCTCAACGTCGGCAACCTCGGGGTCGGTGACCTGTGGGACGTGGAAAGCGCCATCGACCACCTGGACAACCTCGGCTATGTCGACACCAGCAAGGTCGGATGCATGGGCTGGTCCCAAGGCGGATACATCTCCGCCTTCGCCGGACTGCACAGCGATCGGTTCACCGCGGTCAGCGTGGGCGCCGGGATCTCGGATTGGTACACCTACGCCATCAGCAACGACATCCCCGACTTCACCCGGGACTTCCTGAGGACCAGCCTGTTCGACGACGATCGGTCGGCCCTGACCGCCGCGGCACCTATCGCGGCGATCGGTCAGGCGAAGACCCCGATGCTCATCCAGCACGGTGCCAAGGACCAGCGGGTGCCGCTGACCAACGCCACCGAGCTGTACCGCGGGCTGCAGGAGAAAGGCGTGCCGGTGGAGCTGTTCGTGTACCCCGACTTCGGACACCCGATTACCAAGCCCCACGAGAACCACGCCGTCCTGCACCAGAACCTCACCTGGTTCAGCCACTGGCTGCTCGGTGAGGAGCTTGACTGGGAGGGCAGCGATGCCTGAGGAGCCCCAGCGAGCGGACGACGACGGCGGCACTACAGTTCCGTGGAGTGCCGGCACCTGGACCAACCAGCCCGTCAAGGTCAGCGAAGGGCCAAGCGGCGAGCTGCTAGTCACGGCGGTGGAGACTAGCGACGCCTGGCGGCACACCTCCTACGGATTCGTCCACGACACCGAACACGCGCTGCTGACCACCTTCGAACCGGATTCGGCGATGGAGGTGGAGTCCGGCACCCCCTTCACTGCCCAGTTCGACCAGGCCGGTATTTTCGTCAAAGTCACCGACGAGCACTGGATCAAGGCCGGCGTGGAGTTCGCCGATGGCACCCCCACATCGGGGCGGTTGTGACCAATGGCCGCTCGGATTGGTCCGCGGCACCGGTGCCACAGTGGGCCGATGAGCGCGTGCGGGTTCGGGTCAGTTGGGCCGGTGACGCGCTCACCATCCGCGCCAGGACCTCGAGTACCAACTGGCAGCTGGTCCGACTCCTCCCGCTGGACGCCACGGCGGGCGTCAGCGCCGGACCACTGGTCTGCGCACCGACCCGCGCCGGCCTGACGGTGCCGTTCTATTCCTGGCGCACCGGCCCGCCGGATGGCTCGCTGCACTAGTGAGGGGGCGGCTTAGGCCCGCAGCATCACGCGCGCCAAAGTGCCATCGGCGACCAGATCGCGGAACCCCACAAAGTCCTCGGCAATGCTGAACCTCAGGCCCCCGCCGGGTTGCCCGAACCACGACTTGGTCACCGCAGCCCGCATCCGCAGCGCCCGGTCGGTGCGGAAGGCAAACCTGCGGGCGTTGGGTTGCTCGACGATCGGCGGCAACGCACGTGCCTCGAAACTGGTGCCGTAGGGGTAGGCGTGCACGCCGTCGAGCACTCCGAGCCGATCGAGCAGGATCCCCGGCGGCAGTTCGACCAGTAGTGGGCGTTCCTGGGCGCGCGCCGTGAGGTCGGTCATGTGCGGAGCGGCGCGCCCGGTGAGCGCGTCCACCTCTTGCTCGGACAGCACCGCCGGTTGCGGCAACTCCTGGTCCAGGTACCCCAGGGTGATTGCCGAGGCGTCGTGAACCTCATCGGTGCGGCTCAGCGCGGTGCCCTGGCCATAGTCGACCGTCTCCAGGGTGAACGCGCCCTCACCTGAATCCCGCAGGTGCAACGCACCTTCCAACGGCCGGGCGGTGTCACCGGGCAGGTTGACGGCGTCACGGGCGATCCCGCGTGCGTCCAAGGCGCGGCGCAACTCAGCGAACATGCCTGTGAGCCTAGCGGTGCTCACGTGCGGCAGGATGGTGGGCACAGACATCAGAAACACCACCGGAGGACCCGTGGCTGTACCCCTCAAAGCCGGCCTGTTCTACTTCAAGCGCATGATGACCACCACCTCCACCCCGGTGGTCCTGACCATCGCACCCGGCTGGGTCACCGTCGCCTCGCAGCATGAGTGGCTGCTCAACGCTGCACTGCCGCAGGTGGGAATCAAACGTTCACGGGCCACCGGTGCGGTGATCCTGACCAGCGGCGGCACCAAACTCATCCTCGCGGGCCTGGGAGCCAACAACTCCGAGCCGCACTCCGAGCACCAGATCATCGAGGTGCAACAGGCCCAGGCGCTCGCGGCCACCGACCCAGACGCCGCCACCTTGGAACTGGGCAGGATGACGTGGATAGGTCACCCGGTGATCGCCGACGGCACCAAACGGGGCTCCAAGGAATCCCTCAAGAACCGCGAAGCTCAGGACCAGTCAAGAATCTCCAAGATCCTCTACGACGCCCTGCTCGCGGCCGGTGGTGCCCCCGTCTAGCGGTCTAGCCCGACCCCGGAGCCGCCGCGAGCGGATGCCACCAAGTCGGCGCAGCGTTCCCCGATCACCATCGTGGTGAGGTTCGGGTTGACGGTGGTGAGCTCGGGCATCACCGAGGCATCGGCCACCCGCAAACCGTGCACGCCCTTGACTGCCAGATCCGGGGTTAACGGGCTCATCGGGTCATCTGCCGCACCCATCCGCACGGTGCCCGCCAGGTGGTACACGGTGTTGTGGGTGGCGCGCACATAAGCCTCGATCTGCTCATCGGTCTGGACCTCTGGTCCGGGATACAGCTCCCGGCCGGCCCACGCTGACATCGCCGGCGCAGCAGCGATCTCACGTGCGAGTTTGATCCCGGCCACAGCCACGGCCATGTCGTGACCACCGGGGTCGGTGAAATACCGAGGATCCACGACCGGCTTATCCCGGAAATCCCGGGAAGCCAGGCGCACCGTGCCGCGGGACTTGGCGTGGGTGATGTTCGGCGTCAGGCAGAACGAATTCACCACGCTGGGATAACCGCGGCGAACCGTGTGCATATCGAAGGGCACCGAGCCGTAATGCATCATCAAATCCGGGCGTCCCGGCCTATCGGAGTCACCGGTGGCTTCGCGGGTGTCGGCGAAGATGCCGACCTCCCACCACTGCATCGATTGCCGCGACATCGGTTGCTTGGCCTCCCACGCGATCACCGCCTCGGGGTGATCCTGCAGGTTCTCACCGACGCCCGGAGCATCGACCACCACAGCCACCCCGTGCTCACGCAGGTGCTGCGCCGGGCCGATCCCCGAGAGCATCAGCAGTTTGGGGGAATCCACCGCGCCGGCGCTCAGGATCACTTCGGAGTTGGCGTGGATGATGCGGCTCGCCCCAAAAGCACCCGTGACCACCTGGACCCCACGTGCCCGCGGGACCTCGTCGTCGGACATCACAATCTTGCTTGCCCAGGTTCCGGTGAGGATGGTGAGGTTGTTGCGGTCCATGATCGGGTGCAGGTAGGAGACCGACGACGATGCTCGGGTGCCGTCGGGGCGGCGGTTGATCTGGAGGAAGTTCGCGCCACGAACCACGGTTTGCGTGGCGTTGAAAGTGGCGCGGGGGATCCCCACCTGCTCACAAGCGTCCAAGAGTGCGATACCGCTGGGATCGGCTGGTGGGATATCCATGATGTGCACCGGGCCGCTGCGGCCATGGTGTTGACCGGGCGCCTCGTTGGTTTCCATGCGCGCGAACAACGGCAGGGTGTCCGCGGCGCCCCAGCCCGCGGCGCCCAGATCCACCCACTCATCGAGGTCTTGCGCCGGCGCCCAGAACGCGATGCACGAGTTGTGTGAGGAGCATCCGCCCAACACCTTGGCGCGCGCCTGGCGCACAAAGGAGTTGCCCTGCTCTTGCGGCGCAACCGGGTAATCCCAGTCGTAACCGGACTCCAGCAATTCCATCCACCGGTCCAGTTGCAGGATCGCAGGATTGTCGACGTCGGTCGGTCCCGCTTCGATGAGAGCGACCGTGACCGAGGGGTCTTGCGATAGCCGGGAGGCGATGACGGCGCCCGCCGAACCACCACCGACGATCACATAGTCGAAGGCGTCCTGAACGCTCACGCGCCGCCGGACCTGTCGGCGAACCAGCCGGTGACGGCGGGGGAGGTGTTTTCGTAGATGTGCTTGGCCTCGCGGTACTCATCCAGGCCAGCGAGACCCAGCTCGCGGCCCACGCCCGACTGCTTGAACCCGCCCCACTCCGCCTGTGGCAGGTAGGGGTGGTAGTCGTTGATCCACACCGTCCCGTGCCGAAGCGCCCGCGAGACGCGCTGGGCGGTGCCCGCATCCGAGGTCCACACCGCACCGGCGAGGCCGTAGATGGTGTCATTGGCGGTCGCGATCGCCTGAGCCTCATCGGTGAAGGTCTCCACCGTGATCACCGGACCGAAGGACTCCTGCGTGACCGCGAACATCCCGCGCTGCGCGCCGTCGAGCACCGTGGGGGAGTAGAAGAAACCGCCGGCGTGCTCAGGCCCGCCGAAGTTGCCCCCGCACAGCAGCTCGCACCCTTCATCGATGCTGCGTTGCACGTAGTGATGCACCTTCTCGCGGTGCTCGGCGGAGATGAGCGGACCGGTTTCAGCGTCGGGATCGAACGGTCCACCCATCCGGATCTGCTTGGCCCGGCGCACCAGCGCGGCCACGAAGTCATCCTTGATGGACTCCTGGACGATGAGGCGCACGCCAGCGGAGCACACTTGCCCGGAGTCGGTGAAACCGGCGTTCAGGGCGTTGTCCACCGCGGCGTCGAAGTCCGCGTCGGCGAAGATCACGTTGGGGTTCTTGCCGCCCAACTCCAGGGCCACCTTCTTCACCGTGTCGGCGGCCGCGGCGGCCACTTTCTTCCCGGTGGCAAGGCCCCCGGTGAAGGAGACCATGTCCACGTCGGGGTGCGCGGCCAGCGGAGCACCGGCACTGGCGCCGGCTCCGGTGATGAGGTTCGCTACCCCGGCGGGCAGGCCGAGTGCGTCGAAGACCTCCATGATCAAGATCGCTGTGTGCGGGGTGAGTTCGGCGGGCTTGAGGACCAGCGAGTTGCCCGCAGCCAGCGCCGGTGCGAGTTTCCACGCGGCCTGCAGTAGCGGGAAGTTCCAGGGCGTGATCATGGTGCACACGCCCACCGGTTCGTACACCACACGGGAGTTCACGGCCGGGTCGCCGGCGTCAATGATCCGCCCGGGATCGGAGTCCGCCAGCTTCGCGAAGTGCGTGAAGCAGGCAATGATGTCGTCCATGTCGAGTTCGGCCTCGACCAGGCGTTTACCGGTGTCCAATGCTTCGGCGCGAGCGAAGGTGTCCTTGCGTTGGCGCAGTTGGTCGGCGACGGCGAACAGGAACTCTCCCCGCTGCGTCGCCGGGGTCTGGACCCAGACGCCCGAATCGAACGATGCACGGGCGGCGGCGATCGCGGCCACCGCATCGGCCTGCGCTGCCTCGGACACGGTGGCGACCTCGGTGCCATCGGCCGGGCACGTGATCAGGCGAGTGTCGCCGCTGGCGGCGGGTACCCAGGCGCCGTCGATGAAGAGGGTCGCCGGTGAGGTGGTGGCTGAGGTTGTGCTCATCGAGGGTCCTTTACGTCATCGTCCTTTGACTCAGCGGCGGATGCGGCGGACGCACCATCGGCAGGCTTCGACGCGGCCGAATCGCCGGTGCGGTCGTTATCCCAATCGGCGGGCACATCGCCCACGGTCAGGCCGATGGGGGAGCCGGCGTTCTCGTTCATGGTCATCACCGCCAGGTGGCGCTCATAGGCGTCGAGCACGTCGGTGATCACCTGGTCATGGGTGTAGCCGAACAGGTCGTGCCCGGCGGAGCCGGTCGCAGAAAACACTTCCACCTTCCAGTACGTGTCGGACTCGGACTGGTAGCCGGCAAAGTTCGGGACCGAGTACTCCACAGGGTAGATCTGGTACTTGAACACTCCCTGCTCGCCAAAGTGAACGTTGAGGTCGATGTGGGGGATGTCGGTGTCGGGAACCATTCCGCGCTCACAAGTGACCTGTGCGCCCTGGGACTTCATTTCCGCGGCCACCTCTTGGATTGCTGGCACGGCGGACTCGGAGATGTAGGTGGCGACCTCATCGGCACTCGGGTAGCGCATGTACCTGGTGAGGCGGCGGCGCCAGCGCCCGCGCGAGGGCTCGCTGCTGCTCCCGATGCGCTCGGAGAGTGCCGAGGGCAGCGCTGCGGCGCGGGAGTCGGCACCGTAGGTTTCCACCCGCAACGCTCGCCACACCCCGGCCATCAGCAGATACAGGATGATTGAGAGCGGCAAGCCGATGATGACGGTAGCCATTTGCAGCGTTTCGACCCCGTCGATCATCAGCATGACCAGTGTCAGCGCACCGATCGCCACGCTCCACACGATCCGCAGCCACGGTGGGCCGTCGCTGGTGGAGTCCTTGGTGACGGAGGTGAAATTAGCCAGCACCAGTGCGCCAGAGTCCGCGCTGGTGACGTAGAAGAGCAGCCCGACGAGCACCGAAATGCCGATGACGAATCCGGCCTCGGGGTACCCGGAGAGCAGCTCGTAATAACCCGACCCATCGAGTGACTCGGCGTTCTCGGCAAAGGTGTCATCGCCGCCGATGATTCGGGTGATAGTGGCGTTTCCGAACACCGAAATCCAGATTGCGATGAACGCGAATGGCACTAGGAGCACACCGGTGATGAACTGCCGCAACGTGCGGCCGCGGGAGATACGCGCCAGGAACAGGCCCACAAACGGGGCCCAGGCCATCCACCAGGCCCAGAAGAAGATCGTCCACCAACTGCGCCAGTTTTCATCGAGCCAGTCGGGGTCATTGTCATAGGCGAAGGTTTCGGCGAGCATCCCGGGGAACATGGAGGCGAAGTCACCGAAGTTCTTCACCAGGGCGTCCAGCATCTGCACGGTTTGGCCGGAGATGAGTACGTAGAGCATCAGCGCGATGACCACGAGCACGTTCAGCTCCGACAGGCGCCGAATGCCCTTGTCCACACCGGAGACGGTGGAGATGGTCACCACGATCACCGCGAGGGTGATCAAAGCAGCCTGCACGCCCAGACCGGACTCGATGTCGAAGATGTGGTTGATCCCGACACTGAGGAAGACCACACCGATGCCCAGTGAGGTGGCGATCCCGAACACGGTGCCGATCACTGCGCCGGTTTCGATGACGTCGCCTGTGGCGCCGCGGGCGCGGCGTCCGATGATCGGGTACAGGGCGCTGCGGATGCTCAACGGCAGGTGATAGCGGTAGGCGAACAACCCGAACGCCGCACCCATCAGCGCATACATCGCCCAGCCGGGGATGCCGTAGTGGAACATCGTCCACAGCACCGCCTGCTCCGCGGCCGCAGCGCTGCCGGCCTCGGTTCCCGGTCCCACCCGCAGGTTGGTTGCCGGGCCCACCACGGAGAAGAACATCAGGTCCACCCCGATGCCCGCAGCGAAGAGCATCGCCGTCCAGGTGAACAGGTTGAACTTTGGTTTGGAGTGGTCCGGTCCGAGTCGGGTACGGCCCACCTTGCTGAACGCGATGATGAGCACGAACACCACCACGATCGCCGCGGTCAAAATGAAATACCAACCCAGGGCGTCGCCGACCCACAAAAACGCGGTCTCCAGGGCGTTATACGCCGGCCCGGGTGCCGCCGCGGCCCAGATCGTAACGCCCAGAATGATCGCCGCTGAGGCGACAAAGACCGGCCAGTTGACTTTCGAGTTCCTTGGTTTCGTCGGTGTCGGTTTCGTCGTCATCAGTGCTTTCCGTATCGTCATCTCATCGTGCCGCCGACGGCGGTGTCGGACCCGAAAGTGTCAGTGGGCCGCAGGTGGTGCGGACCCAAAAAGTGCTTGTGGGTCGCGAGTGGTGCGAACCCAAGCAACCGTAGGGCAAACGGGGCTTCGGTGCCCGCTTTACGAGACGCGCAGGTGCGGTTGGACCGCTGCTGCGCCCAACCGCATGCATTTGAGGCCGGTTCGTTACCAAAATTTCGAGACGTGATACGTCCCGGCCCCGGCCGGAGGCCCTGTGCTAACGTCGCTGAGTTTGCTGGGCGGCTCGGTCGCCCGCTCATTCAGGCAGGAGAAGGCCGCGTGGTGCGCTGGCATTGAACCTCACCACTTTCGCGGCCTTTGCTTCTGCGCGTCCGCGAGAGAAAGGTGTCAGGTGAACGAGGGCACGTCGTTCCACCCCGTCGTCGTTGTAGTACTGCTGCTGGTGTTTTACGGCGGGACGTTCTACATCGCGCACGGGATCCGAAAACGAAAAGAGAACGCCGACGGTTACATGACCGCCGGTAACAAAATCGGTTTCGGGATCTCCGCGGCGAGTATGACGGCCACTTGGATTTGGGCATCCTCGATGTACGCCTCGGCGACGTCGGGCTACACCTACGGCGTTTCCGGCCCCATCCACTACGGGCTGTGGGGCGCCCTGATGATCCTGTTCATCTACCCCTTCGGTAAGCGGATCCGCCAGGTCGCGCCCAAGGCGCACACTCTGGCCGAGGTGATGCACGCTCGGCACGGCCGCTCCAGCCAGTTGATGCTCGCTGGCTCCAACGTGGTCGGCAGCGTCATCAGCCTGATGTCCAACTTCATCGCCGGTGGCGTGGTGATCGCCATGCTGTCTCCGTTCACCTTCATTCAGGGTGTGTTGGCGGTGGCCTCGGGTGTGCTGCTGTACACGCTGTGGTCAGGGTTCCGCGCCTCGGTGCTTACCGACTTCGTGCAGGTGATGGCCATGTTCGGCGCGGTCGTGGTGATCGTGCCGTTCATCTTCTTCGCCGCCGACTTCCCCTCGGCCTTTGAGACCGGTGCGGGCAACCTCACCGCCGAGCAGAGCAGCTTCTTCTCCAGCGAAGCCTTCTTCAACCAGGGCGCGCCCTACATCGCGGCGGTATTGGCCTACGCGATCGGGAACCAGACCATCGCTCAGCGGCTCTTTGCGGTCCGAGAAGACCTCATCAAGCCCACGTTCATTACCGCCACCGTCGGCTACGGAGCCATGGTGATCGGCGTCGGGATGCTCGGTGTACTCGCCCTATACCTGGGCTTTGAGCCCACCGACGGCAACTCCAACAACCTCATCCCAGAGATGGCGGTGGCCTACCTTCCGGCGGTGCTGCTGGCGGTCTTCTTCGTGATGATCATCGGTGCACTGTCCTCAACGGCGGACTCCGACCTTTCGGCGCTGTCCTCGATCGTGATGGCCGACGTGTACGGCCAAAACGTGGCGGGAAAGAAGAAGGCCAACCCGCGCACAATGCTGCTGGTGGGCCGAATCACCATGGTGGTCGCCACCGCGATTGCGGTGTGTTTCGCCAGCCTGCAGCTCAACATTCTGGACCTGCTCGTGTTCGTCGGAGCCCTGTGGGGCTGCCTGGTGTTCCCGGTGCTGGCGAGCTTCTACTGGGACAAGGTCACCAACAAGGCCTTCACCACCGCCGTCCTGACCGCCCTGGCGATTTTCATTCCGGTGCGCTTCGAGTGGATCCCGCTGACCGGCGTCACCGGCTTCATCGTCGACGTGCTCGCCGTGGTCGGAATCGGTGTGGTGTTGGGTCTCATGGCCTTCGGGTTCTTTGGTGCACGGGTCGCCAAGGTCGTCGCAGTCGTGGCGATCGTGGCCTCAGCACCGTTCGCCATCGGCTTCCTGCACGACTACGCCACGTTGAGCGCCTCGCTGGTGGCCTACGCCGTCAGCACCCTGGTGTGCGTGGCGATGTCCGCAGGGCGCAAGGAGCGGTTCGACTTCACGCTGATCGCTGAGCGCACCGGTGACTTCGACGACGCCGAGACCAAGCCGGACGTCGTTACCGACGACAACTCCGTCAATGCAGCGCAGGAGGACAAATGAGCACTATCACTCTGACCGTCTACACCCTGATCTGGCCGGCGATCGTGCTGGTCGTCATGGGCATTATCGGCCGCGCATTCATCTCCGAATGGTTGGCCGCCAAGCGTGAAGGTAAAGATCTGATCTGAGCCGGTCATTGTGGGGCAGGAGGTTACGCACCTTTAATCTCCTGCCCCCACAATGGATAGATGACCACAACCACCCACACGCCATCCACCACCTCCGAGCGCGGCGCTCTCGCGCCCGCGGATGTGGCTCGTTACCGGGCCGCGTTCGCGCAGGACGTACGATTCAAAATCGCCCAAAACGCGGTGACCAAGAACGCCGTCGACGCCATCGCGCTGGACCGCGACGTCGTCACCAGCATCGACCACTCGATGTCGCACATCCTGGATAGCCACGAGGCCACCAACCAGAAGAAGTCGGGCCGCTGCTGGCTGTTCGCCGGGCTCAACGTGCTGCGATCGGGCGCCGCCCAGCAGATGGGCGTGAAGAACTTCGAATTCTCCCAAGCCTGGCTGCTGTTCTGGGACAAGCTGGAGCGCGCCAACTACTTCCTGGAATCGATCCTCAGCACCGCCAGCAGGGACGTCGATGACCGCACCGTCGCGCACCTGTTGGGCGCCCCGATCGACGACGGCGGGCAGTGGAACATGTTCGTGGCGCTCGTGCGCAAGTACGGTCTGGTCCCCAAGACCGCCATGCCGGAGACCGAATCCTCCTCCAACACCGGCCAGATGAACCGGTCGCTGCAGACGGTGCTGCGCCAGGGCGCCCGAGACCTGCGCGCCCTCGTTGCGGACGGAGCCGACGCGGGCGAGGTCGCCGCCGCCAAGGAAGAGACGCTCGCCGCCATCTATCGCGTGTTGGCGATCCACCTGGGCACCCCGCCGGAATCGTTCCTGTGGCAGTGGAATGACACCGAGGGCGGCTTCCACCGCGACGGTGCCATGACCCCGGTGCAGTTCGCGGACAAGTACGTGTCCGCACAGCTGCAGGACTACGTGTGCGTGGTGCACGACCCCCGTGACACCTCACCCCAGGGCCGCACCTTCACGGTCGAATTCCTCGGCAATGTCGCCGACGCGCCCGCGGTGACATACCTGAACGTGGACGTGGACCTGCTGCGCAGCCTCACCGCCGCCTCCATCACCGATGGCGAGCCCGTCTGGTTCGGGTGTGACACCGGCAAGCAGTCCAACGCCGATCTGGGCTACTGGGACGCCAACCTGTACGACTATGGCTCGGTCTACGACGTCGATTTCGACCTGACTAAAGCACAGCGCCTAATCCACCACGAGTCGCTGATGACCCACGCCATGGTGTTCACCGGCGTCGACCTGCATGAAGGCGTGCCGCGCCGGTGGCGGGTGGAGAACTCCTGGGGTCCGGACAAGGCGGACAAGGGTTTCTGGACCATGAACGATTCATGGTTCGCCGAGCACGTCTTTGAGATCGCGGTGCACCGCTCGCGGTTGCCCCAAGAACTGCAAGATCGGCTTGCTGATGAGCCGATCGTGCTGCCCGCGTGGGACCCGATGGGTGCGCTCGCGCGGGGCTAAGTCCGAGTGCTAGGGGTACCTGGGTTAGTGCACGTGTGATGGAGGATGGGATCGATGGTTGCGGGTGAGGGCCTGCGGGTGACACCCGCAATCACCATTCCCGAAGCTGAACTGCAGTGGCGTTTCTCGCGATCCTCCGGACCAGGCGGTCAGGGTGTGAACACCGCCGATTCTCGGGTCGAGCTCAGTTGGGATCTCGGTGCCACCGCGGTGCTCACGCCTGCGCAACGCGAGCGGGTGCGTGGCCGGCTCGGCCGCCGCACGGACTCCGGCGGTGTCATCACGGTGGCAGCCTCGGAGCACCGCGGGCAACTGCGCAACCGGCAGGCCGCGGCGCAGCGGCTGGCGACCTTGATCGCCGGTGCCCTCGCGCCTCCTCCGCGCAAACGGCGGGCCACCAAACCCACCCGCGGGTCGGTGCAACGCCGACTGCAGGCCAAGACGCAGCGCGGATCGGTCAAGCAGAACCGGCGCCGTCCAGGCATCGACTCCTAAGGGCATCGACTCCAAATGGCATCGACTGCTAGGTGCGACGAACTCCTCACCCTCCAGGCTTGATTAGCCGCCGCGAAGCCACAGGGTCGTGGTCACCACGTCGCCGACGTCGATCTTCTCAGCCCGCTGCACCGCGATCTTGATCGGCAGCAAGAACCGTCCATCTTTTGGCCACATGGCGGTGTCGAAGGTGGTGGCGCCAATCAGCGCCCACACCGGTACCTGACCCCAGTACTTCAGGCCCTGCGCGGCGTCCGATACGT
>JBMDWZ010000129.1:0-5100 GCA_048594865.1 Beutenbergiaceae bacterium
TCGATGATGTCCAGTTCCTCGTCGCGCTCTGCAGTGTTCTCGCTCATGCGTTCCTCTCGATCGCGGGGGCTTGCACCGGATGCGATCCTCTCACCGAGATCGCCACCTGCCTATAGCCGCGCTCTGTGGTTCATGTCTCTACCGGCGGTCAAAACCGCTGAACTAGGCGGGTGCGCTGGGCTCACCACTAGGCACTGCGCGGCGAGGTGTGAAGGTGCTGGACTGATCGATTCAGTACGACATTGGTCAGAAATGTGACTTGCGCCTCACTTGCTTCGGTGGGACTCTTGCTGCGTCGGAACGCAAGGGAGCGCCATGACAGCGATGACACAGGCACGAGCAGACGCGCCGCCTGAGGCGACGCGAGGCCGGTCCAAGAAGGCCCCATGGACAACGCGCGAGAAACGCCAGCTCCGCGTGGGGCTCATGTTCATCTCGCCCTGGATCGTGGGGGTGATCGTCTTTGTGCTCTATCCACTGGTGTACTCCTTCGCGATCTCGCTCACCAGGTATTCAGGGATGGCATCGCCCGAATGGGTCGGGTTCGGCAACTACGTCGCCGCATTCCTCGATCCGCTGACCAGGATCTCTGTGGGCAACACCCTGTTCCACGCGGGGCTCGCCGTGCCCATCGGGCTGGTCGTGGCGTTGATCCTGGCCCTGGCGATGAACCGCAGTGTCCGGGAGGTCGCCGTCTACCGGACGGCGCTGTACGTGCCCTCTCTGGTGCCAGTGTTCGCTATGTCCTTTATTTTCATCGTGTTCGTCAACCCGCAGTTCGGTCTCTTCAACCGGGTGCTCGGAATATTCGGTGGCCAGAACGTCAACCTTCTAGGCGATCCGACCACGGCCAAGGTCGTCATCGTCCTGATGGCGCAACTGGCGGCGGGTAACGCGGCACTGATCTATCTGGCAGGGCTGCGCAACATTCCCTCGACCCTGTATGAGGCAGCTCGGGTTGACGGAGCCTCCGCCTGGCGGCAGTTCCGATCGATCACCTTGCCGCTGCTTTCACCGGTGATCCTGTTCAACCTCATCACCGGCATCTCCGGGGCGCTGCAGGTGTTCACCGAGGCCTACGTTTTGACCGACGGCGCCGGGGGCCCGGACAACGGAACCTTGTATTACATGTTCTACCTCTACCGAAACGCTTTCTCATACGCGCAACTCGGTTACGCCTCGGCGCTCGCGGTCATGCTGTTCCTCGTTGGCATCGTGCTGGCTGGATTGGTCTTCTGGCTGTCGCGGCGCTTCGTCCACTACGACGTGGCCGCAGGCTGAGGAGGCTGAGATGACGACGACGCAAACCACGCCGAAGAAGAAGGCTGCCGCCGACCGCGGTTACGGACGCCGTGCCGACGGCACGCGCGCCAAGTGGTACTCCTCGGTGATCTCCCGGGTCATTTTGATCGGGCTGAGCCTGCTGTTCCTAGTTCCGCTGTACTGGATGGTGATCTCGGCCCTTAAGAGCGGCCAAGAGCTCGCTGAGTTCCCGCCGACGCTTTGGCCTCGCGAGCTGAATTGGTCGAACTTCGCCGACGCGGTCAGCGTGATGCCGTTCTGGTTGTTCTTCCGCAACTCCGCCATCATCACGATCTCTTCGGTGGTGCTTGCAGTGCTGTCGAACTTCATCGTTGCCTATGGCTTTGCCTGCATCGATTGGCGCGGCCGGGACAAGGTGTTCTACATCGTGATCGCCACGCTGTTCCTGCCCTTCCCGGTGACGCTGATCCCAATGTTCGACCTGTGGGCCAACCTCGGCTTGGTCAACACGTGGGCGCCGTTGATCGTCCCGAACATGTTTGCCGCCGCGTTCTACACGTTCCTGCTGCGGCAGTTCCTCAAGCAAACGCCCCGCGACATGCTCGATGCCGCCAGAGTCGACGGCGCTAGGGAGTGGCGGATTGCGTGGCGGGTCGTATTCCCGCAGGCGCGACCGGCGCTGACCGCGGTGGGCATCTTCGCCGCCGTGGGCGCGTGGAATGACTTCATGGGCCCATTGATCTACCTACAGGACACCGACGTGCAGACCCTGTCCATCGGAATGCAAATGTTCCGTCAGACCCACACCGAGGACATCCAGTTCAATCTGCTCATGGCTGCCTCATTCCTGGTGATCCTGCCGCTGTTGGTGCTCTTCTTTATCTTCCAGCGCTACTTCATCCGAGGCATCACGATCGGAGGCTTCAAGTGATCAATCGCAGAACGTTCTTCGCCGGGGCTGGACTGGCGGGCATCGGAGCGCTCGCCGCCGGCTGCTCTCGCGGGCAGTCATCGCCCGATCACGTGCGCCTCTGGGGCTTGGGTGGTGCCGAGGAAGAAGCGCAAACCCGGATCATCGACTCATTCGTGGCCGACCACCCTTCGGTGAGCGTGACGCCGTCGTTGGTGCCTTCGACCGGAACGGGCGACGCTACCGCCGCGATCACCGCGGTCCGCGGAGGTACCGCGCCCGACTTGTGGGTGATGGACCGTTTCACCGTGGCACAGTTCGCTTCGCTCGGACTGCTAGAGCCGGTGGATCAGTTGGTGGAGCAATACGAAGACGACGGCTTCTTCGACCAGTGGGCGCCTTTTGCGCTCGACGAGTTGCGATTCGAGGGCCAAACCTACGGGTTGCCGTTCGATACTGACTCTCGCGGGATGTTCTACAACAAGACCAGCCTGGCCGAGGCCGGGATCGACCCCGATGAGTTCGCTATCGAGAACGGTCCGCCGACGATTGACCGGGTGCTGGAACTCAATGAGCAGATGGTTCAGACCGATGATCGAGGCAACTACACCCGCCTCGGGCTGATCCCCTGGGACGCCGAGGGATGGGCGCTGACGTGGATGATCGGCCGCGGGGCGCAGTTCTTCGATAACGACACCGGTGAGGTCAACATGAACTCACCTGAGGTGATCGAGGTGCTGGAGAGCTTCCGGGACTGGTCCAGCGAAATGAACTTCGCACGCGTGGATGCGTTCAAGGCCACCTACCAACCCCCGAACGCCCCACCCGCGCAGACCTCCTTCTTTGGCGGCCAGCAGGGAATGCAGATCTCCGGTCCGTTCACGGTCAACGCGATCAACACCTACAAGCCCGAGCTGGACTACGGGTTTACCTACCTTCCGGTGTTCAACGAAGGTGATTCGCCCTACACCTGGTCGGGCGGGTTCGCGTTGGTGGCCCCGGTCGGGTCCTCGCTATCCCAGGCCGTCTGGGACTTTTGGAAGCACTTCTGCGGCGCGCCTGGCCAGCGGATCGCGATGACGCCGCTCGCCAAGATTCCCACGCACCTGGAAGTCATTGAGGAGCCCGATGGTTTCGACCGTGAACTCGAGTTCTTCGCGGACCAGTTGGAGTACTCCATTTCCCGGCCGCCACTGCCGGTTGGCTCGTTGTTCTGGGACTCCTTGGTCCAGGCGCAAGACAGCATTTTGCACGGGTCGGCGACCCCGGAGGAGGCTGCCCAGAACGCCCAAAACAGGGTGGCGCCACAGATGGAACTGTACGAAGGCTTTGAGTTGCCACCGGGGTACGGTGAGCCGGGGCTGTAAACCTCACCTGTCATCGCTGCGCCGGTTTTGCGCGTAATGTCAGATATGACAGCGTTGACATCTGAAGACTCTTCCGAACCGACCCGACGGCGAGGCACGACCTCGCAAGGAGTGAACAATGCACGACACCACCGCCAGAACCATTCAACGACTCGAACGTTTCGTTGGGGGATGGCTGACCCCCGTGCAGTACAAGAAGCGCCAGCAGCTTCAAGTCAGCGCATGGGAAGTTCCCGATGAGCCGGTGCCATTCGCCGAGGCGATCGGGGCCACCTACACCCCGCATGAGGTCGGTGCGCCATGGGGCAAGCCGTGGGGAACCGTGTGGTTCCACGTGACCGGGCAGGTGCCCAGTGACTGGAAGCAGGATCTGGATGAGGGCAACACGGCCCTGGAGCTCGTGGTGGACCTGGGCTTCTCCGGCGCCGGTCCGGGATTCCAGGCCGAAGGCGCCGTGTACACCCCACAGGGTGACATCCTTAAGGCCCTGGAGCCCCGCAACCAGTACGTCCACCTGACCGTGGAGCCCGGTGGCGAGATCGACCTGTACATCGAGGCTGCCGCGAACCCCGACGTTCCCGGAGGCTCCTGGGTCAACGTCACCCCCATGGGTGACAAGGCCACCGCGGGCACCGACCCGATCTACGTTTTGAAGACCGTGGACGTGGCCCTGCTGGATGTCCCGGTATGGGAACTGGCCCAAGACGTCGACGCTCTGCGCGGCCTGTATTACGAACTCAGCGAAGACCTACCCCGTCGCGCGGAGATCTTGCGGGCTCTGGAAGACATGCTCGACGCCGTCGACCCCACCGATGTCTCCGGTACCGCTGCCGATGGCCGCCGTGAGCTTGAAGGTGCGCTGTCCGCACCGGCCTACGCCTCGGCTCACCGGGTGCACGCCGTGGGTCACGCCCACATCGACTCCGCCTGGTTATGGCCGGTGCGTGAGACGGTGCGCAAGTGTGCCCGCACCTTCTCCAACGTACTGGCTCTGATGGAGACCGATCCGGACTTCACCTTCGCCTGCTCCTCGGCCCAGCAGTATTACTGGATCGAGCAGTACTACCCGCAACTGTTCGAGCGCATCAAGGAGAAGGTCGCCGAGGGCCGGTTCATCCCGGTTGGCGGTATGTGGGTGGAATCGGACACCAACATGCCCGGCGGCGAGGCGATGGCCCGCCAGTTCGTGGAGGGCACCGGCTACTTCATCGACGCCTTCGGCTTTGAGCCCAAGGACGTCTGGCTGCCCGACTCCTTCGGCTACTCCGGCGCGCTTCCGCAGATCGCCCTGGAATCGGGCAAGAACGCGTTCCTAACCCAGAAGATCTCCTGGAACGACACCAACACGATGCCGCACCACACCTTCGACTGGGAGGGCATCGACGGCACCCGGATCTTCACGCACTTCCCGCCGGTGGACACCTACAACGCCCAGATCTCGGCCAAGGAGCTGTTCCGCGCGCAGCGTCAGTACGCCGAAAAGGGCCGGGCGAACACCTCGCTGGCGCCCTTCGGGCACGGCGACGGCGGTGGCGGCCCCACCCGGGAAATGGTGGCGGC
>JBMDWZ010000013.1:0-5861 GCA_048594865.1 Beutenbergiaceae bacterium
GCGGCCCGGATGCGTACCCGTGATCCCGAGGCAGCGTGGACCGAGGTCGCCAAGGCCAAGGGCCTCACCGCCAAAGCCCTGCAAGACACCCGACAGTGGGTGCGGGCACTGCGGCCGCTCCCGCAGGGGACGCCGGTGGACTCCCGGGCGCTGAACCAACTCGCAGAATCCTTCGCCGCTGCCGGGCTCACCGTGCGGTTCACCTCCAGTGGGCCGGAGGACTCCTTCGATATCGCCACTCAGCAGGTGCTATACCGGACCATGCAAGAGGGCCTGACCAACGCCGTGCGTCACTCCCACGCGGCCACCGTCGATGCCAGCCTCACCGTGGAGGCCGGACGGGTGCGCTTGGCGATCAGGGACGACGGCGATCCCGGCCCGATAGCAGAAGGGTTCGGGCTGAGCTCATTACGAGAGCGGGCGCAGTCCCTGGGCGGTACCTTGCGGATCGATACCGACTCTGGCTTCACCATGACCATCGACCTACCCGTAGTTCGGGAGAACGCATGATTACCGTGTTATTGGTGGACGATCACGCCCTGGTTCGTGGCGGGCTGCGCACCCTCATCGAAGCCGAAGCGGATATGGAAGTAGTGGGGGAGGCAGGGGACGGCCTTGAGGCGCTCGAGATTTTGGCTCAGTTGGCACCAGATGTGGCCCTCATCGATGCTCGGATGCCCAGGATGGACGGCGTGGCGCTCATTGAGCAGATCACCACCGACCATCCGCAGGTGCAGACGGTTTTGCTGACCACCTTCGACCAAGAGGAGTACGTGTTTGGTGCGCTGCGGGCCGGCGCTCGCGGGCACTTTCTCAAGGACACCGATCCCGACGATCTGCTCGCCGGCATCCGGCGGGCTGCGGCCGGCCAGTCGGTGCTCGGTGAGGCCGCCACCGACCGACTGATCGCGCACCTACGGCACGAGCCACTCACCAACTCCTTCGACGGCGTCGAGCACCTGACCGAGCGGGAACTAGATATCTCCCGGCAGGTGGCGGCGGGCCTGAGCAACCGAGAGATCGCCAAGGCCCAGCACATCACCGAGGGCACGGTGAAAAACCACGTCTCGGCCGCCCTGCGAAAGCTGGGACTGGCCGACCGAACGCAACTCGCGCTGCGGGTCAGCGGCCGGGCGGTCGATTAACTATCCGGCCCGGGTGCCGCATCACCGATCTGCTAGGCGACCTTCATGTTCCGAACGTCGGTCGTGACACCTCGGGCGCCGGCCACGGTCATCAAGGCGCCAACCGCCACGGTGTTCGGGGGAGTGGTGTTGTTGATCTGGCGCACCAGGTGTGGGCCGGTTCTGCGCAGCGGGTCAAGGCCCGCTTGCGCCAGTCGCCGGTTGACCGCGGCCGGATCGTGCACCCGGACCGCCAAGGTGGAGGTGGAGTTTCCGGCGCCGCTGCTCTCCAGCGTCTTGGTAGCCAAGACCTCGCTGATGTTAGCGACGAACTTGTCTCGCTCCGCATCGCCGGATTGCACCAGCACGGTGATCTCGGCGATCTCCTCCCAGCCGAGCAGCCCGGTTTCGGCGAGCTCTAGTCCGTTTTCGTGAGCGACCCAGGCCACTCCGCCGGTCTTGGCGGCGGCACGGCCAGCGTTCCAGCCGAAGTAGCCGAAGGCGAGTGCGCCAATCGCCGCGACGCCGATAAGGATCAGCAGGTAGTTGGTGCCATCGAGGGTGAAGTACACGATGGTGCCGATGATCGCCAAGGCCAGGCCGACGGCGGCGAAGATGTAGTTCATTCGCCTCGCCTTGGCAATCGCGGCAGCGTCGTAATCCACGCGCATGGGCAGGGGGATAGTGGGGTAGCCGGGCTGGGTCATGGTTCCTCTGTGATGGTGAGGGGACGCGCGGCGGGTTTGCCGCGGTCGTCCGGTGAAGTGGGGAGTGATCGCAGTAAACCCCGTGCGATACAGAAGGAACTATCGGGCACGCGGGTATTGCCGGGCAATGGGCACCGCTACCCACGCGAGCGCGCCCGGGTCGAGACCCGAGGTGCACCGGATGTGGCTCGGCCGGGCCTACCGCACTCGCCGTGTCCATATTCTGAAGCCGTGGCCCACTATGTGAGACGCGGTTGTGGAGCATGGGTGGCGCCGGGATACCATCGCATCATGCAGTACGGATCGATTCGACTTGTCGTAGTTCTTCGCGCGGGCGCGAGGGACTGACCAAGCCTGATCAGACACCTACCGCGCCCCTCGCCAAGCACACAGGCCGAGGGGCTTTTTTCTGTCCATCCGAACGTCAGGAGGAGCGATGGCCAAGGTTCCACACCCCGCGCCGCCGCGACCACACCCGCCCAAAACGACGTTGAGCCCAGCCCTTGAGGTAGCGCCTAGCGTCGGTGAGCCCATGACCGGTGCGAAGGCCGTAGTCAGGGCGCTCGAGGAGACCGGGACCGACGTCGTCTTCGGCATTCCCGGTGGTGCGATCCTCCCGGTCTACGACCCGCTGTTCGACTCCACTCGGCTGCGCCACATCCTGGTGCGCCACGAGCAGGGCGCGGGCCACGCTGCCTCGGGTTACGCCCACGCCTCGGGCCGAGTGGGCGTATGTATGGCCACCTCCGGTCCCGGAGCGACCAACCTGGTCACCGCCTTGGCCGATGCGCACATGGACTCAATTCCGATGGTCGCTATCACCGGTCAGGTGGCGGCACCGATGATCGGCACCGACGCCTTCCAAGAGGCCGACATCGTGGGTATCACGATGCCGATCACCAAGCACTCCTTCCTGGTCACAGACCCCGATGACATTCCGGCACGTATCGCCGAGGCCTTCCACATCGCCTCCACGGGGCGCCCTGGACCGGTGCTGGTAGACATTGCGAAGTCGGCTATGCAGGAACAGACCACGTTCCACTGGCCGCCCACGGAATTCGACATACCCGGGTACCGCCCGATCACCAAACCGCACAGTAAGCAGGTGCGCGAGGCAGCCCGGCTGCTGGCCACCTCCAGCCGCCCGGTGCTGTATGTGGGCGGTGGGGCGATCCGTTCCGGCGCGAGCGAAGAGCTGTTGGAACTCACCAACCTCTCCGGTGCGCCGGTGGTCACCACCCTGATGGCGCGCGGTGCCTTGCCCGATGCGCACCCGCAGAACCTGGGCATGCCGGGTATGCACGGCACCGTTCCCGCGGTCGCGGCGCTGCAGAAGGCCGACCTGGTGGTGGCACTGGGCGCCCGGTTCGACGACCGAGTCACCGGCAAGCTGGACTCCTTTGCCCCGGGCGCCACCGTGGTGCACGCCGACATCGACCCGGCGGAAATCTCCAAGAACCGATTCGCCGACGTCCCGATCGTCGGGGATCTGAAAGAGATCCTGTCGGAGATGACTCCGGCGCTGGAGCACGAGCAGGCCCAGCACGGCCGTCCGGATCTGGTGGCGTGGTGGCGGATGCTCGATGGCATGCGTGAGACCTACCCGCTGGGCTGGACTCCCACCGATGACGGGTTGCTCGCACCGCAGCACGTGATCTCTAGGCTCGGTGAAATCTCCGGACCCGAGGCGATCTACGTGGCCGGCGTGGGCCAGCACCAAATGTGGGCCGCCCAGTTCATCCGGTACCAAAACCCGCGCACCTGGCTGAACTCCGGTGGGTTGGGAACCATGGGCTACTCGGTTCCGGCCGCGATGGGCGCTAAGGTCGCCGAGCCAGACGCCCTGGTGTGGGCGATCGACGGCGATGGCTGCTTCCAGATGACCAACCAAGAGTTGGCCACCTGTGCGATCGAAGGAATTCCGATCAAGATTGCCGTCATCAACAACTCATCGCTGGGCATGGTGCGCCAGTGGCAGACGCTGTTCTACGACCAGCGCTACTCCCACACCGACCTGAACACCGGCCACGAGACCGTGCGGATCCCGGACTTCGTCAAACTCGCTGAGGCCTACGGGTGCGTGGGATTGCGGTGCGACAACGCCAAGGACGTGGACGCCACGATCAAGCGCGCCAATGAGATCAACGACCGCCCCGTGGTGGTGGATTTCGTGGTCAGCGCCGATGCGATGGTGTGGCCGATGGTCGCCGCCGGCGTCTCCAACGATGACATTCAGTACGCCCGGGGCATTACCCCGGACTTCGAGCGCGACGAGTGAGGCTGGATTAGATATGTCCCGACACACCCTCTCGGTATTGGTGGAGAACAAGCCCGGTGTCCTGACCCGGGTGGCGGCGCTGTTCGCACGGCGCGCGTTCAACATCCACTCTCTGGCCGTTGGTCCCACCGAACACGAAGAGATCTCCCGGATCACCGTGGTGGTTGACGTGGAGTTCAATGCGCTGGAGCAAGTAACCAAGCAACTGAACAAGCTCGTCAACGTCATCAAGATCGTCGAACTCGCGCCCGAAGCCTCGGTCCAGCGTGAACTGCTGCTGGTCAAGGTCAAGGCCGATGACGCCTCCCGGACGGCCGTGCTGCAAGTGGTCGAGTTGTTCCGGGCGCACGTCGTTGACGTGGCGGCCGATGCGGTGACCATTGAGGCCACCGGCGGCGAGCACAAGATCCAGGCACTGCTCACGGCACTTGGGCCCTACGGGGTCCGCGAGATCGTCCAATCCGGGGCGGTCGCTATTTCCCGTGGGTCGCGTTCGATGACCGACCGGGCCCTGGAGCGCATTGCGCGCAGCGCCTGATTTACCTCTGATCCATTCGACTGACAAGAAATCCATTACTAAGGAGTGCCACTGTGGCTGAGCTGTTCTACGAGGACGACGCCGACCTGTCCCTGATCGCTGCGAAGAAGGTTGCGGTGATCGGGTACGGCAGTCAGGGCCATGCCCACGCGTTGAACCTGCGGGACTCGGGCGTTGACGTCCGGGTCGGTCTGCGGGAAGGGTCGTCTTCTCGTGCCAAGGCGCAAGATGAGGGCCTGAAGGTCCTAAGCGTTGGCGAGGCAACCGCCGAAGCCGACGTCGTCGTCGTGCTGGCACCGGACCAGGTGCAGCGCACCGTGTACGCCCAGGAGATTGCACCCAACCTTCGCGATGGCGCCACCCTGGTGTTCGGGCACGGATTCAACATCCGCTACGACTTCATCCAGCCCAAGGAAACCGTGGACGTCATCATGGTTGCCCCCAAGGGCCCCGGACACTTGGTTCGCCGCGAATACGTCGATGGCCGCGGTGTGCCCGTGATCGTCGCCGTGGAGCAGGACCCCTCGGGTACCGCGTGGGATCTGGCGCTGTCCTATGCGCTGGCGATCGGCGGCTTGCGCGCCGCCGGAATCAAGACCACCTTCACCGAAGAGACCGAGACCGACCTGTTCGGTGAGCAGGCAGTGCTGTGCGGTGGCGCTTCGCAGCTGGTGCAGTACGGCTTCGAGGTGCTCACCGAAGCCGGCTACCAGCCCGAGGTCGCCTACTTCGAGGTTCTGCACGAGCTCAAGTTGATCGTGGACCTCATGTACGAAGGCGGCATCGCCAAGCAACGTTGGAGCGTCTCTGACACCGCCGAGTACGGTGACTACGTCTCCGGGCCGCGGGTCATCGACCCCTCGGTCAAGGAGAACATGAAGACGGTTCTGGGCGACATCCAGAACGGCGCCTTCGCCAAGCGGTTCATCGATGACCAGGACGCCGGTGGACCGGAGTTCAAGGCCCTGCGTGAAAAGGGTGAGAAGCACCCGATCGAGGCCACCGGACGCGAACTGCGCAAGCTGTTCGCTTGGGTCAAGCCCACGGACGCCGACTACACCGAAGGTTCAGCCGGACGCTGATCGGCGCAGAACCTCAAAGAGCGGGCCTCGCAGGTAAATATAACCTGCGAGGCCCGCACTTTTGTCGCCCAAGTTAACCCTGCACTTTGGGCTCGGACCGTTCCGGGGGCGCCTCGGCCGGCTGGTCCTGCA